>NZ_JBFUAR010000016.1:0-87709 GCF_056406175.1 Arthrobacter sp. P1_D12
TACGAAAACGGCAAACTCGGCTACCCAACCAGCAACGAGATCTGCGGCCTGGCCGGCGGCGGCTGCTACCAGCGCTTCAAGGGCGGAACCATCCACTGGTCGCCCGGCACCGGCGCCCACGCCACCTGGGGCGCTATCCGCACAACCTGGGGCACCCTGGGCTACGAAAAAGGCAAACTCGGCTACCCCGTCACGAACGAGATCTGCGGCGTGGCCGGCGGCGGCTGCTACCAGAGCTTCCAGGGCGGCACCATCCACTACACCTCCGGCACCGGCGCCCACGCCACCTGGGGCGCCATCCGCACAACCTGGGGCACCCTGGGCTACGAAAACGGCAAACTCGGCTACCCAACCAGCAACGAGATCTGCGGCCTGGCCGGCGGCGGCTGCTACCAGCGCTTCAAGGGCGGAACCATCCACTGGTCGCCCGGCACCGGCGCCCACGCCACCTGGGGCGCGATCCGCACAACCTGGGGCACCCTGGGCTACGAAAAAGGCAAACTCGGCTACCCCGTCACGAACGAGATCTGCGGCGTGGCCGCCGGCGGCTGCTACCAGCGCTTCCAGGGCGGGACCATTAGCTGGACAGCTGCGCTGGGCACAAAAGTTTCCTTCAAGTGAATCTGCTCCAGTACCAGGCGATCCGCACCGGGCAATGCCGAGCCGCCCACAGAAATCTACATCCCACATGTCACTCTCACAGCAGAGACACCATCGGTCACTCTGGTATCACAGCCGATCCGGTGCTATCGTTTCGGCGTCAAGACCAACGAATTGACGTATCGGCTTCCGATTCGCGGATGACCGGTCATGATGAACTAGGTAGCGTGTTTTGCGGAGCACGTTAGGGCTCCGGAGAGACACATGAAGCCGAACACGACCTTGTCAATACGACCCACTTCGCGGCTCAAGACGGTGGCAGTCGTGGTCGTCACCGCGATATCGGCGCTCGGCCTTCCAGCGCAGGCTTGGCCTCTCGCACCGGAGCCGTCAGCTTCACCAACTGCCCCGGCCCCCGCAACTGCAAGCCCAAAACCCGCAGCCCGCAGTGTGTCGACGACTGAATCCACGCCGCCACCCAGCCCCGTCCCGATGGCAACGACGACGCAGGCAGTAACGGATACCGCTCCGGGAGCCATCGATATGAAGGCGCTCAACGCTGCCATCGGAGCAAACGGCGCGTACATGGGCCAAGGCCTGAAAACGCGGCTGGCCGGCTCCCCCCGGTCCGGCGGTTCTTCAGCCGTTGCGGAGTCCCTGCAGATCGAAAGCACCTGGCAGGCCCCCGGCGTTCAAGGCCTGGACGTGAGCGGCTACCAGCCTACGGTGAATTGGCCGGCGCAGTACTCCATGGGCGCCCGCTTCGCATACGTGAAAGCCTCCGAGGGCCTCAGCTACCGCAGCCCCACTTTTGCAGCCCAGTACTCCGGTTCCCTAAACGCGGGCCTCATGCGCGGCGCCTATCACTTCGCGCTTCCGTCCGTCTCCACCGGCGCCGCGCAGGCGGACTACTTCATCACCAGCGGCGGCGGCTGGAGTCCCGACGGAAAAACCATGCCGCCGCTGCTGGACATCGAATACAACCCGTACAGCACTCTCGGCAACACCTGCTACAACATGAGTGCCGCCGCCATGGTCAGCTGGATTAGGGACTTCTCCAACCGCATACTGGCCCGAACCGGCCGCTTGCCCATGATCTACACCACTGCGGGCTGGTGGTCCCAGTGCACCGGCAACTCGGGGGCCTTCGGGAGCCAACCGCTTCACCTGGCGTCCTACTCGACGTACGTCGGCAACGTGCCGAACGGCTGGGGAACCTACAGCGTCTGGCAGTACAGCAGCACGGGCCCCTTCGCCGGTGACTCGAACGCTTGGAACGGCACTTACGCCAACTTGCAAAAATTCGCCTCCACTGCTGACGGGGTCGTCCTGAAGCCTTCGATCATGTCTACCGGCGACGTCGTGGCCGCTGATGCTGGCGGCGCCCTGTGGGACTACCCGGCCACCGGCACCGGCAGTCTTGGTGCGCGGAAGCAGATCGGCCAAGGGTGGACGGGACTCCGGTCGATCAACGTGATCGACTGGAACGCCGACGGGGTCCTAGACGTGGTAGCTCAATGGACCTCCGGCCGGGTCAATGTCTACCTCGGCGTCGCTAGCGGCGGCTTCTCGGCGGGGCCCGTGCTGGCGGCCTCCGGGTGGGGCGGCTACCAGCTCACCATCGGGTACTGGCTGAGCAGCAGTTACTTCCCTCAGGTCCTGACCCGGGACGACGCCGGCAACCTCGCCATCTGGCGCAACAGTTCCGGAGGAGTCGTGAGCGCCGGCAGCAAGATCGGCGGCGGCTGGAGCAACCTGAATCTGACCATGGTCGACTTTGACGGCGACGGCAACCAGGACATCCTCGCCCAAGACTCTGCCGGGACCATGCGCGAGTATCGTTCCAACGGCTCGGGCTCCTTTGTCGCTGAAACGCGCCCGACTGTCGGAACCTCATGGAACCAGATGACCAGTGTGACAGTGACTTTCTCGTTCAAGGGCTACGCGGCTACCGGCATCATGGCCCGCACCCGTGACGGTTATCTTCGGTACTACCCCGTTCCGGGGAACTCCAGCTGGGGCGCCTCCACGGTCATTGGATCGTCGTGGGGCGGTTTCCTGATCGCCGGCGGCGAAAACATCAACGCTCAGGCCCCCACTCCTCCAAGCTCGCCACCAGCGGGGACCCCTTCCATTAAGGCCGCGTCCGACGTCGTAAGTGCTTACGCCGACGGCAGTCTCTACCGACGCCCGACCGGCGCCGGAGTCCTTGGCAGTCCCATCAAGATTGGAGCAGGCTTCACGGGAATAGCCTCCGTGCATGTTGTCGACTGGAATGCGGACGGCATCCAGGACCTGGCGGTCCAAACCAGCGCGGGTGCGCTCACCCTCCGCACCGGCCTGTCCAGCGGCGGCTTCTCCGGCCCCGCTGTTCTGCTCTCGGGACTGGTCGGTTCTGACGTCACCTTTGGACCATGGCTGAAGAGCTCCAGGTATCCCGGATTGATTGTCCGCCGACCGGACGGCGCCGTGGCGTTTTACAGCCATGCCAGCGGCAGCGCCCTGGGAGCCCCGGTAACCCTCGGTACGACTTTTGCCCGCACGGACGTCACCATGCTGGACGCCGACGGGGACGGCAGCCAGGACCTCCTCGCCGTGGACAACGTCGGTGCGATGACGCTATTGCGCTCCAACGGCTCCGGAACATTCATTAACGAGTCCCGACCTCAGCTCGGCGTCGGGTGGTCCGCTATGAACAGCATCAGTCCGGCCCGTGGCTTCACGGGCACTGGGTCCACGGGCCTGCTGGTCCGTGACGTAACTGGTGCCCTCAGCTATTACCCGCTGGCCAAGGGCGTCCTGGGACCCAAGAAGGGCCTGGCGACGGGATGGAACACGATTTTCATAGCAGGCAGCCCCACCATCATCCGCCAGCAGCCCCTTTCCTCACCGTCCGACATCGTGCGGGTCGACTCCGCGGGCAAGTTGTGGGCACACCCGGCCAGCGGAACCGGCGGCTTCAACACGCCGTACCCAATCGGCACCGGCTGGTCCACCGCTAAGACCCTCAACGTTCTCGACTGGAACAAGGACGGTGTTCCCGATGTGCTGGCCCAGTGGTCCTCGGGTGCCCTGAGCGTATACTTCGGTGCCAAGACCGGCGGATTCACCGGCCCGGTCGTCCTCGCCAGCAGTGGCTTCGCCCAGACGGCTTTCGTCACCGGACGGTGGGTGAAGTCGAGCAGCTATCCGGGGCTCGTCGGCTACGGAACGGACGGCGCCCTGTATTACTGGGCCAATATTTCCGGTCGGGCCCTCAGCGCCCCGGTGAAAATCGGCGTGAGCTGGGGTGGCCTGAAGATCGCCATGACCGACTTCGACGGCGACGGCAACCAGGATCTGCTTGCCGTCAATTCTCTCGGCGCCATGCGGCTCTACCGCTCCAATGGCCAGAGCGGCTTTATCTCCGAGACGCGAACAACCATTGGCTCATCGTGGCAGTACTTCAGGCAGTTCTCCAGCACCTCAGGCTTTGCCGGTGCCGGTTCCAGGGGGATCATGGCACTCCTTGAGAACGGACAGCTCAGCTACTACCCCATAGTCGCGGGGAGCAAGTGGGCCACGCGCACCACAGCAGGAACCGTGCCGTCGTCGACCGTGGTCTCCACTGCGACCTCGGCCTACTGACAGTCGTCCCTGTCGGTCCGGGGCCGCCGGACCACGATCAGCGGCGTACCCATACCTCCATGTTGCTGCTCCGTGTGGTTAGCCTGAATTTTGAACGCAGGACATCATCCATGCGCTTAGTTATCAGGTATCGGGAGTGAGGGGCGCCAATGACGGCAGCGTCCGCCGCCGCCAGCTTCGTCACTTCCCCATTATCAGTCGCGCGAAGAACATCGAGCGCATTGCCCTCCTTTAGCCCGCCCATGATCATTTTTACTCCCGAATAGTCAACTAAAGGAGCGCATCCCCTGGCGACTGAGCGGCTCAGGGAATCAGAAACAATGGACATGTACGCGAAGGGAGCCCAGACGCACTGGTGTTTGGCCACCGCCGCAGCAATCGCAGTCTCGCTGACATCCTGCAGCGGAGCAGGATTTAGCGAAAATCCCGCGATGCCTGCCGGCACCAGAGCGGCCATTCCGAGAACTGCGACTATCCCCGGCCCGGACTGCCCCACCCAGCGGCCGGCACGACGAGCCAGCAAGCCAACGAAGGCTCCCAACGTCAGCGCGACCGCTGGTGCCACAAAATTCGAATAATGGTCAAAGAAGCTGCCGGACGTCAGGAGCGCGGTTGATTGCGCCACGACGAGAAGGGACCAGCACCAGGCATCGTCGCTGGCGAAATACGGCCTGCGATCAACGGCACCCGCCACCCAGGGCGCCAGGACGGCGATGAGTAGCAGCGCTGCCAAAATCCACAGCACAAACGGCGGCACAGGCGAACCCACAAGATATTCAAGCCGTAGCTCAATCCCCTTGCGCACATCCGTGCGTCCTATCTGTGCCAAGACGACGTCCTGGAACATCGCCTGCGGCGCCGCAAGGAGGAACGGGCCGACCACCACCACGGCTACGGAAGCCGTCCCGCCCAAGAACGTCAGCAATTCACGACGGCCGAAGCGCACCGCAACGAAGACTGCCACGACAAGTATCGAAATGACGGCCCAGAGCTTGAAGGTCAGCGCCAGCCCCAGCATGGCCCCGGCCAGAAGGGGCCAGCGCGCCCTGCGGTCACCGTTGTATTTGCGCAGGAACAGTAGGCCAAGGAGGAGACACACGTTCAACAGCGCCGAAAGCATTATCGATCGCTCGGCAATGTTGGCCGCCACCCACACCGCGTAAAGGCCGCCACCGATAAGGCTTGCGGAGGCTCCGCGGGATCTCAGCAGTGATGCGACAATCATCGCGCTGGACGTCCCGATGACTACAAAAAGAATCCGCGCGAGCCCAATCCCCCAGCGATCAGAGGTCATGTCGCCAATCCAGGCAAAAGGCGCCATGAGCACGCTTATGCCCGGGGGATGTACCAGCACAAAATCGCGATACGGGAGCGCCCCGGAAATCAGATACGCGCCGGACGCGTAGTGGACTCCGTCGTCATACCCGCGAAATCCCCCCAAAGTGTTGGAGTTCGTCAGCGGCAGGAGCCGAAACAGAAAAGCCACGAGGCCTACGACGGCCACCGTCCACCAACGTGCGACGACGGACCGCACTGCGTTGCCAGAGTCCAATGAAGGGCACTTCCTCTTGTTCCTGCTGCCGATCAGCAAAGCGCCTCAAGCCTACCGGAGCGCCGCGATCGAGAGCCCCGCCGCGGTCAGTTCTCCTGGAGCAACACTCAGGACACCGCAGAATCGGAGGCAGGCAGCAGGGCGCGGATCGCTGCTTCCCAGATCCCTAGCTGGGTTTCCGCTGCCAGCGGCTTGGCGGCGCGGTCCGCCGCCCGCTTCCACTCCATGATCTGCTCGGGGGTCAACGACCGGATCGTGGTTGCCAGTGCCGTCGGAGAGAAGTCCGGGGTGACGGTGCCAAAACCGTACTGGTTGACGATTTCCACCATCGACGGTGAGGGTCCCACCACCACTCCCAGGCGCGCCTGGACCGCCTCGAAGAACTTATTGGGCAACGCGTTCTCCATATTGAAATTCGTCGGGGGAAGGAACACCAGCGAGACGTCATATTCGCTCAAGGTCTGAACCAGCTCCGCATAAGGCACTGGAGCGCGGAACTTCACCGCGGGCACGTCAGCCGCTACCTGCTTCAGTTCGGCGACGTAATCCGGTTCGTTGGGCATCACGATCATGTCCAACTCAACCCCGGACGGCGCGCTGCGCATTGCCTCAATGAGGTTCTCCAGCTTCCGGTAGCGCTGCCCCGCCGCACTGTGGATCAGCCTAATTGTCCCGCCGACAGGCCGCGGCGTTCCTTCCGCAAAGGGCGCCGCGTTGGTGACCACATCCGCCGCGACCCCGAAGTCCCGGGTGTACTGCGCCGCGATGCCAGGGGCGACCGTAGTGAGGGAGCGGGCCCGGGACAGGTACGTGCGGCAGAGCCACCGCATGTACGGTGCGACGAACAGACGCCACTTGAGGTCGTCGTCCTTTTCCTTGGGCGCAAACTCATGGAGATCGGAATGGACACCGTATTTCGGTTCCAGTTCCAAGGCCAACGGCAGCGTGTTCAGGTCATTGGCAAGGATGACATCAACGCGAACGCCGGCCAGCAGCTTCCGCGCCTGCTGGACCGCCGACATTTGGTCGTAGGCGCGCCGGTAGCGGCGGCCCAGCAGCCCGATCCTGTCCGAAGGCCAGCCAATAGCGTCGGCCGACAAGGCGAGGTGTTCATCCACGCCATCCGGCGCGGCCCCGTAGCCGCACGTGATGAGGTGATACTTGCCGCTGAAGAGACCCACCTGTTTGAGCACGCGCGGGTCAGACCGGATCGGCGAGAAGGAAATGATGAGAAGTCGGGGCAAGGCAGTCATGCCTCCATCATTCCAGACCGCGAGGCCAACCTTCACGCCAGGATGGGTCCCGCCGGCGCCGCGGGCGTGAATGTCTGCCGCTAAAAAATGTTCCGCAGGAACGGAGTCCGCCCTGCAAGGACAGAGACGGAAAAGCTTACGGTGAGGGTAGCCGCGAAGCTTGCGATGGCCGCCGCGATGGACTTGCCGTCGAAGACCGCCGGGACGTTGAGCCTGATGACCTCGAAGACCAGCAGGTGGATGAGGAATACGCCGAAGGAAGCTCCGGAGAGGGTGACCAGCATCCGGCCGGTCGCGGGTGCAGGGGTGACGCGGCTGAAAATGGACTTGGCCGAGAGGAATACCGCAATGGCCAACATCATGACGGTCAGCGAGAGGTAGCTGACCGGCGAGACCACGCTCAGCAACCCTGCCTGCCCCGGGTGTCCGTACTGCCACAGAACCAGTCCCGCCAAACCAAGTGCGGCCGCGACGGCGGCGACAAGGGACAGTCCGCTGAGCTTGACGTCCCTCAGCGCGCGGCCAGCCACGAAATAGCCGACGTATGGCAGCCAGTGAGTGAAGATGTTCAGGCTGATCGGTCTGGCGAAGCCCAGCGCCGCTGCGATTCCAGGAGCCATATAGGCCAGCGCGGTGGCGGCCAACAGCACGACCGCAAGGGTCTGGGCCCGCCGAGGGCCGCCGTCCTGCAGGAACACCGTGATGAGCGGAGCAACCATGTAAAGGCCCAGAATCAGCCAAAGGAAATACAGCTGGGTGAAGACGGAGCCGTCAAAGAGCAGCTGGACCACCCTGGCCGGCGCCAGCTCTTCCCCGCGCATCAGCCAGCGGACTCCAACCAGATAGATCAAGTGCCACACGATAAGTGCCGGCAGCAGCCGCACCGCCCGCTTGCGGTAAAAGGATCGTGGCGCCAGGACCCTGTTTTGGGGCGCCAGCAGGAGTGCGCCCGAGATCATCACGAAAACCGGAACCACCCAGATGAAGGGGATATCCAAGGTTGCCCCCAGCCACCAGTTGCGTGACCCGCGCTCGGAGTGCCCAACAACGTACCCGAAGAGGTGGATCGCGACGACGCCGCAAATACTGAGAATTCGCAGGATGTCCAGTGAATAGTCGCGAAGCGAAGCGACGTCGGTGCTACCTTCCGGGCGTGACCTGAGAACCGTCACTCGGTCTCCCGCATCCGTTCCGAGAACAAGGTCGAAGTGGTCTGCGGCGCATCCTTAAGCCAGGGGCGGGGGGTTTCGTCAATGGCGATCCGCCGGGAAAGTTGGGTGAGCGTTGTCTCCATGTGCCGGAAGCGCTGGTAGGTTGTGGCCATGAAAACCATGAAGCTGACGATCAGCCCGTAGAGGACAAGATCTGTGCCGCGGCCAATGCCCAGGGAACGGGCGAGCATGGTCAGCAGTTCCGGGAAGAAAATCGACAACGCCGCCACCACTGCGAAAATCACCAGCATGATCCGGCGGATGGCGAGGTGCCGGGCATTTGAACCGCCCCGCATGAGCGCCAGGGAGACGACGATGACGGCCAGGACGAGGACTATTTGGACTATGATCTGCAATTTCTCACCTAAACAGAAGGTCAGCGATGATGTTGACGGAGTTCAGCAAGGACTGGCCTTTTGCCTTTGAGTAATCGGTGTAGATGATCTCCACGGGGTGTTCCACCCAGCGCGGCTTGATCTCGGACACCTGGTGGATCAACTCCGAGGCGTGCGCCATCCTGTTCTGTGTGAGGTGGATCTTGCGGGCGACGTTCGGCCCAATGGCGCGCAACCCATTGTGGGCGTCGGTCAGCGCCATTCCGGTCGCCAGCCGGGACTGGACCGCAGCGGTCCGCAGCACCAGACGCTTTGCCGGGGAAAGTTTCGTCCGGCCGTCCAAGAACCGTGAGCCCAGAACCAGGTCGGCTTCGCCTGTCCGCACACGGTCAGCCATTGCTTTGGCGTCCTCAACCCGGTGTTGACCATCGGCGTCGAACGTTACGATGCAGTCAAGTTCAGGATCCTGGAGCGCATACTCGAAGCCTGTCTGAAGTGCCGCCCCCTGGCCCAAGTTGACCGGGTGTTGGACGACCACAGCGCCAGCTTTCCTGGCCACATCCTGCGAGCCGTCGCTGCTTCCGTCGTCGACGCACACGACATTCGGAAATTCTTGGCGGATTCCGTCGATCACCCCGCCAACGACGGAGGCCTCGTTGTACATAGGTATGACTATCCAAGTGCGACTCACCCATCAAGTATTCCACAGTCATCACCGTCGATTTGGGCCGCTGGGCGTTCATCCGTCCGGCGCCGGCAAAAGGGGCCCAGACAGCACCCCGCGTAGTATGGAAAGGATTCTTCCCCGCCGCTTTGGAGTACTCCTTGAAACAACTGCGCCGCACGATGCGCGAGCTGCTGCCTCTTCTCCCCGACAATGCGAGGCGCTTCCTCACCCTCTTTGGCGTGCTCTCGGCCGTTCTTTCGCTCCTCGACTCGGCGGCGCTGGGCGTCTTTGCTTTGGTATTGAACCAGATTCTCAAGGGCGGGACGATGACACTGCCTGTTATTGGAACGGTCACTCAGGAGACGAGTCTCTTGATCCTCGTCTCCTCGGCCATGGTCATGATCCTGAAGTCCGTGCTCAGCATCTGGCTTCAATGGGTGTCCACCCGCCGGTTTGCCGACTACGAACTTGAGATTGGCTCCATTCTGTTCCAGAGCTACATCCGTGCTCCGTGGACGGAACGGATGAAGCGGTCCACCACTGAGCTCGTCCGGATGATCGACGTCGGAATCGCCAACACCGTATCGGGTGTGCTGTTCCCGGCTGTCACGCTGCCGGCCCAGGCGCTGACTTTCGCATCGGTGCTCGTGGTGCTGGTCGCTGCATCCTGGCAGACCGCTTTGTCCACTGTCCTTTATCTCGGGATCATCGCGGCGTTCCTTTACTTGTGGCTCTCAAAGAAGTCTTATGAGGCAGGAAAGGTCAACCGCGACGCCGCGCAGCGCATGTCCACTCTGGTGTCTGAAATGCTCGGGGCACTCAAGGAAATCACCCTCCGCGACAAGGCGGAAGAAGTAGGCGGCATCGTCCTGCACAGCCGGGAACGTGCGGCCCGTTCACGGTCGAACATCAGGTTCATCAGTTCGGTCCCCAAGTTCGTGATCGACATGGCCCTGATCGGCGGCTTCCTGCTGATTGGTGCGGTGGGCTACATGATTGGCGGCATAGAAACTGCGATGTCATCTGTCGCGATCTTCGGTCTGGCGGGCTTCAAGCTGGTGCCGGCACTGACCACGGTCCAAGGTCAGATAACCCTGATCCAGTCGACTCTTCCCTACACCGAGATCGTGATGCGAGATATCAAGGAAGCGGCCGTCTTCCGGGAGAACGCCGAGAAGTTGGGCAAGACCCCCATCACCAACGAGCCGAAAATGCTCGAACTGAAGGACGTTGAATTCACCTATCCGGGGGCAGAGGGGCCGGCGGTCACCAATATCAGCCTCAGGCTGCCCATCGGCTCGTCAGTGGGAATCGTGGGGCAATCGGGTGCTGGCAAGTCCACCCTCATCGACATCTTCCTGGGCTTGTTGACCCCATCGAAAGGCACCATGACCCTCGACGGCGTGCCGCTCGAGGACGTGCTTTCCGATTGGCGCAAGCGTGTGGGCTATGTGCCCCAGGATGTAGCGATCTTCGACGGCACCGTCGCCCAGAATGTGGCCCTGAGCTGGGGCGGCGACATTGACGAGGCCAAAGTCCGAAGCGCGCTGGAACGCGCCCAGCTCCTCGACACCGTCAATACCCGCGCGGGTGGAATCAATGGCCGGGTCGGCGAGCGGGGGCTGGCCCTGTCAGGCGGACAACGCCAGCGCCTGGGCATTGCCCGTGCCCTGTACATGGATCCCCTGGTCCTGGTGCTCGACGAGGCTACCAGTGCGCTGGACACGTCCACTGAGGCTGCAGTCGCTAATGCAATTAGCGAACTGCACGGGGAGATCACCGTAATCTCCGTGGCTCACCGTCTCTCCACGATCCGGCACAACGACCAGATCTGCTTCATGAAGGACGGCACTATCGTTTCGCAGGGGATTTTCGACGAGGTCATCCGCATCAATCCGGACTTCGCCCAGCAGGCTGCTCTCGCGGGCCTTCACACTCTTGACGGCGGCGCCCCCGCCGCAGGTGAGGCGGCGCGCCCGGAGGCACGCGCGCTGTAGGCGGCCCGGTCGCCTCCGGGAATCGCCGGCCAGTCCCCTACCGGCCGGCGATTCTCCGGTAGAGATCCTCCAGGCGGTCCACGTACGCCGCCGCGTCATATCTGGGCAGGGCCCAGGTGGACCCGCCCAGCGTACGCGCGGCAGCCGGTGGGTCCTTGAGCGCCTCGAGGACCTGTGCCACCACATCGTCCTCCGTTCCCTCCAGAACCGGGGGCGTCGAGCCGTCGTCCGGCCGCGCCAGGCGCGCCCCGACGGCGGCGAGCGGCACGCCCATGCACAGGGCCTCGAACTCGCTGGTGGCGAAATTGTTGGTCGCCTGACCGACGCAGACATGGGCCCCGGACATAACGCGGTGGTATTCCTCTTGCGACATGCGCTCCAGCAACGTCACGCCCGCCTCAGCCGCCCGCCCCGCCCCCGGCCCCCAGTTCAGTCCGAGAATTCGCACTTCCGGAGCGACCGCGCGCCGAAGCCGGCGAGCCAGGCTCAACTGCCGCTCCACCCCCTTGTCCTCGTCCCAGCGCGAGACAAAGAGAATGGTCGGCCGGGCGTCCGGCCGCCAGGCCGGGAGACTGGCTGCGTCAACCAATGCAGGCAGAAATTCGGCATCGGGGCGTGCCGCCAACGCGTTTTCGGCGGTGTCATTGTTCGCGTAAAAGACGTGCACGGCGCCGTCGATAGCCCGCTGGATCTCATCGTGGAAGGCAGGATCGGTCCACTGTTTGCGAATGTCGGTTCCATGCAACGTCAGGGCGTATGGACGCCTCGGCATACCCCGTTCCCGGAGCAACCGCGCACTGGTGGCGTAGTGGACATGGACGACGTCCGCCTGCCAGAGCTTTGCGGCCCTACGGGCGAGAAACGGGACAAAGCCCGCCCGGGCCAGGACCGGGTTTGCCGGCGCAGGCGTCAGGGGACGCACAAGTTCGGGCGGCAAATAGTCCCACTTCTTACCTGCCCGGCCGGCCGCCCGGACCATAGTCCGGGCCACGAAAGCGCAATCGTTGAATTGAAGTACATGAGGATCGGCCCTCATCCCTGCCGCCTTGTCCCGACGGCTCCCGGGGGACGGCGCATGCAAGATCTGAGCCGGCGCCGATGAATCCCGAGTTTCGTTTTGCACCCAGTAAGGTTATCGCGGGACTCCCCAAATAACCTCGTTCAGGAGTGCTTAGTCCATGCGCCAAAGCATCGAAGTCGTCATCCCGATCCATGATCCAGCGCGGCCGATAACGCGTGCAATAGCGTCCGTCACTGGGCAGCGCTCCGCGCTGGCCACCCGCGGCGTCGACTTGAACGTGACGGTCGTGCTCCACAACCTTCCGGCGGACGGCCTGACTCAGCCCGGATTTCCTTCCGGTGTCGCCGGTGTCACCTATCTCGCCCACACCGACGGCGTGGCGTCACCGGCCGGCCCCCGCAACTACGCCCTGGCCCGCAGCAGTGCGACCTACATGAGCTTCCTCGACTCGGACGACTATCTGGAACCCGGGTCGCTGCTGTCGTGGTGGCAAGTGGCCGAGAAGCGTGCCGCCGCTGCAGTGATCGCACCGTTACGGACCCCGTCGGGCAACATTCTTCAGTCCCCACGAATTCGACCGTCAAAGCCCAGGATCCTTCACCCCCTCCGGGACGGGCTGGCGTACCGCAGCGTGCCCTACGGCCTGCTACGCCGAGAGAGCCTGCTCGCACTGGGGTTCGGCTACACCGAGGGTATCCTTACCGGCGAAGACATTGAGCCGACGCTGCGGCTGTGGTTCCGTTCCGGTGCCATTTGCTATCCGTACGGCGCGCCCGCGTACCGCCAGACGGATGATTCGGGTCCGGCCCGCGTGACCAGCTCAATCCGGCCGCTAAGACAGGAGTTCGCGTGGCTGGAACACCTGCTTGATACGGACTGGCTGCAGGGGGCATCGACGCCGGAAAGGCGCGCCATCGCGCACAAGATCCTGAGGGTGCACGGCATCGGGGCCCTGCTCAGGCGCGCTGACGCCCCAGACTCCCCCGGCCGGCCCCCGCTGTGGGATCCCGACGAAAGACTCTACTGGCGCGCCGTGGCCGACAGGGTCCTGGCGTTTGCCGGCGGTTCCATTCCAAGTATCAGCCGTCGTGACGTCGCCCTCATCAAGGCCGCGGGCGCGGCCGGTGAGCTTCGGCAGTTGCGCGCGCTGGCGGCAGATTACCGGAGCTCCGGACGCAGGGGGGCATTGCTTACACCACGGCTGCAGGACTCCCTGTCCCGCGATTCAACGCTCCGCCACTACTTCAGCGAGAGACTGCGTGCCGCGACTGGCGTTTTCACAGCACCGGTCTCCGCACTCTGATAACGGAACCCGCGCCATCGGGGCCGTTGCTGGAGGATCACCGGCGCAAGGTCACCAGTCTCGCTTGCTAGACTCGAGTCGATAATTCGGACGAGCAGGAGCATTAATGAACTGGTGGCAGGCGTTTCCCGCTATCGCCGTGGCCGCACTCTTGATGTTTCTCCCCGGGTTGATGCTCGCGAGGGCGCTGGGCGCCAAGGGCTTTGCCTCCGCGGCAATGTCCCCCTTGGCCTCCTGCGGACTCATAGGGCTCGCGGGTGTGGTGGGAGGACTGCTCCGGCTGGACTGGGGGCTCCTAAGCTATCTGCTCGTGACAGCAATCTGCACGGGCCTGGCATTCCTGTTACGGAGATCCTTAAAAGGACGGGTTGCCGCAGTCGCTCCAGCCTCGGTGGCGCCCTCCGTCCAATGGGCGGCAATCCTGGGCGGCATGGTGGCGGGCTCCACCCTTATTCTCAACCGTCTGCTCCCTGCCATCGGCAAGCCCGGGAACTTCGCGCAGGTGTACGACAATATCTTTCACCTCAATGCGATCCGGTACATCCTCGAAACCGGCAATGCCTCGTCCCTGACGTTGGGACGGATGCTCAGCCCGGATTCCGGGATTGCCATCTACCCGTCCGTATGGCACTCGCTGGCTGCCCTCGTGGCCCAGGTGACCAACAACGACGTCTTCGTCAGCGAGAACGCCGTGGTCGTAGCGGTGAGCGCGCTCCTGTGGCCCTTCGCCTGCATCATGCTGGTCCGCGGCATCGTCGGTCCCCGCGTCCTGCCGCTTGTGGTTGCCGGTGCCCTCAGTGGCGGCTTCTGGATGTTCCCTTTCCAATTGCTCCAGTGGGGCCCGCTCTATCCCAATACCCTTGCCTACAGCTTGCTGCCTCTGGCGCTGCTCATCCTTGTGGGGCTGTTCCGAGCCGGGCGCGAAAGATTCCTGGACGACGTCAGCCTCTGGTCCTTCCTGGCAATCGCGGTTGCGGCGTTGTTCCTTTCGCAGCCCAACGGTGTCACGGCACTCCTGGCGTTCTCCGTCCCGCTCATTGCCGCCGCGTGGTTCTCCCAGATGCGTGCCCGCATCCGCTCCACAGCCGGCAATAGGGCAATCGGGCTGACAGTCCTTTGGGGTCTGGCGGCGGCTACCGCTTTCCTTATCGTCTGGCAGGCATTGCTCCTGAACTTCGACAGCTGGCAACCCAGCCGGACCCTGGAGCAGGCCATGGGCGACGTCGCTACGGGCACACTCCTCGGCGGCGGCGACACAATGGTCGCATCGGTGGCGGCCCTGGTCGGCATCATCACCATCATCTGGCGGCGGAGAGGCGGCTGGATTATTGCCTGCGCACTCATTGCCGCTGCCCTCTACGTCGTCGCCGTCGTCATGTATCAGGGCCGCTTCCGGCATTTCACGATCGGCAGCTGGTACCAGGATCCGTACCGGCTCGCGGCCTTGGTGCCGTTGTTCATGATTGTCCTTGCCAGCGTGGGTGCTGACGGCCTGGTGTCCGCGGTCAGGGGATGGCTCCGGCGCATCGGCGCGAAACGTGGCGCCGGCCGACGGCTTGGCCTCCCTGAGTTCAGGGGATCCGGGAGCCTGTACGCCGTCGCAGCAGCTGCGATTCTTGCGCTCGTACTCTCCACCCTGGTGGATCGCGTCCATAGCCCCGGGCTGACCGCAGTGTCGACCAAGATCAGCAACTCATATTCCTTTGCCCCGGGCTGGGCTGTATCCAGTGATGAATTCGCCCTGATGTCCCGACTCGATTCGACTGTCCCGAAGGATGCAGTTATCGGCGTCAACCCGTTCAACGGCGGGCCGCTGGCCTTCGCCATATCTGGTCGCCGCGTCACCCAGTACCACCTTTCGCCGGGGCCCGACGCCGATCTTCGCAAGATTGCGATGGACCTAACGACGTCGCAAAGGGGAGCTGAAACCTGCCAGCTCGCGGAGAAAGAGCACGTGCGCTACATCCTCGACTTCGGCCGCTTCTACATCCTCAACTTCGTGGAGGCTCAGGCATATCCCGCGTTCGACAACGTGCTGGCGACCCCGGGGGCAAAGGTTGAACTCGTGGACCATCAGGGCGCGGCCAAATTGTTCAAGGTCAACGCCTGCTAACCATGCTGCGCCCGGTACCGACGGGTGCGCGGGGTCACAGCCGCCGTGGCGGGGGGCGGCTATCGCATAAGCTGGGAGTATGCGTATTCTCAGCGTCGTCGGCGCAAGACCACAGTTTGTAAAGCTCGCGCCGATCGCGTCAGCTATCACCGGCCGGGCGGAGCACCTGATTGCCCATACCGGCCAGCACTATGACGAACTCATGAGCGATGTTTTCTTCCGTGACCTGGGTATTCCAGCGCCCGATTTCAACCTCGGCGTGGGGTCCGGCAAGCACGGCGCACAGACGGGGGCCATGCTCGGAGGCCTCGAGGAGATCCTGGAAGAGGCCAAACCAGACTGCGTCCTGGTATACGGCGACACGAATTCTACCTTGGCCGCTGCCATAGCCGCGGTCAAGATGCATATTCCCCTGGCTCACCTCGAGGCGGGGCTGCGTTCATTTAACCGTCGCATGCCCGAAGAACACAACCGCGTCCTGACCGACCACGCCGCGGACCTGCTGTTGGCCCCCACGCACGTGGCCGTTGACCACTTGGCCAACGAGGGCCTCGCCGCCAAGACCGTCCTCGTCGGCGACGTCATGACCGACGTCCTTTACCAGGTCCGTGCCCTGCTGGAGAGCCGGAAGGAGCCACTCCCCCTCGACGTGGCCCCGCAGGGATACTACGTCAGCACGATCCACCGGCCTGACAACACGGACTCACCGTCCCGTCTCCGGTCAATCCTGGCGTCCCTGGCCTCCCTGGACCGTCCTGTCCTCCTGCTCGCCCATCCTCGCCTGGTCAGTCTGGCAGAACGTCACGGACTGACGCTGGAGCAGGGAAGCATCCGGGTATGCCCGCCGCTGGCCTACCCGCAACTGGTCAACGCCGTCCTCAACAGTGCAGGCGTTGTCACCGACTCGGGAGGCCTCCAGAAGGAAGCCTTCCTGCTGCGGGTGCCGTGCACGACGATCCGTCCCGAGACAGAGTGGGTTGAGACCCTCGAATCACAGTGGAACGTTCTCGTGAGCGAGGACCTCTCCATCCTGGCCGACACGGTGAAGCGGCCCGCCCCCGAGCCCACGGACGCGGCCCCGTACGGCGACGGGCACGCCGCCGAGAAGATCGTGGACGCGCTGCTGAACTTCAACGCGGTGTCCGGCAGAAAGTAGCAAGCGCCGGCACCTTGCCGGGGCGGGAACGGGCGAAACAAAGTCCGTTGCCGCCCCTGCTGCTTTAAAGCAACGCGGACGCCGCCATGAACCGCAGCGGCGCTTCTGGATGCAGCTGCGCCGCCGGGGTCGACGCGATCAGGGTATGCGGCCGCCCGAACCTGCGGCGCGATGCTGCCGCTGCCAACATCTCGGCCAACGGGCCAGGGCTAAGAATGTTGCGGAGCAGCCGGGCGTCCGCCAGGGACAAAGGCCGATCCGCCCCCGGCGCCGCGGCCAGCAGCGTACCGGCCACGCGCGCGAGTTCCTCGCGCTCCGCATCCGTCCAGCCGCCTTGGTCCGCGCGGGGGAGAATTACGCCAAATACGTGCACCCGGAGCACCTTGGTGACCAGGGCCTGGCGCTGGGCCAGGGGAAGCGCCACGAACCAGGGGTCGGCAACCAATTCCAGGGCAAAGGCGAACAACTCGCCTATCTCCCGTCGCTGACCGGTGACCCGGTCCTCCGCGTCGGCGCCAACTACGTATTTGCCGGCCCCCCGGGCGTAGTCGATCCGGCCGCCGCCGAACCATAGTTTGGCAGAGAATATCTGGTCCTCCCCCGTCCGCAGATCCGCGCTGAATTCAAGGCCGAGCCGTTGAATTTCACTGCGTCGCAGGAGGCCCAGTGGGGCGGTGCGGTAGCTCAGGCGGTCCTTGACCGGATCCAGATCGAACCGCCTGCCGACCCGGACCGGTGGAGTCCGCACCAGCGCCCCGCCGGCATGTCGCTGCGGGGCGATGACCATCGCGGAGGAGTGGCTGCGAGCGAGCTCCAGCCACTGGCGAAGAGCGCCAGGCTCAAGATAGTCATCGCTGCCAAGAATGCAAACGAATTCGGCCGTGGCCTGCTGCAGCGCATAGTTGAACGGCCCGGCCGGGCTGGGAATCCCGTCCCGGAGTTCCAGGAACCTGGTGGCAGCAGCCAGCTCGGGTGGAACGTTCCTGGAAATCTCGTCCCTGGCGATGTTGTGGCACACGACCGTGGCCCGGACTCCTTCCGGGGCGTTCAACTCCAGGCCGGCCGCCGCAATCGAGGCGAGCGCCCTTGCCACGGGCCGGGTGCTGCTGTGCACTGCGATGACGACGTCCACCGCCGGGGCTGCACCGGTTGCACCGTTATTCACCCCGGCTCCGTCCTGTGTGTCCTGCGGTGGCGAACGCCCGGCCGTAGACGTCCTCGAAGAGCCGGCCGACAGTGGTTCGGCTGAATCTGGCCCGGATGGGCTCAGCGATGGTGGAGGGCTCCACCTCCGCAAAGGTCCGGCGGGCCTCCACGATCGCGGCCGCCAGGGACTCCGGCGAAGCGTTGTTCACCAGGACGCCGTTCGCTGGTGTCACGTAGTCGGTGAATCCCCCTACTCGTGGAACGACGACGGGCCGGCCGGCGGAGAGGGCCTCGGCCGCCGACGTGAAGAAGTTCTCATGCGCAGTCGGGAGGAAGAATAGATGGGCCTGTTCGAAGAAGGCGAAGACTTCGGCCGGTGCTACCGCGCCGACCAGTGTGACGTTCCCGCAGAGCTTCAATTGATCTATCAGTTCTTCGGCCTCCCTCCGGAGGGGTCCTTCCCCCACCCAGCTGAGGTGCACGTCGTGGCCCGATTCCTTCAGCGCTGCCACGGTCCGGATGGCCAGCAGCGGGCGCTTTCCCGGAACCAACCCGCCAACAGCGGCCAGGCGCAGCCCTTCCCCGGCGGGCAGCGGCTGCAGCGGGCGCTCGTTGGCAACGACGCAGGGAACCAGCACGGCAGCCTGTGGCCGTGCGAACGCCTGCAGTTTCTCCACGAGTTCCGCAGTCACTCCGGTCACGGCGTGGGGAAGACGCAGGACCCATCGCAACCAGGCAAAACGTGGCCACATCCCGGCGACATTCCGCGGGTTCGTGACACCGCTCCAGTGCTCCGAGTGAACCCAGGGGATCCGTCGCAGGACCGCTGGCAGGGCCGCTACGAGTGCCGAGGAAAAGGCCATCGTGTGCAGCACATCCGCCGTCGAGCTTTCCCGCAGCAGCATGCGGAGCACAGACAGTGCCGTCCACGGCCGGCGGGGGTCGAGGGAGACCCGCCGCACAGGCAGGCCGGCATATGATTCTGCGCCCGCGGGCAGCCTGCTGCCCAGCCGCACATGCAGCACCCGGACGTCGTGCCGGAGTTGGATCGCCTTCGAGTGCTCCAGGTTGAAGGGGGCCTGGGCCGGCGAGCCCGCGCTGGGGAACCAGGTGGTAACCACAAGAATCTTCATCGGCGGGTCCTCGCCACCGTGGCAATGACGGCCGCCGCGGCCTGGCCTGCCGCCGCGAGGGAAGCGTGGTCCGCCACCCACTGCGAGCGGTGTCCACGGCCGGAGTCGTCCGTTTCGAGCGCGGCGATCATTGCCGCCGCCACTGCATGGGGGTCGTGGTCGACGGCTTCGCCGAGTCCGTTTCCAGCCACCACTGCTGCCCCCTCGCCGGCCCCGGCAAAAATCACCGGAGTCCCGCAGCCTGCGGCCGCATAGATTTTGGTCGGCTTGGCGAAGTCATAGCCCTGGCCTGGTTTGATGCTGACGAGTGCTGCTGCGGCTCCCCGAAGCCAGTCCGCTGCCTGCCGGGGCGGAACGACTCCGCCGAACACCACGCTTCCAGGAGCGACCTCGGCCGCCAGCGCCCGGAGGGCCTGCTCATCCGTGCCCTGCCCGAAAAAGCGGATCTCGGCGTCGGGGTATGTCCCCTGCACGATCGGCAGGGCGCGGACAAAAACGTCGGCTCCCTGCCATTCTGAAATGGTTCCGGTGTAGGCGAAATAAGGCCGGTCACTGGCCGCGGCCTCGCCCTTGGGGTTGAAGACCGAGGTGTCGACCCCGTTGGCCACCACACGGAGCCGCTCCGCCGGCACGCCGAACTTCTCGACTTGCTCGGCGACGGCGTCAGAAATGGCGATGACGCAGGCGGCACGTCGCAGCACGAAACCTTCGACACGCCGCATTATGCCGATGACGACGCCGGGCACGTCGGTTGCGGACAGCGCTTCACTCCACACGTCCGCAGCGTAGTACACGAACGGACGGCGGCGGAGCCAGCTGCTGAGGGCCACCACCAGTCCGGTGGTGGGTGGCGGTTCGGAGACAACTACATCCGCACCCTGAACCAGCAGGCGGAAGAAGGCCGGTATGTCGAAGCTCAGGTACTGGAGATAGCCGCGGACATTGCCGCCGCGGTCCCGTAATACGGGCCAACGGCTGATTCCGAACGGGACGCTGCCGGCCGAGGCCCCGCCGGGGGCGCGGGTGGTCACGACGTGGACTTCCGCCCCCGCCGCCACCAGCCCGTCTACCAGGGCCTGGAGACGAAAGGCAGCGGCCCCCACTTCGGGCGTGAAAAGCCGGGTGGCGACCGCGACCCTCAAACGGGGACGGCCCGTCATGAGACGTCGACTTTGACCATCTGCCCGCTGCGCGCGGACTCCAGCACGGCCTCGGCAACGCACAGCGTGTCCAGGCCTTCGCGCATGGTCACGACGTCATTGCGCAGCCCCAGGACGGCGTCGCGGAAGGCCTCGTGTTCCGTGCGCAGCGGTTCGGGTTTGGCGATTGCAAGCCGGGTCATGTTGCCCTCGGAAACACCCCGGAAGGCGGCCATTGAGTCCCACTCCGTGGCTACGGTGCCGTTTTCGAAGAACGTCAGGTCCGCCGTGACCGTGTCGGCCACGAAAGCGCCCTTTTCGCCGGTGACGATTACCAGGCGCTCTTTCATGGGGGAGAGCCAGTTCACCAGGTGATTGGTGATGACGCCGCTTTCCAACTGCCCTGTCGCCGCCACCATGTCTTCATGCGGGCGGCCGCTGCGTGTGGTGACATGGGCGAAGATCGACTCGAAGCGGCTCTGGGCGAGCCAGGCGGTCAGGTCGATATCGTGCGTGCCCAGGTCCTTCACAACCCCGACGTCGGCGATGCGCGACGGGAAGGGACCCTGCCGGCGTGTGGCAATCTGGTAAACCTCACCGAGCTCGCCAGCTTCAATCCTCTTCCGCAGCGACTGCAGCGCAGGATTAAACCGCTCGATGTGGCCCACAGCCCCAACGAGATTTTTGGCATCGAAAGCATCCACGAGACGTTGGCCCGCCGCGGCACTTTCGGCAATCGGCTTCTCCACGAGAGTGTGGACGCCGGCCTCGGCCAGAGCCAGACCAACTTCCTCATGCATCCCCGTGGGGACGGCGGCGACCGCCATGTCCAGGCCCTGGGCAATAAGCTCCTCCACCGAGGACAGCACCGTCAGGCCCCCGGCCACGCCGTGCGGATCGCCATAGGCGTCCGCCACAGCCACCAGATCGACGCCGGGCAACTCGCGAAGAACCCGGGCATGGTGCCGGCCCATCATTCCCAGCCCGATCAGGCCGACGCGCAGATTCGCCATCTCAGGCACCGGCCTTTGCCACGGCGTTGACAGCAGCGACGATCCGCTCGAGGTCGTCCTGGCTCAGGGACGGGTGAACCGGCAGGGAGAGCACTTCCTTGGCGGCCGTCTCCGTGTTGGGCAGGTCTTCCGTCCGGTTGAAGGACGGAAGCCGGTGGTTCGGGACCGGGTAGTACACGCCGGTTCCGATGTTGTACTCATCCCGCAGCGCCTTGGCCAGCCCGTCGCGGTCCTCGGGAACCCGGATGGTGTACTGGTGGTAGACGTGGCCCGCCCCGGCCTTGACTGCCGGGGTTCCGACGTTTTCCAGGTTGGCGTCGAGGAATGCCGCGTTCTGCTGCCGCTGCGCGGTCCAGCCGAGCACCTTGGTGAGCTGGACGCGGCCGATGGCGGCGTGGAGGTCAGTCATGCGGGCGTTGAAGCCGACGAGCTCGTTCTCGTATTGCTTCTCCATACCCTGGTTGCGCAACAGCCGAAGTTTGTGCTCGACGGCGGCGTCCGACGTCGTGACCATGCCGCCCTCACCGGAGGTCATGTTCTTGGTCGGGTACAGGCTGAACATGGCGAAGGTGCCGAAGCTGCCCACCTTCTTGCCGTTAAAACTGGCTCCGTGGGCCTGGGCTGCGTCCTCATAGAGATCGATGCCCCGCCCCGCGGCAAGCCGGCCGAGGCCCTCGACGTCGAAGGGGTGGCCGTACAGGTGGACCGGCATGATGCCCTTGGTCTTCTCCGTAATCAGCGAAGCGACGTGGTCTGTATCCAGGGTGTAGTGGTCCAGCTCGATGTCAGCGAAGACCGGAGTCGCGCCGGTCAGTGCCACCGCGTTGCCGGTGGCGGCAAAGGTGAAGGACGGCACGATCACTTCGTCGCCAGGCCCAACGCCGGCGGCGAGGAGACCGAGGTGGAGGCCGGAGGTGCCGGAGTTCACGGCAACGGCCGCGCGCCCGTCCACGAGCACCGAAGAGAATTCGGTTTCAAACTCCGCTACCTGCTTGCCTTGGGCCAACATTCCGGAGGCGAGTACGGCATCTACGGCCGCCCGCTCTTCATCGCCGATGATCGGCTTTGCTGCGGGGATAAAGTCCAGGCTCATGCGTTGTCCTCTGCCTCTTTCAGGAAATTTTCTTCTTCAACATATTTGGCGCCCGTCTCGGGGCAGACCCAGAACCCGTCCACCTCACGCAGCGGGAAGCCGGCCTTCCCGACCCAACCGAGCCGTTTGGCCGGTACTCCGGCCATCAAGGCGAAGGCGGGCACATCCTTCGTGACGACAGCGCCTGCGGCGATGGTCGCCCAGCGTCCGATCGTCACCGGCGCCACGCAGACGGCTCGAGCGCCGATGGACGCACCATCTTCGATGGTGACGCCCACCGGGGTCCAGTCGTGCGCGCTCTTCAACGATCCATCTGGGCTGACGGAGCGGGGGTAGGTGTCGTTCGTGAGGACCACTGCGGGTCCGATGAAGACGCCCTTCCCCAGCTTGGCGGGCTCGTAGACCAGCGCGTAGTTCTGGATCTTGGTGTTGTCGCCGATGTGGACACCGGTGCCCACGTAGGCGCCGCGGCCGACAATGCAGTTTTCACCCAAGGTGGCGTCCTCGCGCACCTGGGCCAGGTGCCATATCTTGGTGCCGGCGCCCAGCACGGCGCGGTCCGAAACATCAGCGCTCGGGGCAATGTTATTCATCGTGGATCTCCTGTGAAAGGGAAGAAGTGATCGGCGAATCTACCGGGGTCATGCCTTGCCGATGACGCGGTACTGGACGCCGTCCCACGCCTCGGGGCTGCTCACCCGGCGGCCGTCGATGAACACCCGGACACCCGGGAGGTCCTGCGGCCCCAGCGTGCGGTACCCGGCGTGGTCCGCCTGGACTACGGCCGCGTCTGCGGACTCCCCCAGGTGGTAGGGCTGGAAGCCCAGCTTCTGAAGTTCCTCGTCGGTGTACAGCGGGTCATGGACGAGGGCAGCGGCGCCGCGCAGTTCGAGTGCCTTGACGGCGTCGAAGACACCGGAAAATGCCGTCTCCTTGACGCCGCCGCGGTACGCAGCGCCGAGTACCACCACGCGGGCACCTGCCAGGTCGCCATAAGCTCCCTCGAGCAGCCCGATGGTGTAGGACGGCATGTCGGCGTTGGCCGCGCGGGCTGCGCGCACCACCGTGGCTTCCGGATCGTTCCAGAGGTACAACCGCGGATACACCGGGATGCAATGTCCTCCGACAGCGATTCCCGGCGTGTGGATGTGGCTGTAGGGCTGGGAGTTGGCGGCCTCGATGACCTGGTAGATGTCGATGCCTGCCGTGGCGGCATAGCGGGCAAACTGATTCGCGAGTCCAATGTTCACATCGCGGTAGGTGGTTTCCGCCAGTTTCGCCATCTCCGACGCCTCGGCGGAGCCCAGGTCCCAGACGCCATTCGGACGGGCCAGATCAGTCCGCTCGTCGAAGTCGAGCACGGCCTGATAAAACTCGACCGCTTTGGCTGCCCCTTCTTCGGAAAGTCCGCCTACCAGCTTGGGGTACTTGCGCAGGTCCTCGAACACCCGGCCGGTGAGCACGCGCTCCGGCGAGAACACGAGGTGGAAGTCCTGCCCCTCGACCAGGCCCGAGGCCGATTCCAGTGCCGGTTTCCACCGGGTCCGGGTGGTGCCGACCGGGAGGGTGGTTTCGTAGGAGACCAGGGTGCCAGGGGTCAGGTGCTTTGCCAGTTCGGCGGTGGCCGCGTCCATCCACCCGAAATCAGGATTCGCGTCCGCGTCGACAAACAGCGGCACAACGAGAACTACAGCGTCCGCTTCGGGGACCGCATCCGCGTAATCGGTCGTCGCCCGGAGCTTTCCTGCCGGCACCAGCTCGGAAAGTTGTTCCTGCAACCGGGCTTCGCCAGGAAATGGTTCCATTCCGGCGTTGACGAGGTCGACAACCTGCCGGTTCACGTCGACGCCGACGACCTCATGACCCTTGGATGCAAACTGGACGGCCAAGGGCAGGCCGATCTTACCCAACGCAATTACAGCAATCTTCACGATTCTCGTGCCTTTTCTCTCATGCCTGATGGCAGGGCCGAAGGACCTGCCTCCACACTAGCGGCTGCCGCGCGGCAGCGGAGTCTGCCGACTAGCTGCGGAGCCTGCTTACCGCTTCGCTGATCGGCCCATCGAACAATACATTTCCGTGCTCAAGCAGGACACCGCGGGCACAGATCCGGGAAACCAGGTCCAAGTCGTGGCTGACGACGACGAGCGTCTTGCCCTTTTCTGCCAGTTCCTGAATCTTGGCAATGCACTTGCGCTGGAAAGGTTCATCTCCGACGGCGAGAATCTCATCGATCAGGAAGACCTCGGGGTCGGTGTGAACTGCCACGGAGAAAGCCAGGCGCAGGTACATGCCAGATGAATAGAACTTGACCTCCGTGTCGATGAATTCCCCAATTTCGGAGAATTCCACGATCGCGTCGAACCGCTCGTTAATCTGCTTTTCAGTCATCCCCAAGATCGCACCATTGAGGTAGACGTTGTCGCGCCCTGACAGGTCAGGATGGAATCCCGCTCCGACCTCAATCAGGCCAGCCACGCGGCCGCGTGTGTATACACTGCCGGAATCCGGAAGCATGACACCAGAGATGTGCTTCAACAGGGTCGATTTTCCGGATCCATTGAGGCCGAGCAGCGCCACGGTCTCCCCCGTTTCCACCATCAGGGAGACGTCCTTCAGGGCGTGGAACTTCTTGGAAAGGTCACCTTTGCGGCCTTTCACCAGCCAGACGACCGCTTCCTTGATGGAACGGGTGTGGCGGAGCACGAACTCCTTGCTGATACTGGAAACTTCGATCGCGTTTGCCATTTACAGCTCCTGAGCGAAGCGGCCCTCGAGCCGCCGGAAAGTTAACTGTCCCAGTGCCAGGACCACGAGTGAAATGACGAGGCCGACCGGCAGCCACAGGCTGAAGAGATCCGGCGGCATCGCGGCAGAACCGTCAGTGGTGGGGTACCAGAACGCATAGTGGAACAACTCGACGCCCACCGTGATGGGGTTTGCCTGGTAGATGGCAAAGAGACCCGGCCCCAGCTTTGACTGCACCATCGTCCAGGAGTACATGACGGGCGATGCCCAGGTGGCCACCATCAGGAGCATGTCAACGAGGTTCTCCGAATCGCGGAAATACACGTTGGCGGCCCCAAATAATAGCCCGAGCCCGGTGGCCAGGAAGCCCACTATGGCGAATCCGCCCAACGCCGCCAAGAGCTGGAAAGCGTCCGGATGCCACCCGGCAAAGACGCACCCGATCACGAGGACAACGAGTTGGGGGAAGAAATGCACGGCCGACACCCAGACCGACGCCACCGGAAACAGCTCCCGGGGAAGATAGATCTTCTTGATCAGGTTGCCGTTGTTCACGATCGATCGTGCGGCGTTCCCGAGAGCTTCGGAGAAGAAGTTGATCAGCACGATTCCGGAAAAGAGATACACGGCATAGTTCGCGAGGCCGTCCGGATTGCGTGCGCTGCGTTCCAGGCCAAGAAAGACGCCCAAGGCCACGTAGAACACGAGAAACTGCACACCGGGCTTCACATAGGACCAGAGGATACCCAGAACGGAGCCGCGGTAGCGGACCTTCAGTTCCTTGCGGACCAGCAGTTTCAGCAGAAAACTGGACTGGCGAAGATCCCGAAATCCACCACCGAGACCCGGGCGGGTCAATTCCCCGGAAATCGTGGTTGTCACTCTATTTCACTTCGCTCTGGGTGTGTTCGGTGAAGATTTTCTTCCAGGAATCCAGGGACGTAAGCTCCGGCATCGCCGCCTTGTACTGCTTGCTCAGCGACCGCCAGTCCTTCAGTAGTGCGGCATGCAGACGACTGCTGTCGGTGAGCATTTCCCGCACGCGCTTGGGGTCCCGCTTGTACCAAGAGGCGCCTGTTCCTTCCGCGTTGGAGACAACGGCGCTGTCGAACTGCGCGATCCGCCACCAACGGTTATCCTGATGTGCAATGCTGGTTTGCGGACGTTCCGCGCTCGTCTTACCCACTGGACGGAAGAGCTGCCGTGCGACAGTCTTGGCTGCCCAAGGCAGAAGAGTGATCTTGGACGGCTGGGACACACCGTGCCCGTGGCGCGGCGGCTTGTCCATCTTGGGTGTCGGAAACTCGTCGGGATTCGCGCGGAAGATCGAGTCGGAGTAGCTGGCCATCATCGTCCTGATTTCGGGCAACTTCGAAGGTAGCCGTTCCGGCAGCCCGGACGGCCCCTTGAGCACATCTTCGATCGCCCAGCCACGGCCGTGCGCGGTCGCGTACTGCATTGACACGAGGTGCTTGATGTCCGCGTACTGCGATTCGCGCACAACGCGGCCGCCATGTTCGTAGGGGCTGTGGAGCAGGGCCGTCACGATCCGGTTTCGTGCGTGGAAGTAAGCCTGCCAGCCTACGAGGTCATCCTTATCGATCCAGGACACATGCCACACGGCCGAACCCGGAAGGGAAACTGTCGGGAAGCCGTGTGCCTTGGCGCGCAGTCCGTATTCCGAGTCGTCCCACTTGATAAACAGGGGCAGTGAAAGGCCGATTTCGCGGATGACCGAGGTCGGGATCAGGCACATCCACCAGCCGTTGTAGTCCACGTCGCAGCGGCGGTGCAGCCAAGAGGTCTGGCGCAGGTTCGAGGACAGGAAGTCGTGCCCGAGGACCATGTCCTCGCTCGGCAATGTCGGCTGGAAGCGGTAGGGGTTGACCACTTCGCCGAACGTGTGGAGAACCGTCCGGTTGTACAGGTCGAACATGTGGCCGCCGACGATCGTGGGCGTCTTGCAGCGGTCCGCGAAGGTGAGCAGGCGGATGATGCTTTCAGGCTCGACCACGATGTCGTCGTCCATGAGCAGGACGTAGTCACTGCCGTTTTCGACGGCCTCGAACATGCCACGGGCAAAGCCGCCGGAGCCGCCGAGGTTCGACTGGTTGATGATCCGCAGCTTGCCGTCGAGCGAATCCCGGACCTCGGCGTAACCGTCTGCGTCCTGGACCTTCTGGGTGCCCTGGTCTACCAGCAGGATCTCCTGGACATATTTGAGCGCATCGGGGTTCTCGGCCAGCAGCCGGAGATTGTTGAGGCAGAAGTCGGTCTTGTTCAGCGTCGTGATCTGGAGGGTCACCGAGCCGGGCGTGCTGTCAACGGCGGGGCCCTGCCATTCGGCGTCGACCATGACGAGCGGTTCGGAGCCCGCTACGAGGTCGAACCAGTACCAGCCGCCGTCGCCGAAGGGCGCCAGGGACAGCTCGAAGGTGTTCTCCGCCGCACCTGCGACGCGCCTCGTGTCGACGCGCTGCAGGGATCCGCGGGCGTTGGACTTGTAGACGATGACCGATCCAACGCCCTGAGTGCGAACCTGAAGCCGGACATTGTCCACGGTCGTCCAGCGGCGCCAGTAGCTCGCCGGAAAGGCGTTGAAGTAGGTGCCGAACGACACCCGTTCCCCCGACCTGACCTTGGTGGAGCTTCGGGACAGGAAGTCTTCGACGTGGGCTTCCTTGGTGGAGCTGCTGTAGGTCTGGGGCTTAGCCTTTTTTCCGCCGCGGTCACCGACCGTGGGCAGCTGGATGCCGGTCGCGGTGCCCATGTCCATGTACAGGGGAACCGTGTCCATCTGGCTGGCATTGGGCAGGATGACCCGCTGCAGGGTGTCCCACTGCTGGGCGGACTCTACCTGGGTGTCGGTTGCGGCGCTCATGCGTCCACTCCCCCGCTTTCAATCTTGGCGCCGCCTTCGAAGTGCGGGCGGATCTTGTTGTCGAACATGGTCAGGGCCGAGCCGATCGCCATGTGCATGTCCAGGTATTTGTAGGTACCGAGGCGGCCGCCGAAGAGGACATCCTGCTCGGCCGCGGCCAGGTCGCGGTACTTGAGGAGCCGATCGCGGTCTGTCGGCGTGTTGATCGGGTAGTAGGGCTCGTCGCCCTTCTCAGCGGCACGGGAGAACTCGCGCATAATGACGGTCTTCTCCGTCTGGTAGTCGCGCTCCGGGTGGAAGTGGCGCGGCTCGATAATGCGGGTGTACGCGACGTCTTCGTCGTTGTAGTTCACTACCGACGTGCCCTGGAAGTCCCCGACGTCGAGCACCTCTTCTTCGAAGTCGATGGTGCGCCAGGACAGATCGCCTTCGGCGTAGTCGAAGTAGCGGTCAACGGGTCCGGTGTAGACGACCGGGATGTTGCCGACCACCTTGCCCTTGCTGTACTCGTGGGACTCATCGAAGAAGTCCGTGTTGAGCCTGACCTCGATGTTGGGGTGTTCGGCCATCTTCTCGATCCACGCCGTGTAGCCGTTGGTCGGAAGGCCCTCGTACTTGTCGTTGAAGTACCGGTTGTCGTAGTTGTAGCGCACCGGAAGGCGGGAGATGATGCCCGCGGGCAGGTCCTTCGGATCCGTCTGCCACTGCTTGCCGGTGTAGTGCTTGATGAACGCCTCGTAGAGCGGGCGGCCGATCAGCTGGATGCCTTTGTCGTTCAGGTTCTGCGGATCGGTGCCGGCCAGTTCGCCGGACTGCTCCTTGATCAGTTCCTGGGCCTGCCCGGGGGTCAGGTTGGACCGGAAGAACTGGTTGATCGTAGCCAGGTTGATGGGCAGGGAGTAGACCTCGCCCTTGTGCACGCCGTAGACCTTGTGGACGTAGTTCGTGAACGTCGTGAAGCGGTTCACGTACTCCCACACGCGGTCGTTGGACGTGTGGAAGAGGTGGGCACCGTAGCGGTGCACCTCGATGCCGGTCTGCTCTTCCTTTTCGCTGTAGGCGTTGCCGCCAATGTGGTGCCGGCGGTCGATGACGACTACCTTCAAGCCCAGCTCAGTGGCGGCCTGTTCTGCGATTGTCAGGCCGAAAAAGCCCGACCCTACGATGACGAGGTCAGCGGTCACAAACTCTCCTGGTTCGAATGCGGGCAGCGCAATGTTGTGCATTGTCTGCTGGTCCAGCCTACCTGAGACCCTGTGGGTACCGGCGAATCGCGGCTGGCCCCGCGATCAGATGCCACCCCCATCCCGGGTCCGGGATCCCCGCATGGCGGGGGCAGCGGCGCCGCTCCGAAGCGTTTTCCACATGGATCATTTTCCCTGGCGCTGCCGGGCCGGAGCCTCCCTATTGTGGAATCGGACCCGTGGAACAGGACCCGTGGAACCGGACGCCCGCTCGGAAAGGATGCCGCGGATGATTTACCACTGCACTCTCGCGCCCAGCAGCCTGATGCAGTGCGCCCCCGCAGCCGGTACGACGCCGGACGGGCAGCTCATTGAGCTGTCCGTCGAGGTCCCCGACACGTGCCCGGGCGCGGACCTGGAGGCTGCCGTCGCCCGGCGCTACGGGACCGGTGAGCTGTCGGTCCGGGGAGCGCCGGTCGCCGCCATGACCGTTGGCGTGCCTCCCCTGGTCCAGGGTGCTGTGCTGGTTGAAGGTGCTGTGCTGGTTGAAGGTGCCGGGCTGGTTGAGGGTGCTGGGCTCGTGACGGGATCGGGCGCGGCATTCCGCTCCGGGCCGGGCCAACGGCACACTGCCACGTTGCTGCTCGCCGTGGACAGCGGTCCCGGCGCGGGCACGCTGGTCGCCCTGCGGCGGGGAAGGTTCCGGATCGGACGCGCCGGCACCGAGGTCGTGATCCCTGACGCCGAGCTCTCCCGGGAGCACGCGCGCCTGGACGTGGCGGACTCGGACGTCACGATCATGGACCTCGGCAGTGCAAACGGCACCAGCGTCGATGGCCGGAGCGTGCGAACGGCCCCGGTGACCACGGCGTCCTCGATCCGCTGCGGCGACTCCACTATCTCGCTTCGGCTCGGGCCATCGGGCGTGCCCCGTGCTGCCCCCGACGCCGTGACGTTGCTGGCAGGCTCCAGCGTTGCCGCGCCGCTGGTTGTCCGCGGCACCGCCGCCCCAGGCCACCGGGCCGCCATGGCGCTGGCCGCGGTGCTGCCGCTTCTGGTCGGCGTCGGCCTGGCATTTCTCACCGGCATGTGGATGTTCCTGGCCTTCACCGCAGTCTCTGGGGTGTCCGTCCTGGTCACGTTCCTTTCGGGCCGCCGCCAGCGCCGCGAGTTCCAGGCCGCTGTGGCGGAGGCCGCCCTGCAGGACAGGGAACGACGCCGGCACGCCGCACCTTCCGCGGCTGACCTGACCATTGGTTGCGCGGCTGCGGTGCCCCCGGCAGCCAGTGCGCCTGGCGGGGAGCCGCCGGACATCTGCCTGCGGCTCGGGCTGGCGGAACAGAGCGCGAATATCCGGCCCGAACCACCCGACGCCGGCTTTCGGCTACCGCCGCTGGGCCAGGTGCCCCTGACCTTGGACCCGGTCCCGGCGGTGGTGACCGTCCACGGCCCCGCGCCCGCGACGGCCGGACTGATGCGCTCGTTCATCCTGCAACTGGCCGCCTATCCCCTGGCGGCCAGCACCCGACTGCTGCTGCATGGCCCGGCGGACACGGTGCCGTTGCCGGCGCGCTTCCTGCCCGGCGTCACACTGTCCGCCAATGACGCCACCACTGCGGCCGTGCTGGCCGCCGGTCACACCGCTCCCGGCAGTCCCGGCGATCCAGGCGGTCCCGGCCGTCCTCCGGGTCCCGGCGGTCCCGGCGGTCCCGGCGGTCCTCCGGGTCCGGGCGGGGGATTCGACCGCGGTGTCCTCATTCTTTGGAACACTCCGGCGCAGTCAGGTGCCGCGCCCGGTCCGGGCGCTGCTGGAGCCGGCCCGCCATTCAGGGCAATGGCGGCGGCGCACGGATGGAGGGTGATCGAGTGCTCGCCGGAGCCCGGTTCCGGCGTACACCCTGGCATTGTCCTCGGCCGGCGCGGCGCCCTGATCAGGCCTGGGTCCCCGCCCGTGGACTTCGTGCCGGATCTGGTCCCGGCCGAGGTCTTTGACCGCTTTTGCCGTGGGTTCAGTGCCGCACGGCGTACGCCGGCGACTCCCCCGCCAGCCATCCCGCATCATTGCAGCCTGTCCGACGTCCTTCCCCTCGCTGCACAGGACATCTCCCGGCGCTGGTCCCGGAGCGGCGCGGAGGCCGGGCTGGGTACGCCCGTCGGCGCAGCGGTCCGGGGTGCCGTGCGGATCGACCTGAAGGCTGACGGTCCACACTTCCTGGTCGCGGGGACCACGGGTTCCGGAAAGTCGGAGTTCTTGCGGACTCTTGCCGCCGGCCTCGCGGCCAGCCATCCGCCGGACCGGGTCAACCTGCTCTTCATAGATTTCAAGGGCGGCTCCGGCTTGGGCCCGCTCACCGGCCTCCCGCACTGCGTCGGCATGCTGACCGATCTGGGCGCTGCGCAGGTGGAGCGCACATTGGTTTCCCTGCGGGCCGAGGTCCGCAGGAGGGAGGAACTGCTCGCCCGGGCCAATGCCCCGGATCTCGCGGCCTACGAGGCGTCACCGGCCGCCGGACCGCCAGTCCCCTCTCTGGTCATCATCGTTGACGAGTTCAGGATCCTGGTGGACGAAGCGCCCGGCGCCCTCGCCGAGCTTATGAGAATTGCCGCCATCGGCCGGTCACTGGGGATACACCTCATCATGGCCACCCAGCGCCCGCAAGGAGCCCTGAACGCCGACATCAGGGCCAACGTCACCACATGCATCGCGCTCCGGGTCCAGTCCGGCCCCGAATCCTATGACGTGATGGGCTCCGGGCTCGCGGCCGCGATTCCCATCGCACGCCCCGGGCGGGCATTCCTGATCCGCGGTGCGCAAGCTCCGGAGGAATTCCAGACGGCCACCCTGACGCCCCGGGCCGACCCGCGGTCACCCGGGACGGTCACGGTTCGCACGGCCACGGACGAGCTGACCCGGCCACCGGCAGCCGCCGGTTTCCGGTCCGACGGCTCCGCCGGACGCGAAGCAGACGACGGCGCGGCCCTGGCACCGCTTCCGGCTCCGGCCCTGACTCCGGCCTTGGCTCCGGCACATGGGGCGGCGGCGCTGATCGACGCCGCTGCGGCCGTGTGGCAGGGTCTCGGCACACGAACGCCCCGCCGGCCGGTGGCAGATCCGCTGCCCGCCCTGCTGCCGCACCCAGGTTCCGGGCACGCCGGGCGGGACATGGTCAGGCTGGGCCGGGTGGACCTGCCGGAACTCCAACGCGTCACGGAGCTGGGCTGGAGTCCCGCCGGGCATGGGCATCTGGGCCTTATCGGCGCTGAAACCGGCGCCGGGGACCCAGTTTTGGCCCTCGCAGTTGATCAGCTTCTGGCCGGCGCTGTGGAGTCGCACCTGTACATACTTGACGCCGCCAGCGCTTTCAGCGGCGCCGCAGCGGAATCCCGGGTCGGCGCCGTAGCCGGCCTGCACGAAGTGCGCCGGGCTGCCAAGGTGCTGCGGCGGGTCGCCGAAGAAGCCACGTCACGGCTGGGTGCGCCTGCGGGCCGGGCGCGGCCCGGGCTGGTTCTGGTGGTCAGCGGCTGGGGCGCCTGGGTTTCGGCATTCCGGTCCGGGCCGCTGGCCTGGGCAGAAGACCTCGTTAATGACATCGTGCGGGACGGTTCCCGGGCAGGGATCACTGTCCTCCTCTCGGGCGGGCGTGAGCTGGTGACCGCGAGGTTCTTCGCTGGCCTGCCCAACCGGATTTTCTTCCCTTTAGGGTCTACCGACGAAGGCCGCCTTGCATGGCCGCGGCTTCCGGCGCTGGAGCCGGTCCCCGGCCGCGTGGCCGTGTTCGGCGCCTTTGTTCCCACGCCTCTGGCGACCGGGCATGCGGCCCAGCTGTTCGAACCAGCGGCCGCGGGCGGCCCGCGTCCCACGAGTGGGGCCGTGTCGACGAGGCCCTTCCGGGTGGACGCGCTGCCCGGGTCGGTGACCGTGGACGAGGTGCTGGCCCGGTGCGGCTCCGGTCCAGGGCGGAGGATTCCGGCACCTGCTGCCGCGCCCGGCGCCATGCCCGGCCCGGCGGATGTCCCGGTCCCGGCGGTTGCTTTGGTCCTCGGGGTCGGAGGCGACGAACTGCGGCCGCAGGGGATTCAGTTGCCCTCCGGCGGCGTTCTCGCGGTCCTCGGCGGCCCAGGCTCGGGAAAAAGCACGCTGCTGGCTGCGCTGCCGGGGATGAACCCTGCTTGCGCCTGGCTCGCGCCGCCGCGGGGAACCGCTTCCGGTCAGTACTGGTCCGGGCTCCACGCCAGCGCGCTCGCGGGCACCTTGGACCGGACAGCGATTGCGCTCGCGGACGACGCCGATCTGCTCTCACCCGAGGCCAACCGGGCCTTGGCGTCCCTGAACAGCCTGGGTTGGAGGGTGATTCTCACCGCGGGATTTGGTCCGGGCTTTGGGCAACGGGTGGATCTCGCTGCCATCGCGCGCGGCCAGGGGCGGGCGGTCCTGATACGTCCGCGAGGGCTCATGGACAGTGAGCCATTCGGGGTCCGGTTCGAACCGGAGCCCAGTCCTCCGCCGGGACGCGCCGTCGTCATTTCCGACGGTTGCGCGACGCCGGTCCAGCTGGCTGCGCTCCGCCCGGCCGTCCGGCCGGAACTCCTCCGCGCAGACGGCGGCCCGGACCACATCTCCCCCGGGCGGCACGCCGCACGGGACAGACCTCTACAGGGCGGGAGGGGCTCCGGCTGCCCGTGAGGCGAACGCTATGACCCGCTTGTCGAAAAGAAGCACGATCGCCGTCACAGCGGGGACCAGCATGGCCAGTCCGGCCAACGGATAGCCGCCGGTCAGGGTGGGGAAGCCAATGGTCAGCACGAAGATTTGGGCCACCAAGGCACCGGCCCGCGGCCAGCGGAACCCCCGCAACAGGAAGCGGGCGACGGCAAAGAGCCACACCGAGAAGGCCAGCAGCAGGCAGAGCGTAAAGACGGCACCCCAAAAAGAGAGTACCGGCGCCCCGGTCAGAAGCTGGGTCCCGTACCAGACGGCCGCCACGAGCAACGCCGTGGCTTCCAGTGCCACGACCACGGCGATGACAACAATTCCCCGAGGCCGCACAGGGCCACCGGCAGGGGCTTCGCCCGGATTCGGCAGCGAATTTGCTTCAGGAGGCCCGCCGGCATTTTCAGGGAGACTCTCACCGGGGTTTTCGCGGGGATTCTCACCGGGGTTTCCGCCGGCATTTTCACGGGGATCTTCAGGGTTCACAGGGGGCCTTGACACACTGGCACACTACCGGACATAGTCGACTAGATGTGAGGACGCCGCCATTGAATGTGATGCATCGCTCACGGTCTCGAGGCATCTTGGCCTCTATTACCCCTTGTTTACACAGCGTTAACATGACACGCTTAATCCAGATGACCGAGGGGGCCCCAATGGGCCCTTTTCTTATGAAGCCTCTAGTGAATAATTTCACAAAGGCATTTAACGAGTTCCCAGGAATGGAGTGACTGATCAGCATGGATTGGCGTAACCGCGCAGCCTGCCTTGACAAGGACCCGGAGCTGTTCTTCCCCGTAGGAAACACCGGCCCTGCCCTCCTGCAGATCGAGGAAGCGAAAAGTGTTTGCCGGCGCTGCCCGGTCGTGGACACCTGCCTGCAATGGGCATTGGAGTCCGGCCAGGATGCCGGAGTGTGGGGCGGCATGAGCGAGGACGAGCGCCGCGCCCTCAAGCGCCGCGCAGCACGGGCAAGGCGCGCCTCCTGATTCTGCTGCCCAAGCACCGATAGCTACGGTGCCGGCAACGATCGCACGACCCTGCAGCAATGGCCGCGGACCCACAGGTCCGCGGCCATTGCCCGTTTATGCCGGTGCGCCCGGAGCCTGCGGTGCGCCCGGCATCAGTGCGGCGTCAGGCTGTCAGCGCGGCGTCAGGCTCAGGACAATCTGGACCGCGGTTCCCCCGCCGTCCCTTCCCTGCCAATGGATGGTGCCACCGAGTTCACTCATGACCAGCGTGCGGACAATCTGCAGGCCCAGACCCTCGACATACGGCGTGTCCGGCAGTCCGACGCCGTCGTCCTCCACCGTCACGGTGAGAAGTTCATCCCCGTCCTCGCTCTCCGACCGGTCGGCGACGAGCCAGACCGTACCGGTGCGCCCCTCCAGCCCGTGTTCGACGGCGTTCGTGACCAGCTCGTTGATGACCAGGGCCAAGGGCGTGGCGAAGTCACTCGGCAGTTCGCCGAAGAGGCCGGAACGCTGGGTCTTGACCTGCTGCGAGGGCGAGGCGACCTCGGCAGAGAGCCGGAACTGGCGGCCGATGAGCTCGTCAAAATCAACGCTCTGGGTCAGGCCCTGCGAGAGCGTCTCATGCACGAGGGCAATGGTCGCCACCCGCCGCATGGCCTGCTCGAGCCCCTGTTTGGCCTCGTCGCTGACCATGCGCCGCGACTGCATCCGCAAGAGGGCGGCGACAGTCTGCAGGTTGTTCTTCACCCGGTGGTGGATTTCGCGGATCGTGGCGTCCTTGGTGACCAGCTCCATCTCCCGGCGGCGCAGCTCCGAGACGTCGCGGCACAGGACCAGGGCGCCGAACCGCTGCTGCTCGTCGCGCAGCGGGATGGCGCGCAACGAAAGACTCACGCCGCGTGACTCGATTTCACTGCGCCACGGCATCCGGCCCGTGACAACGAGCGGCAGGGTTTCATCGACCATGCGCCGGTCCCGCAGAAGCCCGGCAGTGACCTCGGCGAGGGACCGGCCCTCGAGGGACTCGCCGTCGCCGAGGCGGCGGAACGCGGAGACCCCGTTGGGGCTGGCATACTGCACGATCCCCTCGGCGTCGAGCCTGATCAAACCGTCACCCACACGGGGCGCTCCGCGGCGCGAGCCTGTGGGCGACGCGAAGTCCGGCCACAGGCCCAGGGTTCCCATGCGCAGCAAATCGTAGGCGCATTGCCGGTAGGTGAGCTCGAGCCGGGAGGGCATCCGCGAACTCGACAGGTCCATATGGGAGGTCACGATCGCCAGGGTACGGCCGTTGCGGACCATCGGGACCGCCTCGACCCGCAGGGCCATGTCGCTGCTCCAGTTGGTCTCGTTGGAGCGTTCAATCGCTCGGCTCTCCCACGCCTTGTCGACCAGCGGCTGCAGGTCCGACCGGATCCCCTCCCCCACGAAGTCGGCGTGGAACACCGTGTGCGTGGTGGAGGGGCGGACGTGGGCCAGTGCCACGTAGCCGAACTCCGGGTGTGGAAACCACAGGGCCAGGTCGGCGAACGCGAGGTCGGCGACCATCTGCCAGTCGCCGACCAGGAGATGCAGCCATTCGGCATCCCCCGGGCCAAAATCAGCATGTTCCCTGATTGGGTCCGTAAAGATTGCCACAGCACCTCCATTTGCGACGCCAGGGACGGCAGCCCCTTAGCGTCGGACGATTGACCTCAAGAGCCTCAATGCTACCGACAGTGAGGCCATGTCATCGGCTTCGAGCGCATTGACCTCGTCAAACATTGACTTCGCCCGGCCCAGCTGCTCCGCGTTCTGGCCCTCCCAGACCGCAAGACGCTCCTCGGCGGGAGTCCCGGCCGGGGTGCACTCCAGCACGGCCGTCGTCATGTCCGAGACGGTGGAGTAGAGATCATCGCGCAGGGCTGCGCGGGCCAGAGCCTGCCAGCGGTCCTCCCTCGGCAGCTTGGTGATGCGTTCGAGCAGGGAATCTGCATGGAAGCGGTTGAAGACCGTGTAGTACACGTGGGCAATATCGGCCACGGATTCCTTGCTGCCGTGGACGATCTTGGCGATGTCCAGGAGCACGAAGCTCTCGAACAGTTCCGCCCAGCGGTGTGCCAGGTCTTCCGGAAGGTCCCAGCTGCGCGCCTTCTCCAGCCATTCGGCCACGCGGGCGCGGTCGTCGCCCCGGAGGTAGTCGAGCAGCCGGGACCGCATGGGGTCCATCAGCGGCTTGAATTCGGCCACGATCTCGGCGATCGGACGGGACGCCGAGCCTTGGCCGAGGAGCCACCGGACGGCGCGGTCCAGCAGCCGCCGGATGTCCAGGTGGACGGTGCTCCAGTGTTCGGTCGGGAACGACGCCGGCAGTTCGTTGAGTTCCTTGACCATGATGTCGAGCTCGTAGACCTCGCGGAGGGCCACGAACGCCTTGGCGACGGCGGCCTCCGTGGCCGAGGTCTCCTCGATGGCACGGAACGCGAAGGTGATGCCGCCGAGGTTGATCATGTCGTTGGCAACCACGGTCGCGATGATCTCCCGGCGCAGCGGGTGGGTGTCCAGTTCGGCGTCGAACCTCTCCCGCAGCTGCTCCGGGAAGTAGGCCCGCAGCGTCGTGCGGAACCACGGGTCATCGGCGAGGTCGCTGTCGCGCAAAGCGGTGGCAAGTTCGATCTTGGCGTAGGCGGCCAGGACCGACAGTTCCGGGGAGGTCAGCCCCTGGCCCTGTTGCAGGCGCTCGCGCAGCGTGTCCGTGGTGGGCAGGGCCTCGAGGTCCCGCTTGAGGTCCGCCGACTTTTCCAGCCAGTCCATGAGCCGTTCGTAGCTCGGGCTCCATTCGGAGACCCGCATCCGGTCGTTGAGGAGCAGGATGTTCTGGTCGATGTTGTCCTCGAGCACCAGCCGGCCGACCTCGTCGGTCATAGAGGCCAGGAAGTCCGCACGCTCGGCGGGCTCAAGCTTGCCTGCCGCCACCATCCGGTCCACGAAGATCTTGATGTTGACCTCGTGGTCCGAGCAGTCGACGCCGGCCGAGTTGTCGATCGCATCCGTGTTGAGGATGACGCCCTGCAGTGCGGCCTCGATGCGTCCGCGCTGGGTCATCCCCAGGTTTCCGCCTTCCCCAACCACCTTGACCCGCAGTTCGCGGCCGTCAACGCGGATGGCGTCATTGGCCTTGTCGCCGACCTCGGCATTCGTTTCGGTGCTGGCCTTGACGTAGGTGCCGATGCCGCCGTTGTAGAGCAGGTCGGCCGGGGCGAGGAGGATGGCGCGCAGGAGCTCCGGCGGGCTCAGTTCCGTGGTGCCCTCCGGGAGGCCGAGGGCGGTCCGGACCTGCGCGGACACGGGGATCGACTTGGCCTGCCGGGCAAAGACGCCGCCGCCTTCGCTGATGAGCGACTTGTCGTAGTCATCCCAGGAGGACCGGGGCAGTTCGAAGAGCCGCTGGCGTTCCGCGTAGGACGTTGCCTCGTTAGGGGTGGGGTCGAGGAAGATGTGCCGGTGGTCGAAGGCAGCCAGCAGGCGGATGTGCTTGGAAAGCAGCATGCCGTTGCCGAACACGTCGCCGGACATGTCGCCGACGCCCACCACGGTGAAGGGCTCGGCCTGGGTGTCGAGGTCCAGTTCGCTGAAGTGGCGCTTGACCGACTCCCACGCGCCGCGGGCGGTGATGCCCATGGCCTTGTGGTCGTAGCCGACGGAGCCGCCGGAGGCGAAGGCGTCGCCGAGCCAGAAGCCGTATTCGCCGGCCAGTCCGTTGGCGATGTCGGAGAAGGACGCCGTACCCTTGTCGGCCGCGACCACAAGGTAGGAATCGTCGTCATCATGGCGCACGACGTCGGCCGGGGGCCGGACGGTTTCGCCCTCGGGCGTCACGATCAGGTTGTCCGTGATGTCCAGGAGTCCGCGAATGAACGTTTTGTAGCTCTCAACACCTTCGGCCATCCAGGCGCTGCGGTCTGCCGCGGGGTCCGGGAGCTGCTTGGCGTAGAAGCCGCCCTTGGCGCCCGTCGGAACAATGACGGCGTTCTTGACGGTCTGCGCCTTCACCAGGCCCAGGATTTCAGTGCGGAAGTCCTCGCGCCGGTCCGACCAGCGCAGGCCGCCGCGGGCCACCTTGCCAAAGCGCAGGTGCACCCCCTCGACCCGGGGCGAGTAGACCCAGATCTCGAACATCGGCCGCGGGAAGGGCAGGCCCTCGATCAGGGACGGATCCAGTTTGAAGCTCAGGTGGGGCTTGTTCTGGAAGTAGTTCGTGCGGAGCGTGGCCTGGATCAGGTTCTTGAACGTGCGCAGCAGGCGGTCGGCGTCGAGGGTCGCGACCTGCTCGATCGCTGCATCCAGTCCGGCGAGGACCTCGACCTCCCTGAGCACGCGGTCGGAGTCGCTGAGCGCCGGGTCGAACCGCGCTGTGAACAGGGCGCTGAGTCCCCGGGTGACGTCCGGGTTCGCCAGCAGGGTGTCAGCCAGGAATCCGAAGGAGTTGGTGTTGCCCATTTGCCGCATGTACTTGGCGTAAGCGCGCAGTACGACAACCTGGCGCCAGTGCATGCCCTCCCGCAGTACCAGCCGGTCGAAGCTGTCGGATTCCACGGCACCGGTCACGGCGGCGCCGAAGAACTCGCCCAGCAGCTGGCCGGTGGCCTGGGGATCCACACCGGCGGGGTACTTGAGGCCGAGGTCGTAGAGGAAGAAGTCCCGGTGATCCGCGGTCTCGATCTCGAACGGGCGTTCGTCCAGAACCTCGAGGCCGAGGTTGTGGAAGTACGGCAGGATCTGGCTCAGGCTCTTCGGCTCCAGCATGTACAGCTTGACCCGGGCGTCCTCTTCCAGTGTGGCTCCGGCGCCGTCGGGGAGGTACACGTGGACGCCGGGGTGCTCCTTGACGGCTTCGCCGGCCCGTTCGGCCGCGGCACCGTACTTTTCGAAGCGGTCGATGTCCTGCAGCGCGTCTTCGATCTCGTAGTCCACCCGGTATCCGGCCGGGAACGCCTCGGCCCAGACCGCTGCCAGTTCCTTGGCGCCGTCCTCCTTGGTGCCGCCGTCGCCGCGGGCGCGCAGAACTTCGGAAATGCCTTCGCCCCAGGAACGGGCGGCCCGGACCAGGCGCTTCTCCAGTTCGTCGCTGTTGACGTTGCTGACGTCGGCGTCCTTGGGCAGCCGGATCCGGAAGAAGAGGCGGGCCAGAGCGGACTCTGTCATGCGCGCCTCGTAGTCGATGGAGACGGCGTTGAAGGTCTCCCGCAGTTCCTGCTCAATGCGGAGACGGACGTTGGTGGTGTAGCGGTCGCGGGGCAGGTAGACGACGGCGGACATGAAGCGGCCGTAGATGTCGGGGCGGAGGAAGAGCCTCGTCCGGCGGCGTTCCTGCAGCCGCTGGATGCCGGTGGCGATGGCGGCGAGGTCCGGGATTTCGATCTGGAAGAGCTCATCGCGCGGATAGGTTTCAAGGATGCCCAGCAGGTCCTTGCCCGAGTGCGAGTCCGGCGGGAAGCCGGCGTCGCTGAGAACAGCGGCGACTTTCTCCCGGACTACAGGGATATCGCGGACGGAACCGGCGTAGGCGGTCGTGGCGAACAGGCCGATGAAGCGGCGTTCGCCGTTGACGTTGCCGGCGGCGTCGAAGCTTTTAACGCCGATGTAGTCCAGGTACGCCGGGCGGTGCACGGTGGAGCGGGAGTTCGCCTTCGTGATCACGAGTGCGCGCTTCTCGCGGGCCTTCTTCCGGCCGGCCTCGGTGAGGTGCTGGACCTGGCGGGTGTCCGCACCGGCGCGGAGCAGGCCGAGGCCGCTTTCCTCGCGCAGTTCAAGGACATCCTCGCCGGATTCGTTTACGAGGTCGTATTCGCGGTAGCCGAGGAAGGTGAAGTTCCCGTCATCGAGCCAGCGGAGCAGGTCCTGGGCCTGGCGCAGCTCGGCAATCTGCGCCCGGTTGGCCACCCGGTCCAGATCCGCGGAAATTTCAAGTGCTTTCGTGCGCATCTTCGGCCAGTCTTCGACGGCGGCGCGGACGTCGCCAAGCACGCGGGAGATTCCCTTGACCAGCTCCGCGCGCTTCTCCTCGTCGACGAGGTCGATCTCGACGGCGATCCAGGATTCCATGTGCGAGGCGTTGTCGCCCTCGGCGATCAGGTGGGAGAGGTTCGGCATGGCCGCCGTGTCACCGCTGGAGATGCCCAGGTGGGAGGGGACGCGGGCCACCTTGACGAGGTTGCCGGTCTCCCGGTTGCGGGTCACTACGAAAAGCGGGTGCAGCACGAGGTGGATGGGCGCGTTCTGGCGGACCAGTTCGGCGTTGACGGAGTCCACGAGGAAGGGCATATCGTCGGTGACGATGTACAGGACGCTGCAGTCTGCCTCGTCACGAAGGGCTATGTTTGCGATGCCCGGCTTCCGCGTCGCCGCGATCTGGCGGTGGGTTTCGGTCCTTGCCGTCAGGACTTCCTGGGGATAGGCCCGGAAATCCTCCTCCGCGAGGTGCTCGTAGTAATCCCCGAGGTAGCTTTCGCTGCTACCGATCGAGACGGGCTGATCCTCCACGCTGGACCCAGACGACATCGAAACGCCTCCATAAAAGAAGTTCACAGCCGCCTCTTTGCGGCCCTTACGTTGACCCTAACCCTTTGCCCGGCGTCGTGCTGTGGAATAAAAGACAAAGGATTTCTTATTTCGCTGGGCAGGTGCACAAACCAAATTGGCGATCGCGTGCCTCAACTCTGATTCAGGGGCGGATTCGAGCAAAAGTGCCCCGGACAGGAGGGCGGCGTCGCTCGCCGCTGGGTCGGAGGGCAGGAACGCCGACAACGGCGCCGAGGGGCCGTACCGCTCCCAGGCGGCCCGCAGCTGGCGTTCGGGCGAGCGCCCAGCGGCGGAGGTCCTGACCTTGTTCAGGACCACTTGCGGCGCCGCCTGCGGGACGGCCGCCCGAAGCTCGGCGAGGCCGCGGACGAGCCTCGGCACCCCGATGGAGTCCGCCGCCCCGACGGCAAAGACCGTGTCGGCCAGCTCCAGGCTTCGCAGGGTCGCGGCGTTTCGGCGCGGCGCGCCACTGTCAAAGCCGAGCTCGTCATCGGCTTCGAGGCAGAAGCCGGTGTCCACCACAGTGACATCCGCAATCTCCCGGGCCCGCTCCAGCACCAGCGTGAGGGCCGCGGCGCGCAGTTCCGTCCAGCGGTCCGCCCGCGTAATCCCGGTGAGCACCCGCAGCGCGCCGGCCTTGGTCGGCACGGTCGTGGCGATCCTGAGCAGGGCATCGGCGTCAAGCAGGCCCTGGTCAGCCAGCCGGCAGGCCTGGGCCAGCCCGGCGGCCTCGTCAAGCAGACCCAGGAGGGCGGCCACGCTGGCACCGTAGCTGTCGGCGTCGACCAGCAGCACGGATTGGCCTTCCGCGGCCAGCTCACCCGAGATGTTGGCGGCCACCAGGGTCCGGCCCGGAGCCCCGGCCGGACCCCAGACCGCAATGATCCGGCCCTTCGCGCCTGGGCTTGCGGTGACGGTGTGCGCCCCGGAAGACCGCGGCACCTGCCCTGCGGCGGCGACGGACGCGGTGCCGTCCCCCGCGGCCGGCCCCGGCCCCGCTCCGGTGCCACTGGGCTGCGCCACCGCTGCGGAAATCCGCGCCGCCAGGGCCGCGGCGTCAACGGCCCGGGCTTCCGCTGCCACGCCAATGGTCCGCAGGCGGACAGTTTCCTCCGGATTGTCGGTCAAGGCGATGACGACGACGCCGACGGCGGACAGCCGGTCCACAAGCGAGGCCGTCAGCTCTTCGCTGCCGGCCGCTACGACGGCGGCGCGGGCCAACCCGCTCTGGCAGGCGGCCAGCAGTTCCGCCAGCTCGCTGCACCGCCGGACAACGGACACGGGCCCGTGCAGCCGCTCCAGTCCGCCGACCAGGTCATCGCGGGAGTCCCCCACAGTCACCACAGGAATGCTCATCGCGAGGTACCGCCCGGGTTCCACACGACCGCGATCTTTGCTTTGTTGGCCTGGGCCCCCAGCAACTTGGGCATCTGGGCGTCGGGAACGAGCACCATGACCACCGTGGAACGTGAGGAGCCCAGGGCTGTGCTGCCCGGGGTGATCTGGGCAATTTCGGCGCCGGAGAGGAGCCGGGAGGGCTCGCTGAAGCCGTTGCGGGTATCCGGCAACGCCACCCAGACATCCACGCGCGAGCCCGCCACGGCCTGGGCGGGAAGGGTCTCCTCGACGGTGACGGCAACGGGCTTGCGGTCCAGCCCGTCGAGCTGCCCGACACTCTCACGCGGCAGCAGCTGGTCCTTGCCGATCCGCTGCACGGCCACAAGTCCGGCATCCAGCCCGGTCTCCGGGGTCAGGTAGTGCTGTTCCACCTCGCCGAGCCGCACCTTGACCCGGTGCAGCTTGTCGGTTGTCAGCGTCTCGCCGACGGCGATCGGCTCCTGCGCTGCGTACGCTTCCGTGGTCTGGTCCGCGGCCCCGACCAGCGAGATCACGCCAACGACGGATGCCAGGACCAGCAGGATTCCGACGAGGAGCCGGGGGTCTTTCCAGGACGGCCTTTTCAAACGGGTCCCTTCGGCTGCCGCGCTTCCACTCATGCGTCCGCTCCCCCTGTCGTCGCCGTCCATTCCCGGATGCCGGGCACCCCTATTGTTGCGCCCGGGCCGCCCGGGTGGAAGATCCGGGGCCAAACAGGCGCAAACTGTGGATAACGGCACCAGTAGGCCTCAAGGGTGGCAAAATGGATTCATGCCCCGATTCCTGACTCTCGCTGACGTTGCCGAGCAGCTCCAGATCAACTCTCCGGCCGCCTACGCGCTCGTTCGCAGCGGCGAGCTGAAGGCAATCCAGGTGGGCGGACGCGGCCAGTGGCGCGTCGAGGAGAAGATGCTCGAGCAGTACATCCAGGAGCGCTATGCCGAGGCCAGTCGCATGATCGAAGAGGCCAAGGCGAAGTCCGCCGGAAGCTGAACCGGGCGGGCTGACTAGCCGCCCGCGACACCTACGGACCTGATGCCCGCGAGGGCGCTGAAGGGGATGGCAAGCACCTGCCGGGCGTTCGCCGGAGGCCGTTCCCCGCCGTCCCGTATCACGGCCAAGTCCAGGAAGTCCCTGCCGACCATGTCGATGATGCCGTGGAGCCCCGCATCTGCCCTCCCGTGACCAGCAAAGATCGTCACCCGTGCACGGTTCCTGGCGAGTCCGCGGAGGGCGCTGCCCAAACCGAGCCGCCGGCGGACGATTGACGGTTCGGAGACCGCCACCCGCGAAAGACCCCCATAGTGCGCGGCCGCGGCGTAGGGAATGAGTACCTGGTGTTGGGGCTCATCAAGGACCAGGGCCTCGCTGCCCGCGTGGGTCAGCACTCCCTCGAACGCCCGCCCCGAGGACAAATGCACGCGGATACTGAGCCCGAGGGACCCGCGGAGCCGGTCCGCGAGCTGCACTCCCGCAGAGTCCACGAGTGCACGCTCGGCTATTTCAGCCTCTAATTCCAGCCGCTGGCGCGCGGCCAGCTGTGCCTCCATGTCCGCAAACAAGGCGTCCCACCGCATGGCGCCAGCGTAGGCGGCCCTCCCGCACTGGTCAATCCGAGGCCTCCTATCCACAGGCTCGGGCTGCGTCTAGACAAACGGAGCACAACAGGATCAGACTTCATTAAAAGGCCTTAGAAATTATCAACTGACATTAAAAACCATCAAATGGTATCAATTTCGACTGGAGGAACAGCCCATGGACCGGACAGCGATGCCGCAACCCGGGGACCGGCCACTGCCCGTCCCCCTGCCCGGACAAACAGTCCGGGCCGACGCCGCCATGGCCGCCGCCATCCTGCTGCTCGGGATCTTCCTCGCAGCTACGGGAAGTTTCCTGATTCAGCGCTGGCAGTCCGGCTCGGCACGCCGGCAGTCGCTGTCCTTCGAGGACCAGCTCGGGATCGTGGCAAATACGGCCGGGCTGATTGTCATGACGTGGTGGGTGATGTCGCTCGCTTTCGCCGTCGCGGCGGCACTGCTGGACCGCCTCGGCCGGACCCGCGCGGCGGCCGCCACGGGCCGGTTCAGCCCGGCGTTCATGCGGCGGCTGGTGCTCGCCGCCATCGGACTGCAGCTGCTGACGGCACCGCTGGCCAGCGCGGCCACTGCGCCTGGCGGGCCCGGACCGGAAAGACCCGGTCCGGCAGCGGTATCGGCATCCTGGACTCCGTCACCCGGGGAGGCCCTGGCACCGGAGCCACAAGGGCCGGGAGCCGGTTCCGCGCTGGATCCGCGGTGGAAGCCGCTGAGCCCGATCGTGGATGCCGGGCCGCTGGCTGCACGCCACGTACGCACACAGGACTTCCCCGGCGCCCGCAGGGAGGTCACGGTCCGGTCCGGCGATTCGCTGTGGAGCATCGCCGCGGCGGCGCTGGGGCCGTTGGCTTCCGACGCCGACATCGCCAGAGAGTGGCCCCGGCTCTATGCGGGCAACCGCGACGCTATCGGAGCCGACCCGCACTTCCTGCGGCCCGGACAGGTCCTGGTCCTCCCGCCGCCGCGCTAGGGGGCCGCACCACAGGCCGGGCCGCACCTCCGGCCCCGGCCCCGGCCCACCGAAGGCCACAGGACAAGCCGGTCGGAAGATTCGCCCGGTTCCAGCCACCCGCATCAGCCACCAGCCACCCGCATCAGCCGCCAGCCACCCGCACCAGCCATCAGCAAAGGAACCGTCATGAACGCAGTCACCGGGATCCGCTCAGCCGCGGCGACCCCCGTCCCGCACGCCCCCGCCCTCCGGGTTGTGTCCGGCACGGCAACACCACCGGCCAACCACGCCACTGCGGCCCCGCCGCCGTTGCGCGTAGTTGACGAGGCCCGCGAGATTTGTGCGATTTCCCGGAGCACCGTGCAGGCGGCGATCGAAGTGCTGGCCGGGACGCGGCCCGCACAGCAGCTCTCCCGGCGCCTGGACCCGCGCTGCCTGGCGGCCCTGCAGCACCGAGCCGCATTGACCCGCCGGGTTGCCTCCGGCAGCTCGCCAACGGCGGGCAGGCTGCACCGCAACCCGTCCGTCAGGTCCGTCCGGGCCTGCCGCGTGTCGGATGACGTCTACGAGGCCAGCGCGGTGGTGGTCGAGGAATCACGGGTTCGCGCGGTCGCGCTGCGGCTGGAGCGCGGCACGGCGTCCTGGCGCGTCACCGTGCTGGAGATCGGCTGAACGGCATCGCCGCAGGCACAAGAGTCCGCGGAAAACAGGCAAAGAGTCCGCAGAAAACGAACAGAGGGCCAGCGACAGACAGGCAGAGAACCGGCAGAAGCCAGTAGCCGGCCGAAGGCAGCAACGGGCAGGGACCTGCGGAACCAGCCCCGGTCTGCAAGGGAATGCCCGGCATGTAAGGGAAGGGAGGCGCAAACACGGGGGGACCGGAGCAAATGCTCCGGTCCCCCCGTGTTGGCCTCGTGCCTAGCGCCGCTTCTTCTTCGCAGCGCGGCGGCCGATGTCCTGTGCCGCGGCCTTGGCCGGGTTTCCCGAACGTCCGGAGACCTTCGCCTCGATCCGGGTCTGGGCGGCACCGTCCTCGCCAGGGGCGGTGTACTGCAGCTGCGCGGGTTTCTCCGGGGCTTCGAGCCCGGCAGCATGGATCTGCGGCTCGTGGTGTTCGGTGTGCTGGCCCTCGGCGTCCGCCACCACAACGTCTTCGGCCGGCGTCACTTCGACGTCGAGGTTGAACAGGAAGCCGACGCTCTCCTCGCGGATGGCCTCCATCATGGCCTGGAACATGATGAAGCCCTCGCGCTGGTACTCCACCAGGGGGTCACGCTGGGCCATGGCGCGCAGTCCGATGCCCTCCTTGAGGTAGTCCATCTCGTAGAGGTGTTCCTGCCACTTGCGCCCGATGACGGAAAGGACCACCCGGCGCTCGAGTTCGCGCATGCTCTCGGAGCCAATCGCCTGCTCCCTGGCCTGGTAGACCAGACGGGCATCGGAAAGGATCTCTTCCCGGAGGAACTCGGTCGTGATCCGGGACTTGCCGCCGGCCTCGTCAATGACGTCGCGCGGGGTGAAGCTCACGGGGTACAGGGTCTTGAGGTTGGACCACAGGAGGTTGAAGTCCCAGTCATCGCCGGTGCCCTCGGCGGTGGCTTCGTCGATGAAGGCGTTGATGGTGTCTTCCAGGAAGTACTGGACCTTCTCGTGGAGGTCATCGCCTTCGAGGATGCGGCGCCGGTCGCCGTAGATCGCTTCGCGCTGGCGGTTCAGGACGTCGTCGTACTTCAGCACGTTCTTGCGCTGTTCGGCGTTGCGGCCTTCCACCTGGCCCTGGGCCGAGGCGATGGCGCGCGAGACGAGCTTGGATTCGAGTGCGACGTCGTCGGGCACCGAGCTGTTCATGAGCCGCTCGGCCGCGCCGGAGTTGAACAGGCGCATCAGGTCATCGGTCAGGGAGAGGTAGAACCGGGACTCGCCGGGGTCGCCCTGGCGTCCGGAACGGCCGCGGAGCTGGTTGTCGATGCGGCGGGACTCGTGCCGTTCGGTGCCGAGCACGTAGAGCCCGCCCAGGTTGAGGACTTCCTCGTGTTCGTCCTTGACGGACTGCTTGGCGGATTCGAATACCTCGGGCCACGCGGCCTCGTATTCCTCGGAGTTCTCCTCCGGGTCCAGGCCGCGCTTGGTCATTTCGGCGACGGCGGTGAATTCCGCGTTGCCGCCGAGCATGATGTCGGTACCGCGGCCGGCCATGTTGGTGGCGACCGTGACGGCGGCCTTGCGGCCGGCCTGGGCCACGATGGACGCTTCACGGGCGTGGTTCTTGGCGTTCAGGACCTCGTGCCGGACGCCTTCCTTGGCCAGCAGCCGGGAGAGGTATTCGCTCTTCTCGACGCTGGTGGTGCCGACGAGGACAGGCTGGCCGTTTTCGTGGCGTTCGGCGATGTCCTTGACGACTGCGTCGAATTTGACGGTCTCGTTCTTGTAGACGAGGTCGGCCTGGTCGATCCGTGTCATGTCGCGGTTGGTCGGGATGGCAACGACGCCGAGCTTGTAGGTGCTCATGAACTCGGCGGCCTCGGTCTCGGCCGTGCCGGTCATGCCCGCGAGCTTGTCGTACATGCGGAAGTAGTTCTGCAGCGTCACGGTGGCGAGCGTCTGGTTCTCGGCCTTGATCTCGACGCCTTCCTTGGCTTCGATGGCCTGGTGCATGCCTTCGTTGTAGCGGCGGCCGGCGAGAATGCGGCCGGTGTGCTCATCGACGATCAGCACCTCGCCGTCGAGGATGACGTAGTCCTTGTCGCGCTTGAACAGCTCCTTGGCCTTGATGGCGTTGTTCAGGAAGCCGATCAGGGGCGTGTTGGCGGACTCGTAGAGGTTGTGGATGCCGAGGTAGTCCTCGACCTTTTCAATGCCGGCCTCGAGGACACCGACGGTGCGCTTCTTCTCATCGACCTCGTAGTCGGTCTCGGCCTGCAGGCGTGTGACGACCTTGGCGAATTCGCTGTACCAGCGGTTGGTGTCCCCCTGGGCCGGACCGGAGATGATGAGCGGGGTGCGGGCCTCGTCGATGAGGATCGAGTCCACTTCGTCGACGATGGCGAAATGGTGGCCGCGCTGGACGAGTTCCGAGCTGTCCCACGCCATGTTGTCGCGCAGGTAGTCGAAGCCGAATTCGTTGTTCGTTCCGTAAGTGATGTCCGCGGCGTACTGTTCGCGGCGCAGCGCAGGGTCCTGGTTGGAGAGGATGCAGCCGCTGGTGAGGCCGAGGAAGCGGTAGACGCGGCCCATGAGGTCTGACTGGTATTCGGCGAGGTAGTCGTTCACGGTGACGACGTGGACGCCCTTGCCGGTGAGGGCGTTGAGGTAGGCCGGAGCGGTGGCCACCAGGGTTTTGCCTTCACCGGTCTTCATTTCCGCGATGTTGCCCAGGTGCAGGGCGGCGCCGCCCATGAGCTGGACATCGAAGTGGCGCATGCCGAGGGTACGGGACGAGGCCTCGCGCACGGCCGCGAACGCTTCGGGCAACAGATCGTCGAGCTTCTCGCCGGCCTGGTGGCGTTCGCGCAGCCGGTCAGTTTCTTCACGGAGCTCGGCGTCCGTGAAGGTCTGGAAGGAGCTCTCCAGGGCATTGATGGAATCGGCATAGTTCCGCAGTTGCCGCAGGGTTTTTTTGTCACCCGTGCGGAGAAGTTTTTCGATAAGTGATGCCACGTGAAGTTGCTCCCAGTCTCAAGCTGCCGAATTCTGGCGTGTTTAGTCTACGGGAGAGACGCAAGGCCGGTGGCGCCTGTTCCCTCACAGCGGATAGTGCGGTTTACCGGGCAGCCACGGCTTCGGCGAGCGCCGGCGCAAGGTTCCCCATTGGCGAGACAACTACGTCGTCCAGTCCCAGCCACTCTGCCATGAGCTGCAGTTCCGCGGCGAGTTCGACGGCGGTGTCCTCCGGCGCGCCGGGTTCGGCGTGAGCGGCCCTGGCCAGGAGCCGCCCGCCGGCCCGGTCCGCTTTGAGGTCGACCCGTGCGACGATCGCGTCGCGGAGCAGGAACGGCAGGACGTAGTAGCCGTACTTCCGCTTCGGCTCGGGCGTGTAGATCTCGATCCGGTAGTGGAACCCGAAGAGCTCCTCGAGCCGCCGGCGTTCGAACACGAGGGAGTCGAAGGGGCTCAGGAGCGCCCGGCCGGTGGCCGAGCGCGGCAGTTTCGCCTCCGCGTGGCGGTACAGGGGCCGGTCCCAGCCGGATACTGTGACTGGCTGCAGCCGGCCGCTGTCCACGAGGTTCCGGACGGCGACGGCGGCGTCCTTCTGCGGTGTCCGGAAGTAGTCGGCGAAGCATCGCACCGACCCGATACCGTGGGCCTGGGCCGCGGCGTCGATCAGCCGGTCCATGGCCGCGGCCGCATCCGGTTCGGGTGCCGCCGCTTCCTTGCCCGGTCCGGGGAGCACCCGGGCGGTGAGGGTGTAGCGCCGTTCGAAGGAGTCGGTCCGCGAGGATGCGGAGACAAGGCCCTCTTCGAAGAGATGTTCCAGCACCCTTTTGACGGCGTTCCAGTTCCAGCCCCAGTTGTCCCGCTGCTGGTCTTCCACGTGGCCGAGCCGGGCTGTCAGTTCGGCGGCGGTCAGCGGCTTCCCGACGGCCAGGGTTTCCAGGATCTTGGCCGCCACCCCGTTGCGCAGTTCGGGGTCCATCGCGTGCGCGCCCACCCATTTGCGGCTCTGCCACTGCACGAGATCGTGGAAGTGGTCCGGGCGGATGAAGCAGGCTTCGTGGGCCCAGTACTCCATCATCCGGCGGGGGTGGGTCCCCGCCATGCGCGCCAGGATGGTGCGGTCGTAGTTGCCGAGCCGCGAGAAGAAGGGCAGGAAGTGGCTGCGGGACACCACATTGACGGAGTCGATCTGAACCAGGTGCAGCCGGGCAAAGGTACGGCCCACCGCCCGTGCACTCACGGGTCCGGTGGGCCGTTCCTTCTCCAGTCCCTGGGCTGCCAACGCGATCCGCCGTGCCTGTGCCAGGCTCAGCGATGCTTGCACGTTAGTCCCTTCGTCGGAAAAGTCTGCACCAGCTTATGCGCTGGCGGGCTCATCCTCTGAACGGTAGGCCAGGATTTTGTCTTCCAGACTCGAATGTCCGGGCTCGCACGTCTGGTCGAGGGAGATGACTCCGTAGGTCCAGCCGTCACGGCGGTAGACGACCGACGGCGCCTTGGTCTCCTTGTCCACGAAAAGATAGAAGTCGTGACCCACAAGTTCCATGTTGTCGACGGCGTCATCGAGGGTGAGCTGGGACGCGGCGAACACCTTCCGGCGGATCAGTACAGGCGAGTCGCCGGCCGGAATATCGTTCTCGACCTCATACGGCGACTTCTCTGCCGCCGTCGCCTGGGTCCCCTGCTGCTGCGCCGCCTCCACATAGAGGGGTTCGCTGGGGCTGGCCGGCTCCAGGGCTGCCGTCGCCTCGGTGACGGACTTCGGGGTATGCCGGCCGTGGTGGACCTTTCTGCGGTCCCTGGCCCTGCGCAGGCGTTCAAGAAGCTTGTTGTAAGCGAGATCGAACGCGGCGAACTTGTCGGCGGCACTCGCTTCAGCGCGGATTACTGGGCCGCGTCCCAGGACTGTCAACTCAACCGTGAGCGATTCGGCGGTCTGGCGGGCTTTGGTCTCTTTGGTGACCTTCGCGTCTACCCTCTGGACCTTGTCTCCCAACGACGCGATCTTTGAGATCTTGTCGTCGGCATATTCGCGGAACCGGTCTGAGACCGTCAAGTTGCGTCCGCTGATCATGAACTCCATGGTGCCCTCCAAATGACTTCGGTGACACGACGGCGGTACTTCCCGGGGGCCGATCTGACTGACAGTCGAGCCCCTTTCCGAGCCGCTATCGACAGGTACATCTGTTCTTGGTACCCATCTTCGACGTTAGTTCATAGACACCTGTTATTCATCCTTTTACGGTTTATTTTTTTAGCCCCCACCGATCGTCCGCGCCGCCGCGGGGATGGCGGCGCGGACATCGGTGGCGGCCGGCGGGCGTGTCGCGGCCAGCACAACGGCGCCGCTGACAATGGCCCCCGTGGCCCGGAGCGCACGGGCCGCCTCCGCCAGGGTGGCGCCGGTGGTCAGCACGTCATCGACGATGATGCAGGCACGTCCTTCGACCCGCGCAGGCCACGGACCGGACCTGGCCCGGATGGATCCGCGAACGCGCCGGGCGCGCTCACCCCGGCCCAGTCCCTTCTGTCCGCCGGACAGGGAGCCGGCCCCTGTGGGGCCATCCCGCAACCGGCCCCACAGGGGCAAAGCCGGGGGTTTCGTGTTCCGCGCGCGCGGCACGGATTTCCGCAGCGCGTCCGCGACGGTGAACCCTGGGATTTCATCGCCGCGGCCGAGCCGACGGAGCAGGACATGGACGGGGCTGAAGCCCCGCCTGCGGTATGCGGCGGCGCTCGTGGGCACGGGGACGAGGACGAGTCCTTGGCCGGGCCCGGACGCGGCGTGGAGGGCGCGCGCCAGGCCCCGGGCCAGCTCGGCGCCCAGCCGGGCCTGCCCGTGGCTTTTGAAGGACAGCAGGCACTGCGCCAGCTCGGCCCGGTATGCCCCGGCCGCCACCACGGGCAGCAGCACGGAGCCGTCCATGTCCATCAGGGCCGGAGCCTGGGCCTCTGCCCGGAACGGCCTGAGCGTCAGCAGGCGCAGCTTACGGGAGCACGCGCCGCAGAGTGCCGAGTCCTCCGCCCCGCAGCAGACGCAGTCCACTGGAATGGCCAGGGCGAGTACCTCAGCCGCCGCTTCGGCTGTCCGGTCGCCCAGCCTCGCCAGCGGCCGCGCGTAGCTCCCGCGGTGGCGCGCCGCCCTGGCCGTGGCCGGGGCAAGGTCAGGGTCCGCTGCCGGGACCCGGGTGGTGTGGCTGCCCATCCTCCGATCCTGGACCGGGTGCGCCCCAGGTAGCAGCCCGGCGGCCCGCTATGTGGACAACACCCTGGCCGGAACCTTTCGCGGAACCTTCACCGGATCCGGGTGACGGCGGCACCGCCGTCGTCACCCGAGGGGCGTCAGTCAGCCGTCGTCCGAGGGGGCGTCAGTCAGCCGTCGTCCGAGGGGGCGTCAGTCAGCCGTCGTCCGAGGGGGCGTCAGTCAGCCGGGGAACGAGGGGTCGTCAGTCAGCCGGGGAACGAGGGGTCGATGGGGCCCTTGAGCTGCGGTGACCAGCCGTTGCCCAGCCGCTGGAAGATCCCTTCCGCGGACTGGCCGTAAATCTCGGCCGGTCCGTTGCCTGCGCTGAGGGCCGTCAGCCCGGGCCACGGCGCCAGCTGCTGCGGCTGCGCAGTGGTCAGCGACAACAGCTCGGGGGTGACGGCATCGCTGGCGGAGGCCTTCATGACCGCGACGGTGGTGTCATCCACCCAGACCCCTTGGTCCGGATCCCGGGGGGTCAGGAGGGTCAGGGGCACGGTCAGGTCCCTCGGGGTGCCGTCCGCGTTCCGGATGATCCCGGTGATCTGGACCTTGCTCTTGCCGTTCTGCTGCGAAATGACGAGGGCCCGTGTGCCGTCCCGGGAAATCCGGAACTCCTTCACCGTCCGGCCCGAGAGCCATCCCGGCGACAGGGTCACGGTGGGTACGCTGGCGTTCGCCGCCACACCGACCGGCCCGTAAGCCACCACCTCGGTGGCGCCGCCGGCACCCGGCCCGGCGGTCCAGACCCAGTCATAGCGGCCGAACGAAGGCCGGGACAGCGTTGCCCGCGTTGTCAGTGCCCTGGCGGGCTGGCCCGGAACGATCGAGTACAGCGTGGTGCGGGCGGCGTTGAGGAACGCGGCCGCCTGCGACTCGGTGGACTCCGCGGGCGCCCGGGGCGAGAGGGCTGCGACAGACCGGACGTCCGGGAGCGGTGAAATCCTGTTGTTTTCGTACCGGACCAGGTCATTGTTGCTGACGGCGATCTGGTAAGCGGGGACGCTTTCGTCCTGGACCGGAGGCAGCACCGTGCCGTTGTCCTCGACGCGCACCAGGTCCTGGTTGGCCCGGAGCTCAACGTTGATCACATCCGGCTGGCTGCGGAACGTCAGGGCAAGCTGCGTCTGCATCCGCAGCCGGTCCTCATTGGAGGCCTCGACCAGGTCCTTGGCGGTGAGATCCACCTGAGCGGCGCCGGATACCACGGGCACTGATTCGCGGGCCAGCTTGATGCCTGAAGGGAACGCGCTGACGACGGCGCCCTTGAGATAGGGGGCTGGTCCGCCCAGGAGCGCGCTCGTCATGGCTTTGACGGTCTTCTTGCGGATGAACCACCGGACGTCGGGCACCGCGTAGGTGAACGTGGGGTCGTAGAAGTAGATCGGGTACGCGCCGTAAATGACCTTGAAGGTCTCTTCCGGAATGGCCGTGCCGTCCGGAAGATCGGAGATTCGCCACTCGCCGTCCACCTGGGTCACGGTGACGGGTATGTTTTCGGTGGTGCCGTCGGGAAGCTGCGTGGCCACGCCGTCGGCGTCCACCGAATAGGCGAGGTCGAGCTGGTAGTTGAAGACATTTTCGACGCCGGTGGCCACCACCGTGGCCTTGCGGAACACGAGCGCCCGCTGGTCCGGCTTCCACGTCACCGACGAACCCTGGGTGAGGTACTGCCGGGCCACGGCGTAGTCGTCCTCGTAGCCGCTGCCGGCGAGGTAGAAGTCTTCGATCACCGCTTCGGGTCCGGCGCCGGGACGCGGCGCGGCCGGAAAGAAGACCGGGGCGTTCGGGTTTCCCGCACTCTCGTCCGTGCTCTTGCCCACCGGCCCCGAGCGCGGAATCTGGGCGCACGAGGTCAACAGAAGCAGGATGAGCGCCAGCAGCGCAGCCCCCACGCGGGTAAACCTGCCCGAAACCCCACTCATGCCCTGCCCTCCGTCCCGGTCCCCCGGGGGCCGGCCGAGCCGCCGTCCGGGATAGCCCCGCCGGCGGCACCGCTGCCGCCGTCGTCAGAAAAGTCGTCATCGAGGCCTTCTGCGAATCCGTCCGCGGAACCCTCAACACCGGTCCCGCGGCCCGCGGTCCGGAGCGGGTCCAGCAACACCACGGTGCGCTGGCGGCCTGCCTCGGGGAGCCCGACATTGACCGGTTCGAGCTGGAGCGGGGACCTGGTGATCGGCTCGTCCCGGCGCAGGGGAAGGGTCAGGCGGAAGTTCGACCCTTGTCCCTTGCTCCCCCAGGCCTGCAGCCAGCCGTCGTGGAGCTTGGTGTCCTCGGCGGCAATGGACAGTCCCAGCCCGCTGCCGCCCGTGGTGCGGGCCCGGGCAGGATCGGCGCGCCAGAAGCGGTCGAAGACGCGCGCCGCCTCAGCCGGGGTCATGCCGATTCCGTGATCCCGTACGGCCACGGCCACGGCGGTGCCGCTGGCGGCCACGGAAACGTTGACCGGCCGGCCCTCGCCGTGTTCGAGGGCGTTCAGGATCAGGTTGCGCAGGATCCGGTCGATCCTGCGGTCGTCCATGTCGACAATGACGCTGCCGGCCGGGGCGTTGAGGGTGACGGCGGACCCGTATTCGGCCGCGACGGGCGCCACCCCCTCGATGACATGCGCGACAAGCTGGACGATGTCGGTAGGCTCGGCGTCCAGGGTGGCGGCGCCGGCGTCAAAGCGGGAGATTTCCAGCAGGTCTGCCAGGAGCGACTGGAAGCGTTCCACCTGGTTGTAGAGCAGCTCCGCGGAGCGCTTGTTGATGGGGTCGAAGTCCTCGCGGGCGTCATAAAGGACTTCGGCGGCCATGCGCACCGTGGTGAGCGGGGTGCGGAGTTCGTGGGAGACATCGGAGACGAACCGCTGCTGCATCTGGGACAGCGTGGCCAGCTGGGTGATTTGCTCCTGGAGGCTTGCGGCCATGTGGTTGAACGAGGCGCCCAGGCGGGCAACCTCGTCCTCGCCTTTGACCACCATGCGCTCCTGCAGCTGGCCGGCCGCGAGCTTCTCGGAGACGACGGCGGCATGGCTGACCGGGCTGACCACGTTGCGGGTCACATACCAGGCGACGCCGCCGATCATGAGCACCAGCAGCGCGCCGCCGGCCAGCAGGACATTCTGGATCTCGTCGAGGGTCTTCTGCGCCGTGTTGAGGTCGTAGATGAGGTAGAGCTCGTAGACGGTGCCGTTGAAGGTCACCTTGTTGCCGACGGCGATGCCGGGCCGGTCTTCGGTCCCTACCGGGAACTGGGTGGACGCCCAGTACTGGTCCTTGCCCGAGTCCTGCACAGCCTTGCGCAGGTCCGGGGGGATGACGCCGATGGTGAGTTGGTCCGAGGCCCGGGATTCAACCCAACGGTTGCGGGGCTTGGTCTGCTCCGGCATGGCCTCGAAGACGTAGCGCCGCTGGATCACGGATCCGCGGCCTTCGACCGCGTTCAGGGTGTCATAGACCAGGGTGATGACGCTGGACTGGTCGGTGACCTGGGCGCCGTCGAACGTGTCCTGGACCTGCTTGACGTTGTAGCGCGTCTCCGATTCAGCCTGGGCGAGCCGTTCCTGGAACAGGTTGTTTGCGATCTGGTTGGACAGGTAGGCGCCCACCACCGCGAACGAGCCCATGGCCAGCATCAGCGTGGTCAGGACCGTCCGGAACTGCAGCGAACGCCGCCACTTCCGCTGTACCGCCCGGAGCAGATACAGGATGCCGGGCCACAGGCGCTGCATCCCGGTGCGGACCAGCCGGGCGACCCGGACGCCAACGATCCTCGCGCGTTTGGCCCACAAGCGGGTCCGGAAGGCCAGACGCCGCCAATGGCCCGGCCCGCCGCGGGGCGTTTCGGGCGCACGAGGCATGGACGTCTCTGGCGATGACGCCGCGGATGACTCGGCCGGCGGCGCCGTATCCGTTGCTATGGACTGCCGGACACTGCGGTCCGCAGGCTCAGGAACCTGCTTTATAGCCGACACCACGGACCGTCAATACAACTTCGGGGGCTTCCGGGTCACGTTCGATCTTGGACCTCAACCGCTGGACATGGACATTGACCAGGCGGGTGTCGGCGGCGTGCCGGTAGCCCCAGACCTGCTCCAGGAGCAGTTCGCGCGTGAACACCTGCCACGGCTTGCGGGCCAGGGCGACGAGGAGGTCGAATTCCAGCGGCGTCAGGGAGATCCGGTCGTTGCCGCGGCTGACCAGGTGGCCGGCCACGTCGATCGTGACATCGGCGATCCGCAAGGTTTCCGGTGCCTTCTGGTCACCCGGGCGGAGCCTGGCCCGGACCCGGGCGACGAGCTCGGCGGGTTTGAACGGCTTGGGCACATAGTCATCGGCACCGGACTCGAGGCCGCGGACCACATCCGAGGTATCCGCCTTGGCCGTGAGCATCACGATCGGGACGTCGGACTCGGCACGGACCTGGCGGCAGACCTCAATGCCGTCCATCCCCGGAAGCATGAGGTCGAGCAGGACGAGGTCCGGCTTGGAGGAGCGGAACACGTCCAGCGCCTGTGCGCCGTCCGCGCAGAAGACGGGTTCGAAGCCATCATTGCGCAGCACAATACCGATCATCTCGGCCAGAGCCTCGTCATCATCCACTACCAGAATGCGTGCCTTCATAGTTATATATTCCCCCATTGAATTGGCTTTGTCGTATCGGGCGGCCCACCGGCATAGTGCAACCGGGCCCGCCACCGCCGCCGGAACCCCGCCGGAACCGCGCCGATGCATGGGACGCTGTGACAATTGCCGCGTTGTCCTGCATGCTGTGGACAGGCCCAGTGAACCGGCCCGGACCGCAGGAGGAACCCGTGAACACCCCGATCTACCAGCGAGCCCTGGGCAGCGACTTTGCCCGACTGCAGCCGGAGCTTCAAGAATACTTTGCTTTGGCACCGGGTTCCGGCCACTACGGCGTCGGCGAGGGGGTGTTCGACGTCGTCGGCTGCCGGCAGGCCTGGCTGCGTCCCCTGCTGCGGCTCACCACCGGCGAGCAGGCCTTCTTCCCCGAGTACGGCGAGGGCGTCCGCTTCCGGATCGAGAACCACGCCCACCTGGACCCGTTCGGCAGGTCCAGCCTGACGGCCCGCCGGGAAATCTTCTTCCCGGGCACCACCCGGCTGTTCCAGGACACGACCAGCTTTGATGACGGCGGGAGTGATAACGGCGGGCGTGGGCCCGGGCTCGTGGATTACGTGGGCCGGTACCGGCGGCTCGTCACCGACCTCAATCTCAGCGTCACACCGGAGGGCCGGCTGCGCGGCGTGTCGGAGGTGTCGCGGCTGTTCGTGGGACCGCTCCGGATTCCGCTGCCGGCGGCCCTCGACGCCAAGGCCTACGCCGAGCAGTGGTGGGAGCCGCAGGACGGCGGCAGGCACCGGATCCAGGTCAAGGTGATCCAGCCCCAGCTCGGGCTGGTGCTGGTCTACGCCGGCCATTTCGACTACCGGCTCGAGCCCTACCCCGGCGGTATTGCGGCGCCGGGCTACCTGCCAGGTCACGCCCGACCGGACGCCTGGGAAAGCAGGGTCTGACCGGGGCCAGCAGGGGCACAGCGGACCCGGTTGCGGCCCGGACCGCCGGCGGCCGAAGGTGCCGCGCTAGCCGAGGGCGAGCTGGTTGAGCCCGTCCGCCACCTGGGTCAGCCGGGTCAGGACCGCCGCTGCAGTGGCGGGTGAGTGCCGCGCCAGGCCCTCCGACGGCGTGACCCGGAGCGCCCCCAGCGTGGACGCGGGCAGACCCAGCTGCCGCCATGGGCGCCATACGTTTTCCACGACGTCGCGGACCCTTGGCAGTGACGCGGCAGGATCAGCCACGTCCAGCGCGCCGGCCCAGAGCCGCTTGCCGGCCTCCACCGCGCCCGCGAGTTGTTCCCACTGGCGCGAGGTCAGTGCCCGAAGCGGCACGGCGATTCCATCCGCGCCTGCCGCCAGGATCCGCTCGAACGGCGCCTCGACTTCGGAGACGGCCACAACGGTCTCGACGGCGCCCGCGGCCCGGAGCGCGTCGATCACCAATTGCCAGGACTCGGTCACTTCCCGGCCCGGCACCGAACGCAGGGTCCGGTAACCGCTGGCGGTGGGAATGGTGCCGGCCAGCACCGACGCAATTTCAGGTTCATCGATCTGGACGACGATCCGGGCACCGGGGGCAGCCGCCGCCACCCGCTTGAGGTAGCCTTCCACGCCCGCTGCGAGCGAATCCGCGATGTCCCTGCGGGCACCGTAGTCGATCAGGGCCCGCTCGCCGTTGTGCAGGTGCAGCCCGGCGGCAAGGCTGAGCGGCCCGCGCAGCTGGATCTTGATATCGTCCGACGGTACTTCCTCGACGCCGATCACGTCCGCCAGGATGTTGATGTCGGTGGACAGGGCCGACTTGGCCCGCTGCAGGTCCTTGCCGGGCCGGTCCACGAACCGCCATCCATGCGGCTGGACGTCGACGGCGAGTTCCACGAGCAAAGAGGCGGTCCGGCCCAGGGAATCGGAGCCGACGCCGCGATCGGGAAGCTCGGCGAGGAACGGCAGGTGCGGGCTGCCCAGTTCACCGCGGATGATGCGGGCGGCCTCGGCCGGGTCCTCGCCCGGCCAGGGGCCAAGGGCGGTCGCGGTCACCTGGCCCGGTGCGGGCGCGTCTGGTGCTGGCATGGCTAGGCGTCTGCGGCGCGGGCGGCGTCCGCGGAGCCGGAGGCCTGGGCGGCCTGGTGGTCCTCGGCGATGGCCTCGTGGTGGCGGATGACCTCGCCGATGATGAAGTTCAGGAATTTCTCCGCGAAGGCCGGGTCCAGGTGGGCTTCGGCGGCGAGGTGCCGCAGCCGGGCGATCTGCGCCGTTTCACGGCCCGGGTCTCCGGCGGGAAGGTGGTGCGCGGCCTTGAGGAAGCCGACCTTCTGGGTGGCTTTGAAGCGTTCGGCGAGGAGGAAGACCAGGGTGGCATCGATGTTGTCGATGCTGGAGCGGATCGACAGCAGCTCCGCCATGACCGCGGGATCCACGGAACCGGCCAGGGAGCTTGCCGCCGGGTCGTAGGAATCGGCTTCGGGAAGGGTGGGGTTCTGCTCGGTCATTGACCCAGTCTAGGGGTTCGGCGGCGAATGCCTCCCGCTGTTAAGCACCGTTGCAGGCGCGCGCGGAGACACTAATGGGCATGCACACCGTTCATGGTGAACGGTGGGCATGCCCATTGGCTGTGGCCCTGCCGGAGCCCGGGCCGGCGCAGGATCGGGCCGCGCCGGATCGGGCAGGTGCCCGGTTCCGGCGGTTAGCTGTGGAGCACGGCCTTGAACGCCTCGCGGCGCCTGGCCTGTTCGTCGGGATCCGGAACGGGCAGGGATGCGATGAGTTTCTTCGTGTAGTCGTGCTGCGGGTTGCCCATCACCTGGTTGCCGAGGCCCTGCTCCACCATCTTGCCCTTGTAGAGCACGCCGACCCAGTGGGAGAGCATGTCCACCACGGCGAGGTCGTGGCTGATGAACAGGCACGCGAAGCCGAACTCCTGCTGGATCTCCTTGAACAGCTCCAGCACAACGGCCTGCACGGACACGTCCAGGGCCGAGGTCGGCTCATCGGCGATGAGCAGCTTCGGGTTCAGGATGAGCGCCCGCGCCAGCGAGGCGCGCTGGCGCTGCCCGCCGGAGAGTTCGTGCGGGAACCGGTCAGCGTACGACGCCGGCAGCTGCACGGACTCGAGCAGTTCACCGACCTTCTTGCGTGCCTCGGCCGCGGTCGGGTTGGAGTGGATGATCAGCGGTTCCGCCACGCAGTCGCCGATGGTCAGCTGCGGGTTGAAAGAGGCCGCCGGGTCCTGGAACACGAAGCCGATCTCCTTGCGGAGCGGCTTGAAGGTGCGCTCCTTGAAGTTCAGCATCTCGTAGCCCAGCACATTCAGGCTGCCGCCCGTGGTGCGGTTCAGGCCGGCGATTGCCCGGCCGATGGTGGTTTTGCCGGAGCCGGACTCCCCCACGAGGCCGAAGACTTCGCCTTCGGACACGGTGAAGCTGACGCCGTCGACGGCCTTGAACGCCGGGCTGCCGAGCCGCCCCGGATACTCGATGGTCAGGTTCTTTGCCTCGACCAGCACCTTGCCGCCCTGGTGGGCGCGTTCGACCATGCCCTCCGAGGCGGAGTTGCGGCCCAGGTGCGGGACGGCGGCGAGGAGCTTCTTGGTGTAGTCCTCCCTGGGCTCGGCGAACAGCACCCTTGAGGACGCCTCCTCCACGACGTCGCCCTGGTACATGACCACGACGCGGTCGGCGAGGTCGGCGACGACGCCCATGTTGTGCGTAATCAGCACGATGGAGGTCCCGTAGTTGTCGCGCAGGTCCCGCAGCAGTTCAAGGATCTCGGCCTGCACGGTGACATCCAGGGCGGTCGTGGGCTCGTCGGCCACGATGAGGCCAGGGTTCAGGGCCAGCGCGGCGGCAATCACGACGCGCTGTTTCTGGCCGCCCGAGAACTGGTGCGGATAGTAGTTGACCCGAGTTTCCGGGTCCGGGATGCCAACTTTGCGGAGGGCGTCAATTGCCCGCGCCTTGGCCTCCTTGGCCGAGACCTTGCTGCGGCCGCCGCTGCCGGCGTGTGCGCGGATGCCCTCGGCAATCTGCCACCCCACGGTGAAGACCGGGTTGAGGGCGGTGGATGGCTCCTGGAACACCATGGCCACGTCGCGGCCCCTGATCTCCCGCAGCTTGGCTTCGCTGACGCTGATGACGTTGTTGCCGTTGATCAGGACAGCGCCTTGGCTGATGGCCGTCTCCGGCAGCAGTCCCAGGATGGTCTTGGCGGTCACGGTCTTGCCGGATCCCGACTCGCCAACGATGGCGACGACCTCGCCGGGGTTGACCTGGAGGCTCACGTCCTTGACGGCATACACATCCCCGGCGTCGGTGGCGAAGGTGACTTTGAGCCGGTCGATGTCAAGGACCGGGCCTGCGCCTGCGCCGGGCTTGTCGATGTTGGTGGTCATAGAACTCTCGATTCTGCTTCGAGTGCAGCCTGGGTGCCGGCGGTGGAGTCTGGTCCGCCCTTGCCTGCCACGGCCTTCTTGCGGCCCCGCAGGCGGGGATCGTTGAGGTCGTTGATGCTCTCACCGACGAGGGTCAGCCCAAGCACGGTCAGGACGATCGCCGTACCGGGGTAGACACCGGTCCACCAGATGCCCGAGGAGGCATCTGCAATGGCCTTGTTCAGGTCATAGCCCCACTCGGCGGCGGAGGTGGGTTCGATGCCGAACCCCAGGAAGCCGAGGCCCGCCAGGGTCAGGATTGCCTCGGACGCGTTCAGCGTAAAAATCAGCGGCAGCGTGCGGGTTGCGTTCTTGAAGATGTGCCGGCCCATGATGCGGATGCTGGAGGCACCCACCACTTTGGCTGATTCGACGTACGGCTCCGCCTTCAGCCGGATGGTTTCGGCACGGATAACCCGGAAGTACTGCGGGACGAACACCACCGAGATGGAGATGGAGCAGGCAACAATGCCTCCCCAGAAACTGGACTGCCCGTGGCTGATGACGATTGACATCACGATGGCCAGGAGCAGTGACGGGAAAGCATAGATCGCATCGGCGATCACCACGAACACCCGGTCCAGCCAGCCGCCGAAGTAGCCGCTGACGAGGCCGAGGGCTACACCGAGGAAGATCGACATCGCGACGGCCACGATGATCACCACGGCGGCCGTCTGGGCACCCCAGAGCACCCGGGAGTAGACGTCATAGCCACCAACCGTGGTGCCCCAGATGTGGGCCGGGCTGGGGGGCTGCTGTGTCGGGAAGGGACCGGCGGCGTCGCTGAGCTGGGCAAACCCGTAGGGCGCGATCCACGGCGCAAACACGGCGACGAGCAGGAAGAGGGCGGCCAGCACCATGCCCGTGACGAGCATGCCGCGTTGCAGCCCGACGCTCGAGCGGAAATGCGAGATCACCGGCAGCCGGTAGATGAGGGGCTGCTTGCGCCCGCTTACTTTGGTTGCATTCATGGCTAGTACCTCACTCGCGGGTCGATCAGGGCTGCGACGACGTCCACGATGAAGTTCGTGACGGCAACGATGACCGCCAGCATCACGACGATTCCCTGGACGGCGACGAAGTCGCGGGCGTTCAGGTATTGCACCAGCTGGTAGCCGAGGCCCTTCCACTCGAAGGTGGACTCCGTGAGGACGGCGCCGCCGAGCAGGAGGGCAATCTGGAGCCCCATGACAGTGATGATCGGGATGAGGGCAGGCTTGTAGGCATGCTTGGTCACGAGCCGGTAATTACTGACGCCACGGGACCTGCCGGCCTCGACGTAATCCTTGCCGAGAGTGCCGATGACGTTGGTGCGGACCAGCCGCAGGAAGACCCCTGCCGTCAAGAGCCCGAGGGTGAGTGCGGGGAGGACGGAATGGGCCGCGACATCGCCGAACGCGGCCATGTTGCCGCTGCGCAAGGCATCGAGCCAGTAGATCCCGGTCGGTGCGGCCAGGCTTCCCATGGCCAGTTCGGTCCTGGTGGAGGCCCGTCCTGCGACGGGCAGCCAGCCCAGCCAGACGGAGAAGGCCAGCTTCATCAGCAGGCCGGCGAAGAACACCGGGGTCGCGTAGCAGAGGATGGCGAAGAACCGCAGGAATGCGTCCGGCGCCTTGTCGCGCCGGTAGGCGGCGATCAGCCCGAGCGGGATGCCGACCAACAGCGCCACGATGAGGGCATTGATGGCCAGTTCCAGGGTTGCCGTGCCAAACGTGATGATCATTTCGACCACAGGGCGGCGGTCGGTGATGGTGGTGCCGAAGTTGCCGGTCGCCACCTGGCCGACGTATTCGAGGTACTGCACGAGGATCGGGCGGTCGTAGCCGGCGTCGTGGATGCGCTGCGCGAGCGCCTCCGGCGGAAGCCTGCCGCCCTGGGCTGCAGTGATGGGGTCGCCGATGACCCGCATCAGGAAGAAGACCAAAGTCACCAGAATGAAAATGGTCGGAATGATCAGGAAGAACCGGATCAGGATGTAGGTCCCCAAGCCCCCACCCGAGGATTTTTTCTTGGACGGAAGAAGTCCGTCGGCGTCGTTTAGCGGCGCCTCAGTCAATGTTGTCATTGGTACCTAAGATTGTGCTGTCGCGGCCTTGGGCGGGCCGGCGTGAACTGCAGGATGCGGCAATGACCAGCAAAGGCGGGGCGCCGCGAGGGCGCCCCGCTGGTCAGGACAGCAGGGCTGCAGCCTTACTTGGAAATAGTTCCCAAACGGAACTTGAAGGAGGCATCGAGGGTGGAATCGACACCCTTGACACCGCTGCCGGAAATGGCAACCTGCGCGCCCTGGAGCAACGGAAGCGTGGAGATGTCCTTGGCGAGGGCATTCTGCGCATCCTTGATCGTGGACTCGCGTTCAGTCTTATCGACGGTGGTGAGCTGCTTGCTGATCAGGTCGTTGACGGTGGGGTTGTTGTAGTGGTTCTTCAGGAAGCCGCCCTCCGGGAAGAACGGGGTCAGGTAGTTGTCGGCGTCACTGAAGTCGGGGAACCAGCCAAACTGGAACAGCGGGTATTCGTCGGCGCGGCTGGCCTTGCTGTAGGTGACCCATTCCGTGGACTGCAGGTTGACCTTGAACAAACCGGACTTCTCCAGCTGGTCCTTGATCATGGCGTACTCGTCGCCGGAGGACTTGCCGTAGTGGTCCGGGTTGTACTGAAGGTTCATCGAGACAGGGGTCGTCACGCCGGCGTCGGCCAGGACCTTCTTGGCCTTGTCCAGGCTCGGCTTGCCGGCGTCGCCGTAAGCGTCCTTGAACGATTCGTTGGCGCCCAGGAAGCCGTTGGGAACGTTGGAGTACAGCGGCAGGTAGGTGCCCTTGTAGACCTGGTCCGCGATGGACTGCCGGTCAACGAGGTTCGCGATGGCCTGGCGGACGGCGAGCGCCTTGGCCGGATCGGCGTCGGCAGCCTTGGCACCGAACGGCATCGTGTCGAAGTTGAACGTGATGTAGCGGATTTCGCCGCCGGGGCCAACGTTGACCTTGACCTTGGAGTCCTTCTTCAGGTCATCGACGTCGGTGGCGCTCAGGCTGCGGTTCGCGACGTCGATGTTGCCCTGCTGGATGTCCAGCTTCATGTTGGTGGGGTCGGCGTAGTACTTGATCGTGGCGGCGTCGTTGGCCGGCTTGCCGAGAACCCCCTGGTAGTCAGGGAATGCCTTGAAGCTGACCAGCTCGTTCTTCTTGTACGTGTCGATCACGTACTGGCCGTAGAACGCCTTGGCCTTGACGATCGAGTCATCGTCAAGCAGTTTGTCGGCCGGGAAGACTTCATCGTCTACGATCGGCGCGGCGGGGCTGCTGAGGATCTGAGCGAAGGTCTGGTCGTTCGCCTGCTTCAGCTTGAAGACCACGGTGTTGGCATCGGGGGCGGTGATGCTTTCGATGTTGGTCAGCAGGCTTGCAGGACCGGCGGGATCGTTGATCTTGGTCTGCCGGTCGAAGGAGAACTTGACGTCCTTGGAGTCGAGCGTGTGGCCGTTGGCCCACTTGAGGCCCGGCTTGAGCTTGACCGTGTACTCGTTCGGCGAGGTGAAGGACGCGGACTCGGCCAGGTCCGGCACGGGATCTGCGCTGCCGGGCTTCGAGTTGAGGAGGAAGGAGTAGATCTGGTTCATCACCATGAACGAACCGTTGTCATACGCGCCCGCCGGATCCAAGGCAGTGACCTTGTCCGTGGTGCCGTAGGCGATCGGACCGCTTGCTGCGGCTGATGACCCGCCAGCGCCCCCGGTCGGCCCTGTGCAGGCCGTCAGTGCAAAGGCGGAAACCCCGGCCAGCGCGATGACGCTGTGCCAGGCCTTTTTGTTCATTGCCATCTGTGAACTTTCTGTTCGATGCGTTCTAGCGCAGCCCGAAGTGAAACGACTGACTCGTCGGGCGGCACGCTTTGCTGATTCCTAGATTCAACCAGACGATCATTCGGTGAAACGTTGCATTTTGTGAGTTGAGACACAAAATTTACACGATTCGAAGGTTTCTCTCATTTTCTGCAGGATTCCGCCCGGATCTTCGGCAGGGTCCTGCGCGTCCGGGCGCCCTGGACGGCCGGGTAGTCGGACGACGACGGAGGGTACAGACGACGAAGGGCCCCGCCAACTGGCGGGACCCTTTGCTGGAGTCGGTGGGGCGGGCGGCTAGAGCGCGGCCCTCTGCAGCGAGCGCGCGGCATCGATCGTGGCCTGGCCGAGCACGCGGCTGCCCTGGTAGAGCACCACCGTCTGGCCGGGGGCCACGCCGCGCAGGGGCTCGGTGAGGGTGACCACAAGCTCGTTGTCCGCCATGTGTGCGCGGGCAGGGACGGGGTCGCCGTGGGCGCGGACCTGGGCGTAGCAGTCAAACTCTTCGCCGGTCGCCACCTCGGCGATGGGCAGCCCCGCCCAGGAGACCTTGATGCCTCGGATTTCGTCGATGGCGAGCAGGGCCTCCGGTCCCACCACCACCTTGTTCTCCTTGGGCCGGATCTCCAGCACGAACCTCGGCTTGCCGTCCGCGGCCGGGGTGCCGAGCTTCAGCCCGCGGCGCTGGCCCACGGTGAACGCGTTGGCGCCCGGGTGCTCGCCGACCTTCGCGCCGGATTCGTCCACGATGTCCCCCGTGGTCATTTCAATCTTCTCGGCGAGCCAGCCGGCGGTGTCGCCGTCGGGAATGAAACAGATGTCGTGGCTGTCCGGCTTGTTCGCCACGGAGAGGCCGCGGCGCTCCGCCTCCGCGCGGACCTCGGCCTTGGACGGCGTCTCGGCCAGCGGGAACATCGAGTGCTTGAGCTGTTCGTGGGTCAGCACCCCCAGCACATAGCTCTGGTCCTTGGCCCAGTCCGCAGCGCGGTGCAGTTCGGGGTTGCCGTCCGCGTCCGTGATGACCTTCGCGTAGTGGCCGGTGCACACGGCATCGAAGCCCAGGGCGATGGCCTTCTCCAGCAGCGCGGCGAACTTGATCCGCTCGTTGCAGCGCATGCAGGGATTGGGGGTGCGGCCTGCGGCGTACTCATCGATGAAGTCCTGGACGACATCTTCCTTGAACCGTTCGGAAAAGTCCCAGACGTAGTACGGGATCCCGAGGATGTCGCACGCACGCCAGGCGTCGCGGGAGTCCTCGATCGTGCAGCAGCCGCGGCTGCCGGTTCGCAGGGTGCCCGGCATCCGGGACAGCGCGAGGTGGACGCCGACGACGTCGTGCCCCGCCTCGACGGCGCGGGCGGCGGCAACGGCGGAATCGACGCCGCCACTCATGGCTGCAAGAACTCGCATACTGGCTTTCTCTAGGGTTCGGGGTGTCACAGGCTCCGGGGCTGCTGTTCGCAGCTGCGGTGCTGCTGGGCTTTTACTGCTGGGCTACTGCCGGGCTTTCACTGCTGGGTTGAACCTGGGTTGAACCGCAGTGCTACTGCTGGCCCCTGGAAATTGCACAATGCCTGCCCCGCCATTCTATCGCCACGCCGAATCCTCCCCAAAAGGCCTTGACGGGACCGCCTCCCCCTTCTAGCGTCAGGACAAGCGGTTTTAGAGAACGGAAGCACGCCGACGCGGGAATCGAGCGGACATGACTGTCGGGAACATCGTGATCGTGGGCGGCGGGCTGGCCGGCGCCACCGCCGCCAAAACATTGAGGGCGGAGGGCTTCAGCGGTCCGATGGTGCTGGTGGCCGCCGAGTCCCACCAGCCGTACCTGCGCCCGCCGCTGTCCAAGGAGTACCTGCTGGGCAAGGCCGGCGACGACGCCCTGCCGGTGGTGCCCGAGGAGTGGTACGACGCGAACGACGTCGACCTCCGGCTCGGCGTCCAGATCACGGCGCTGGACCCGGCTGCGCGGGCTGTGGTTCTGGATGACGGGCGACGGCTGGAGTACGGCTCACTCCTGCTTGCCACGGGAGCGCGGCCCAGGACCATCCCGCTGCCCGGCAGCGGGCTCGAGGGCGTCAGCACGTTCCGGACGGTCGAGGACAGCCGGCGTCTGCACGCCCGCCTTGCCGGCGGCGGTTTGCACGTGGTCATGGTCGGGTCCGGGTGGATCGGGATGGAACTGGCCGCTGCCGCCAGCACCTTTGGAAACACCGTCACCCTGATGGGGCTGGAGGACGTGCCGCTGGGCGCGGCGATTGGTCCGGACCTGGGCGGCTTCTTCCGCGAGCTGCACGAGGCCCACGGGGTTCAGTTCAGGCTTCCGGCGTCCGCTGCCGAGATTCAGGGGTTGTTTGGACGGGCGACGGCAGTGGTCACCGACTCGGGCGAGGTCCTGCCCGCCGACCTCGTGGTCATCGCCGTCGGCGTTGTGCCGGAGGTCGGGCTGGCCGAGGCGGCCGGGCTCGGGATCCGCAACGGCATCCTCACCGACGCGTCGCTGCGGACCTCGGCGCCCGGGATCTTCGCCGCCGGCGACGTCGCCAACGCCCTGCACCCGTTCACCGGGGAACACCACCGCAGCGAGCACTGGTCCAATGCCCTGAATGGCGGCAAGGTGGCAGCCAAGGCGATGCTCGGCCTCGACGCCACGCTGGACACCATCCCGTACTTCTACACGGACCAGTACGACGTCAGCATGGAGTACTCGGGCTTCCCGACGCTCGTTGCCGGCCCGCCGGTCATCCGCGGCTCGCTTGCGGACAAGGAGTTCATTGCCTTCTGGCAGCGCGAAGGCCAGGTGATCGCCGGAATGAATGTCAACTGGCCCCGCGCCGCCAAGCCGCAGAAGGCGATCAAGGCGCTCATCAACGCCCGCACCGCCGTGAGTCCGGGCCTGCTTGCCGACTCCTCGGTGCCCCTGGATCAGCTGCTGGATTAGCTCCTGGATTAGCTCCCTGCGGGGGCTTGACGGGCGGCCTCGCGCGCGACCGTTCCGGCGGTCTGGATGCTGGACTCGTGCCCGGCCATGCCGGCCTGGCGGGCCCGGGCGTAGGCGCCCGGCAACGCCGCGAGGAGGGCATCGACGTCGGCGTCGGTTGAGGAATGCCCGAGAGTAAAGCGCTGCGCCCCCCTCGCCGTGTCCTCGTCCAGGCCCATCGCCAGCAGCACATGGGAGGGCCTCGGAACACCTGCGGTGCAGGCGGAGCCCGTGGAGGATTCGACGCCGGCGAGGTCCAGCAGGAACAGCAGCGAGTCCCCTTCGCAGCCGGGGAACGTGAAATGCGCATTGCCGGGCAACCGCCCGGCGCCCGGGGCGCCCCGCAGGACGGCTTCGGGGACGGCCGCACGGACCCCCTCGATCAGCCGGTCGCGAAGGGCCGAGATTCTGGCAGCTTCCTCGGGGAGTTTCGCGGCAACGGCCTCGGCGGCCGCGGCAAACGCGGCGATCGAGGCCGTGTCCAGCGTCCCGGAGCGTACGTCGCGTTCCTGCCCGCCGCCATGCTGGACCGGGGTCAGCTTCACCGCCCGGCCCAGGATCAGCGCGCCCACGCCGACCGGTCCGCCGATCTTGTGCCCGGAGACGGACATGGCGTCCAGGCCCGTCCCGCGGAAGTCAACGGGCAGGGAGCCGAAGGCCTGGACGGCGTCGGAGTGGACGGGTACGCCGGCGGCGTGTGCCAGTTCCACAACCCGGGCGACGGGCTGGATGGTGCCGACCTCGTTGTTGGCCCACATGACGCTCACCAGTGCGATCGATCCCGGATCCCGGGACAGCTCGGCTTCGAGCACGGCCAGGTCCACGACGCCCGCGTCATCCACGGGGAGCCAGGACACGTCGGCGCCTTCATGCCGTTCGAGCCATTCGACGGTGTCCAGCACCGCGTGGTGTTCGACGGCGGAACAGAGGATGCGGGTCCGCGCCGGGTCCTCGGCACGGCGGGCCCAGTACAGGCCCTTGACCGCCAGGTTGTCCGCCTCGGTCCCGCCGGAGGTGAAGATGATCTCCGAGGGATGGGCGCCGGCGGCCGCCGCGAGTACTTCCCGCGCGTCCTCCACGGAGCGCCGGGCACGGCGGCCCGATCCATGCAGCGAGGACGGGTTGCCGGTCCGGGCCAGTTCGCGCGTCAGTGCGGCCAGCGCTTCCGGGGCGAGGGTGGTGGTGGCGGCGTGATCGAGGTAGACAGGCACAGCCCAATTCTACCTGCGCGCGCCCGGGCCGCCGCGGCGCCAGGGCGAAGGCACAGTGTCAGGGCAGAAGCAAAGTTGTCAGGGCGAAGGCACCGGCCTGAGGCACGGTGAAGGGCACGGTGAAAGGCACGGGGCCGGTGTACATTCAAGCGGTGAAAGCGCCACTCTGCCTTGTGCTGGCCACCTTGTTCTGGTCTGGCAATTTCGTCGTCGGACAGGCCGCCAGAGCCTCCATGACCCCGCTGGACCTGACCTTTTGGCGCTGGAGCCTGGCCGCCGTGCCGCTGCTGATCCTGGCCCACCTCATCGAACGGCCCGACTGGGGCGCGGTGCTGCGCCGCTGGCCCGTGCTTCTGCTGCTGAGTGTCCTGGGCATGAGCGGCTACACACTGCTGCTCTACGGCGCGCTCGGATTCACGTCCGCGATGAACGCCTCGCTGGTGACGGCCGCAAACCCGGCCCTCATTGTGGTCATGGCGATTGTCCTGCTCGGTGAGAAGACCACACGGCTGGGCTGGCTCGGCATCTGCCTTGGCCTGCTGGGTGTGCTGCTGGTCCTGACCCAGGGCGAGCTGGCCCGCGTGGTCAGCCTCGCCGTCAACACCGGTGAGCTCATGATGATCGGCGCGATCATCGTCTGGGGCTTCTACACCATCGTTGCCCGCCGGCTGGCCGTGCCGCCCATCGCGGCCACAGCGGTGCAGGTGGTGATCGCAACCGTGACGCTGGCGCCGTTTGCCCTCGCCATGAACGTGCGGTTTCCCGACACCGCGGCCGAAGGCTGGTCGATGGCGTATATCGCCCTGTTCCCGTCCCTTGGTTCCTATCTCCTCTGGAACCTGGCGCTGAAAACCACCCCGTCCGGGACCGCCGGAAACTACCTCAACCTGATGGTGGTCTTCACCGCGATCATCACCGTGCTGTTCGGGACCCCGCTCACCCTGGTGCAGATCCTGGGCGGCCTCCTGGTGATCGCCGGCGTGCTGCTGACCGGAATCAAGGGCCAGGCCCGCAACGCCGGCCACCCCAGCGGCAGGGCCCAACCCGGACCGCCCGCCGCCGCGTCAGGCAGGCTCACGCAGGCAGCCCGGTCACGGTGGAAGAATACGGGCACAGCACTGCCCGGGCCGCGCGCCGCCGTGCTCCCTGAGATCTTCAATGGCGAGCGCTTCGATCCGGCCCGGTTCGATCCCCAGGGCCATTGAGGCCCCGCCGAGAAAAGCTCCGTTCATGGCACACACCACGCCTGCGTGCCCGGCGGCGAGGCGATGGAACGGGCAGTTCAGCAGCACCAGTCCCCCGCCGCCGTCGTCCGCCGGGCAGTAGCCCTGCCCCGCCAGGAAGTCCGCGAACGGGCCGGCGCCATCGGGGCTGCCGGCGGAGTCCGCAGGCCCCGCCCCGGTGGCCCCCGCCGGCTCGCGGCCGGCTGCGCGGGCTGCCGACTCACCCGCTGACTGCCCCCTGGCGCGGGCAGCCCGAAGCAGGGCCTCCCGCGGCGAACCGCCGCCGCTGGTTGCGTCCTCGATCGCGGACACCAGCAGCTCGGCGGCGAGATCATAGTGGCGGTCGGGCACCGAGGCCGCGACCTCATCCACGGCGGCCCGGTACAGCTTGGCGGGCCGGCCGGACCCCGGGCCCTCCCGCCCTCCGAGCTTGCGGAACTCCACGGCCAGCAGCCCGTCTTTCACGAGCCGGTCCAGATGGAACGAGGCAGTGCTCCGCGCCAGGCCCACAGCCTGCGCGGCATCGTCCCGGCCAACGGCATCTGCCGCTGAGGCGACGAAATCAAACAGCCTCCTGCGGCTCTCGTCTCCCAGCGACGCGACCGCCGCCAGCCTGTGGTTCCCCGGAAGCTTGGTCATGACACAAGAATATCTCTAAAAACAAGAATCATTGCTTAATCCCCGTGGGGCCCTCTAAAATCGAGATATCCACTTTTAGAAGGAGCGATGCCATGAAAGTTTCCCCAGCCCCCGCCACTCCCGCACAGCAGCTCACGGCGGACCGTCAGGCCTTCCTGCTGCTGCGGACCCTCTTTACCGTTGCGCCGATCCTGTTCGGCCTGGACAAGTTCACAAACCTGTTGACCGACTGGACGATGTACCTGGCGCCCGTGGTGACCCAGGTGGTCCCGCTGCCGGCCCAGACGATCATGTATATCGTTGGCGTGGTGGAAATCGTCGCCGGCGTGGCGGTGGCGCTGCGCCCGCGCTTCGGATCGGCGCTCGTGGCCGCCTGGCTGCTGGGCATCATCATCAACTTGATCATCCTCGGCGGCTTCTATGATGTCGCTCTGCGTGACTTCGGGCTGCTCGTGGGTGCCCTGGCACTGAACAGGCTGTCCCCGCGCAGGGCTGTGCCGGCCGCTACGCCAGGCAGCTAGGCCAGACGGCGGGTGCCGGCAGCGGAGCGAAGACGCCAGGCCACGCCACTACGCCAGGACACAGACGGCCCGCGGAACGACCTCAATGGTCATCGGGAGCGCCCCGATCCGCTCGCCGTCGGCGTAGGCCACGATATTGCCGGCGGACAGTTCCACGGTGCGGACCCGGCGAAGCCGCACGGCGGGGTGGCCCACGTGCTTGCCGGCAAAGACCTTCGGGAACACGGCCAGCAGCCGGGTCCGGGACAGCCGGTTGACAATGAAGAGGTCCAGGTAGCCGTCATCAAGGGCGGCTCCCGGGACGATCCTCATCCCGCCGCCGATCGACTGGCCGTTGGCGATGGAAATCAGCATGGCGCCCTGCTGCCACTGCTCGCCGTCGGCCGTCACCGTGTAATCGATGGCCCGGAACGACGCCAGTTCCCGCAGCATGGCGAGCTGGTAGCGGATCTTGCCGCGCGGCCAGCGCCAGCCATTGGCCCGCTCATTGACGGCGGCATCGAACCCGGCCGAGACCGCGCCCGCAAACAAACGGGAGGATCCTCCGGCGGTGATCCTGCCGGCGTCGATCATCCGGCCGCCGCCGGCCAAAGACTCCAGCGCCCGCTCGCAGGCCGCCGGGAGGTTGTGCAGCGGCAGGCCCAGCGCCCGGGCCGTGTCGTTGCCCGTCCCGGCGGGAATGATGCCCAGCGGAACCCGGCGGCGGGCACCGGCACCGGCACCTTCACCTGCTATCGCGTTAAGCCCGAGGTGGACCATGCCGTCGCCGCCCACGACCACGAGGGCATCCACGCCCGGCTCCAGCGCATCCTCAACTGCCTGCGCGAGCCCGGCATAACTGTCCGCGCACAGCAGCAGGACCTCCGCCCCGGCTGCACGGAAGCGCGCCGCCGCGTCCTTGCCGGCGTGCCGCGCCCGGCCAAAGGATGCGCGCGGGTTGACGGCGACGGCGATCAGCATGCGCTGAATTATGCCAGCCGGCGGGAACCATCCCTGTGCACGCAGTCGTTATTCCTCCAGCCGGTTAAACTGGGCACGCCGGACGCCCACGAACGGTCCGGCATTCCTCCCGCCGGCACCATCAACGAAAAGGATCTCTGTTTGACGCAGGGCAGCAGCTCGCATTACCAGGTCCTCGGGATCCCCGTGACGGCGACGGAGAAGGACATCAAAGTCGCGTACCGCAAGGCCGCCCGGACCGCCCACCCGGACCACGGCGGCGACCCTGCAGCGTTTCGGCGCGTCACGCTCGCCTACGAGACCCTCATCGACACCAAACGCCGCGCGGACTACGACCGCTCTTACGGCAGCACATCCGGCGGCGCGTATTGGTCGCCCGCCGGCGATGAGGGCGCCCACTTCGACGCGCCCGCCGCGGGCAGCCGGGCGTCAGCCAACGTGCGCCGGCCAAACACGCCGCGGAATACGGCCGCGGATCCACCCGTCTACGTTCCCCCGTTCGAGCAGTTTGACGGCGGGTCGGCGGTGCCGCTGATTCCCGCCAGCGTCGCCCGGCAGCAGGTCCACGGCATGCCCCGCAAGCGCGGCATCTTCGGCGCCGAAGCCCGGATCCAACGCGAGATGCGCACCGTGCAGCTCATCAGCAGGCAGATCCTTACCACCATCCCGGCGGCGCGCCTTGTCAACGGGCTGCAGTCCCCGGCGGACAACAGCCACATCGACCACGCGGTCCTTGCCGGGTACCGTCTCGCGATCGTCGGATCCATGCTCCTGCCGCCGGGTGCCTATGCATGGAACGGCAGCACGTTGACCCACGGCGGACGCTCCGTCGCCCCGCCCCAGCTGGGCCACATCGTGCGCCGGATGCAGGACATATTTCCCGAGCTCAATGTCACCGGCTGGATTGTCGTCCACAGCACGGACGGCAATCTGCATCAACCGGTCATCGACCGGCACCGCCGCGCCCCCGGCGGCCAGGGAAGCGGGTACGGGGAAGGCTCGGGCCTTGTCGAGGTGGTCAACGCCGCGGGCCTGGCCCGCGGCCTGAAGTTGTTCCTCGGCTCGGGCCCGGCGCCCAACACCGTCAACGTTCCCGTACTGGCCCGCCTGCTGCGCGGAATGCACTAGATTCCGCCCGGGCGCTCCCCTGCGCCCCGGGGACGGAAGGCCCGAGGCGCGTTCGACGCCGGCGGCTCGCTAGGATGGGACGGTGTTCCGCATCCTCTTCCACACCCCAGAAATCCCCGGCAATACGGGAAACGCCATCAGGCTGGCTGCCATCACGGGCGCCGAACTGCATCTGGTGGAGCCCCTGGGCTTTGACTTTTCCGACGCCAAACTCCGGCGGGCGGGCCTTGATTACCACGACCTCGCCGTCGTGACCGTCCACCCGGACATCGACGCGGCGTGGGCCGCTCTCGAGCCGGAACGGGTATTTGCCTTCACCTCCGACGGCGAGACCACGTACACAGACATCCGCTACCGTGCCGGCGACGTCCTCCTGTTTGGTCCTGAATCCGTAGGCCTGCCAGAGGAAGTCAAACGCAGTCCCCGGGTGACGTCCCGGGTGCGCCTGCCGATGCTCCCATCCCTCCGGTCACTGAACCTGGCCAACGCCGCATCCATCGCCGTCTACGAGGCGTGGCGCCAGAACGGGTTCGCCGGGGCCAAGTTGTAGCGGTCCGCCGCGTAGGCCCGCCAGGACGTGCGGCGGCCACATGGTCGGCCCGCGGGAAAGAATTCCCGCGCAGCGCGCCCATCCAGGTGCCGGGCCGCACCGAATCACTTCTGAAGGCGGACACCAATCCGCCCACTCACATTGTGTCTACCGGGCATTGTGCGGAGAAACGGAAGGGAGCGAGGAGCGGCAGGTGAAAACAGTACATCTGGACAGATCCTCTGCCCGCGTGGCAGGGGCCGGCCTCTCGCCGCATGCCGCACCGATTGGCCCGCGTTGGGCTGCAAGCGCCCTATGCTTGGGAGTGATGGAAACTCCGAATGCCCCGAACCCCGAGGCCGCCGCACCGGCGGACACCTCAGCCGACATCAACGGCCGGCTCAGCAGCCTGCTGGCACTGATTGCCCAAGGCGACCAGACGGCGTTCGCGGAATTTTACAGTCTCACCTCCAGGCGCGTCTTCGGCATGGCACGCCGGGTCCTGATCGATACCGAACTCAGTGAGGACACCACCCAGGAAGTCTTCCTCCAGGTGTGGCAGAACGCCGCCAAATTCAATCCCGCCGCCGGCAGTCCGCTCGCCTGGCTCATGACGATCTCGCACCGGCGCGCCGTTGACAAGGTACGGTCCTCGCAGTCCGCCACCGACCGCGAAGCCAGATACGGTGCCAGCAGCCAGGAGATCGACCACGATTCCGTCTCGGACGAAGTCGGCAGCCGGCTCGAGGCCGAGGCCGTGGTCCGGTGCATGGAGACGCTGACCGATACGCAGCAGGAGTCCGTCCGGCTGGCGTACTACGGCGGCCTCACCTACCGGGAAGTGGCCGAGCGGCTGAATGCCGCGGTACCTACCATCAAGTCCCGCATCCGCGATGGACTCATCCGACTGAAGACCTGCTTGGGGGTGAGCTGAATTGACCGATATGAACGCACATGAGAACAACAACCGCCTCCCCGGCGGCTTCACCGCCGAGATCGCCACCGACCTGTCGTCCGGCCGCGTGGTGGACCTTGCCGAGGTCTATGCCCTCAACGCCGTGGACGACGCCGAACGCGCCGCAATCGAGCAGTTCCTCGCCTCCGCACCGGCAGCAGACAGGGCTGCCTTCAACGAGCGGGTCCGGCAGGCCCGGGAGACCCTGGCCACCAGCTTCACCGCAGAGGAAGAGCCTCCGCCCGGGCTGCTGGACCGGATCATGTCATCCTTGCCTGCGCAGACGTCAGAGCAGGCCGCAGCGCAGTCCCCCGCCGCAGTGCCGCTGCCCGGCACGGGTCCGCAAGCGACGCCGGTGCTGCCGCATCCGGTACGCGACGGCTCCGCGCTGCCCGCCACCGACGAACTCGGTGCGGCCCGCCAGCGCAGGGAAGAGCGCCGCCGCCCGCAGGGCATGCGGAACTGGCTTATCGGCGTCGCCGCAGCAGCCGTGATCGCCCTGGGCGGTTTGGGCGTCGGAGCCTACGTGGCCAACCAGAACGATCCCCTAAATCAAGTGATGCAGGCCAGCGACGTCCGCCAGGCCACCGTCAACGTCAACGGCGGCGGCACCGCCACTGTGTCGATTTCCCCGTCCAAGGATGCCGCCGTCGTCAAAATGAACGGCGTCCCGGCCCCGCCCGTGGGCAAGGTCTACCAGATGTGGCTGATCCCCAAGGACGGCTCCGCACCGGTCTCGCAGGGCCTCATGGACGCTGAAGCCCTGTCCAAGCCCGCGGTGGTCAAGGGCATCGGTTCCGCGGCCGCACTGGGCATTACCGTGGAGCCCGAAGGCGGATCCGCGTCGCCTACCCTGCCGACCGTCGCCGCCGCACCGCTGGACGCCTAGCCACCCGCAGGACACAGCAGGCCACCCGCACGCACAAAGCCGCCCGGGCCTTGGCTCCTTCCGTAGAAGGACTCAAGGCCCGGGCGGCTTTGTGTTGTGACCGGCGGACGGACCGACCGGCGGACGTCCCGCCGGGCCGGCTTTCCGCCCGGCTAAATGACCAGCGAGAGCAGCATGACCAGGCCGAAGCTCACCACGGAGATCAGGGTTTCCATGACGGACCAGGTCTTGAAGGTCTGGCCCACCGTGAGTCCGAACAGCTCCTTGACGAGCCAGAACCCGGCGTCGTTCACGTGCGAGAAGAACAGCGAGCCCGCACCGATCGCGAGGGCCAGGAGGGCGGCGTGTGTCGGCGACAGCGAGCTGGCCAGCGGTGCCACGATGCCGGCGGCCGTCACGGTGGCGACGGTGGCCGAGCCTGTCGCCAGGCGCAGGGCAACGGCCACGATGAAGCCGAGCACCAGAACGGACATGTTGGTCCCCTCGGCCCAGGCCTTCACGGAGTCTCCCACGCCGGCACCAATCAGCGTCTGCTTGAAGCCGCCGCCTGCGCCGACAATCAGGATGATCCCCGCGATCGGGCCCAGGCTGGCAGCGATCTTGCTCGTAATCTTGGCGCCGTTGAGGCCCACGGCATAGCCGAAGGTCACCATGGCCAGCAGGACGGCCAGGGTCATCGCCACGAGCGGCTGCCCGACGAAGTCGAAGAACATCCGGATCGCGGGGGCCGTCTTGGGGTCCGGCCAGATGATGTCCACAACGGCCCTGAGCAGCATGAGGACCACCGGGAAGATGATGGTCAACAACGTGACGGTGAAGTTCGGCGGGCGCTTCACGCCCTCCATGTCCGCGCCGTGCACGGTGTCGACGCCGCCGGCGACTGCGGGGGCACCCACCGGGACCCACCGGGCCGCCAGGCGGGAGAAGAGCGGCCCGCAGATAATCACCGTGGGGACGGCGATGAGGATGCCGAGGGCCAGGGTGGTGCCCAGTTCGGCCTTGACGGCGCTGATCGCGATCAGCGGTCCCGGGTGCGGCGGCACCAGCCCGTGCAGCACGGACAGGCCGGCCAGCGCCGGGATGGCGATGCGCATCAGGGGCATCTTGGAGCGCTGCGTGACCAGGACGATCACCGGCAGCAGCAGGACGAGCCCGATCTCGAAGAACATCGGCAGGCCGATGATCACGGCTACGAGCGTGATGGACCAGACCAGCTTGTTTCCGGTGGCCTTTGCCAGGAGGGTGTCGACCACCCGGTTCGCGCCGCCGGAGTCCGCGAGCAGCTTGCCCAGCATCGCGCCGAGGGCGACCAACAGACCGACTTCCTTCAGGACGCCGCCCACGCCGTCCTCGAAGTTGATGATCACCTTGGCCGGTTCCACACCGGCGGCGAGGCCGACGAATCCTGACCCCAGAATCAGGGCCAGGAAGGGGTGGAACTTGAATTTGGCGATTAGGACCACAAGCAGGGCGATGCCCAGACCCGCGATGATCAGTAGTTGGGTATTGACGCCGGTCCCGGCCTCAACGGCAGCGGGAAGCTGCATTGCTATCAGTGATTTCACAAAAAATTCCTTGGTCGCGGCGAAACGCGGGAAGGCTCAGGGCCTGGCGTCGGCGGCGTCGAGATTAAGTCGGGTGATGATTTCCTGTGCTTCTTCCGCCGGCGTTGCGGAGACCGACAGGGAGATGAAGTTTTCGTCTGCCGTGGGGGCTTCGAGCGCGTCGAACTGGGACTCCAACAGGGCCGGGGGCATGAAGTGTCCGTGGCGGGAGGCCAGCCGGTCGGAGATCTTGTCCCGTGATCCCTCGAGGAACACGAAAATCACCCCTTCGCCGCGCAGAACGTCCCGGTAGCGCTTCTTCAGCGCCGAACAGGTCACGACGCCGGGATTCCCGGCGCCGGTGTGGGCCCGGATCCAGTCGGCAATGCTTTCGAGCCAGGGCCACCGGTCCTCGTCGGTCAGCGGCTGTCCTGCGTGCATCTTTGCCACGTTTGATTCGGGGTGCAGGTCGTCGCCCTCGGCGAGGTCCCAGCCCAGCCTGCCGGCCAGAAGTCCCGCGACAGTTGATTTGCCGGATCCGGAGACGCCCATGATCACAAGAACGGGGTGTTGCGCAGTCTTCGCCATCAAAGTCTGCCTTCCATCAAATAAATATGATTTAAACAGAGGCCAGCATATGGCAGAGGTTGGGCTGCGGCAACACTAGAAACCGGCGATGGTCCCCTGGCCGTTGACTGTTACGACATGGAAGGCCTCGGCGCTGCGGCCGACGGGAAATCCGGCGCGGGCCCCGGTGCCGAGCATGAGGCCGCGGACCGTGCGTTCCATGGCGTCGACGTCGGGGTGCTGGCTGACGTGGATGTGGATGGCGGCCAGCTTGCTCTCCACATGCCCGGTGACGTCCACGAAGTGGTTTTCGCGCTCTTCCGGCCCGGCGAAGAGCCACAGCCAGGGCAATTTGTAGGCCTCCAGCCCGGACTCGGCCAGTTCCGGGTACGCGAACGGGTTTTCCAGCGCGGGGTACACGGCACGGGTCACCGCCTCCCCCACAGCCAGATGATCCGGATGGCTCTTCTGGATCCGGTTCCAGTTGCGTTCCGGATGCATAGAGAGCACGACGTCGGGCCGGAGCTGCCGGATCAGGCGCACCACCTCGCGCATCACCTCATGCGAGGGTTCGAGGTAGCCGTCACGCTGGTGCAGGTAATGGATGTCCGTGACGCCGACCAGGGCGGCGGCGCGCTGCTGCTCGGCAACTCGCAGCCGCACAATTTCCTCGCGCTGCTCCGGATCAAAGCCCCCGGCGTCGCCGTCGGTCATAATGCAGTAGCTGACCTGGACTCCGGCGGCGGTCCAGGCTGCAACCGTGCCGGCTGCGCCGAAATCGATGTCGTCCGGGTGGGCCGTGAAACAAAGCACCCGCTCAACCCGGGTGGTCTCCGGGTCGAACGGGCTTTGTGCCGGGACGGCGGTGTTGCTCATGCGGTCAGCCTCTGCGCTTCTTGATTTCGGCGGTGGCCTGCGGCAGTACCTGGAAGAGGTCGCCCACAATGCCGAAGTCCGCGATCTCGAAAACCGGCGATTCGGCGTCCTTGTTCACGGCCACGATCACCTTCGCGGTCTGCATGCCTGCCTTCTGCTGGATGGCTCCGGAAATGCCCGCGGAGATGTAGAGCTGCGGCGCGACGGTCTTGCCGGTCTGGCCGATCTGCGCGTCGTGGCCGATCCAGCCGGCGTCCGTGGCAGCCCGCGAGGCACCGATGGCCGCGCCGAGGGCATCGGCGAGTTCCTCCAGCGGACCAAAGTTGCCGTCCACGCCACGGCCGCCGGCCACGACGATCCGTGCATCGGACAGATCCGGGCGTCCGCTGGCAGGCTTGTCGGTGCGCGCCGTAATCCGGGCGGCGGCCCCGGTCACGTCAGGGACCTGGACTGTGATGCTCTCCGGCGCCGTGCCGGTGACCGCGGGCTCGGGCGTGATGCTGTTGGGCTTCACGGTCAGCACGGAAACGGGTGTCGTCGCCTTCGCGGCGCTGGTGTAGGAACCGGCCAGGACCGACTTGTGCGCCGTTCCGTCGGGGTCCACCGCCACGACGTCGGTGATGACGCCGGCGCCGAGCCTGATGCCGAGCCGGGCGGCAACTTCCTTGCCCTCGGCCGAGTTCTCGGCCAGGACCACGCCCGCACCGGCGGCGGCCGCGGCCGCGGCCAGGAATGCCGCCTTTGGTCCGACGAGGTATTCGTCGAGGTCCGTGGCGGACGGGCGGTACAGTGCCTGGGCGCCGTACGCGGCCAGGGTCGAGGCGGCGTCGTCGTGCAGTTCGCCGTTGACGGCGGCGACGGTCTCGCCCAGGGACCGGGCGATGGTGAGCAGTTCCAGGCTCGACTTCTTCAGCGCCGCACCGGGGTTGTCGATGAAAACGAGTACTTTTGCCATGTTCGGATAATCCCCTTTAGAGCAGCTTCTGGGCGGCCAGGAACTCGACCAGCTGGATGCCGGCGTCGCCTTCGTCGGTGATGATGGTGCCGGCCGTCCGCGGCGGGCGGGCCTCTGCGGTCTCGACGGCGGTCCAGGAACCGGACTGGCCCACCTGGGCCGCGTCCACGCCGATGTCGGCAAGGCTCAAGGTGGTGATGGTTTTCTTCTTCGCCGCCATGATGCCCTTGAAGTTCGGGTACCGCGGATCATTGATCTGGTCGGTGACGGAAACGACGGCCGGCAGTGTGGCCTCGATGGTGTCCGCGTGGGTGTCGCCGTCGCGGCGGGCGGTGAGCTTGCCGGCGTCGAGCTCCAGGGACGCGGCGAAGGTTATCTGTGGGAGGCCCAGCCGCTCAGCGAGCTGTGCCGGGACCAGCGAGGTCTCGCCGTCCGTGGAGGCCATTCCGGTGAGGATGAGGTCCGCGGGGACGTCCGCGCCCAGGTGGCGGATCGCGGCGGCCAGCGCCAGCGACGTGGCTGCGGCATCCGAACCGGCCAGGGCGTCATCGCTGAGGTGCACGCCTTCCGTAGCGCCGATCTGGAGGGACTTCTTCACCGCATTGACTGCCCCGGCCGGGCCCATGCTCAGCGCAATGACCTTGTTGCCGGCCGCTTCTCCGCCGCGGGCCTCGGTCAGCTGCAGCGCAGCTTCCAGGGCGTATTCATCCAGTTCGGACAGGATGCTTTCGGAGCGATCCACCGTGTTGGCCTCACCTGTGAGGTGGCGGTCGAACTGCGCATCGGGGACGTGCTTGACCAGCACAATGATTTTCAGAGTTTCTTCCACTGTGTCTACAGCAGCCTTCCATGCGGGTGGACAGCCGCCCCTGACGGGGTCATGGCCACGGAATGCCCGGCAGCCGGGCTGTTCCTAGCTAACCATATAGCCGCCGGGCAGCGCGGCCAGGGTTAAGGTCTGTGTCAGTGAACTGGCCCGGGACGGCAAAGGCCGGGCCGCACCTTTGCGGTGCCGCCCGGCCTGTTTGCTGCTGCCTTGATTTACAGGTGCGCTGTTTGCTGTCGCCCAGCTCTACTGCTCGGCTGCGGCGCCGAGCGTCACGTCGACGTCCTTGAGCTGGCCGCCGCGCAGGACCGTCACCTTGACCGTGGCCCCGGCGGCCTGTTCCCGCACCGCCGCGGTGAGCTGGTTGGGATCGCTGATGGTCAGGTTCTGGAACTTCGTCACGACGTCGCCGACCTTGATGCCGGCCTTGTCTGCGGCCGAGCCGGCCTCGACGGTCGCGACCTCCGCGCCCACCGAGAACCCGGAGGAGGACGAGCCTGCGGCCTTGGGCTTCACGCTGACGCCGAACTGCCCGTGGGTGGCTTTGCCGGCGCTGATGATCTCCTGGGCCACGCGCTTGGCGTTGTTGATGGGGATGCTGAAGCCCACGCCGATGTTGCCGCTGCTGCTTCCGCTGGCCGCGTCGCCGCCGGCGGAGGCGATCGCGACGTTGACGCCGATGATTTCGCCCTTGGTGTTCACCAGCGCGCCGCCGGAGTTACCCGGGTTGATGGCCGCGTCCGTCTGGATGACGTTGATCGAGATGGATCCCTGATCCGCGGTGCTCGGAGTCTCGCCGCCGCCGGGGGGCGCGAACTGGAAGCCCTGGTCACCGCCCTGGGAGTTGTCTGCGCCGCCCTTCGGCGCAGCCGAGGATGCCACGCTGATGGTCCGGTTCAGGGTTGAGACAATGCCGTCGGTGACTGTGCCGGTGAGTCCCAGCGGCGAGCCAATGGCGACGGCGGTGTCACCGACGTTCAGCTTGCCCGAGTCGCCGAGAGTTGCCGGGACCAGTCCCGAGGGGTTGTCGATCTTGATCACGGCGAGGTCGGAAAGCGGGTCGGTACCGACGATCTTCGCGGAGTAGACCTTGCCGTCGCTCGTCCGGACCTCCATGGTGGCGTTCGCGGCCTTGCCGTCGAGCGTCACCACGTGGGTGTTGGTCAGCACATGGCCCTGGGTGTCGAGGATGATCCCGCTGCCGGTGCCGCCGTCGCTGCCGCTGGTCGCTTTGATGGTCACCACACTGGGGGAAGCCTTGAGGGCGGCGGCGCTGATGGCGTTGACGTCTTCCCTGTTGTTGACGATCACCGGACCCGCCTGGCTCGTGTTGCTCGCGGCGGACGGGGAAAGGCGGTCGCCCAGCAGGGCGTTGCTGCCGGCCACGACGCCGCCGCCGATCAGGCCCGCGGCCACGATGCTGGCCACGAGGGTGGGGACGCCGAATGCCGCCTTGCGCTTGGGGGCGTGCGCCGGGTCGTTCGCAAAGCCGGGACCGGAAGGGTAGGACGGGCCCGGCTGCGGCTGGCCGCCGTAAGGGTTGGCGCCGTAGTGGGACTGGCCGTACTGGGTTTGCTGCGACTGGCCGTACGGGGGTTGCTGGGACTGACCGTAGGGCGGGTGGCCGGGCTGGGCGGGCTGGCCCTGGCCGGCCTGGGAGAACCCGCCGTACGGGCCGGTTTGCTGGGCCGGGGCGCCGATCTGCTGGGTATCCGCGGCGGAGGGCTGGTGCTGCTGGTACACCGGACGCGGCGCGCCGTCCTCGGCGCGGTCCAGCCGGAGGGTCGGGTTCTCGGGCGCCGGGCTTGCGACTACTGAGGTTTCGGACGTCGTGCTTTCGGATGCCGGATTTCCCGGTGCCGCCTCAGGCGCGCGGCCGGCATGCGGCTGCTCCGGCGAGCCATCCCGCACTCCCGCCGGTTCCTGATTCTGTTGTGTCGGCTCCGGTGACACACCCGGCACTGGGTTCTCAGTCATGAGACTTCCTTTCATCCTCGTCTGCCTATAACTATGGACGCTCAGGCTGACACTAGAGCGGACATTTGCTGGGAGGTTCCTGAACGGACAGTTTGCGGCCTGCGGGCCCGTGTTTCCCAGTTTAAGCCCGTTTCGCTGGTGGCATATTCCCCTAGGTGGACTGCCTTTTGGGTGCACCATAGAATCAAATGGAAATGCCACAGCGACCTGCGGCTTTACATCTGCGTGGGGGCGCTGCTGCTTTCTGTGACGGCTGGTTCGACCGAACCGGTCCCAGAAGTGCTGAAGGGTTGCACATGCGGTCTAAGTTGAATCGTTTCCTCGCCGTCCTTGGCGTCGCTGGATTGCTGGCGCTCCCCGCCGCTCCAGCCCTGGCCGAAGATCCGGTGGCCATTCCGTCCGGGCAGAACATCGTGGACAGTGCGAACGTGCTCGGCGGCCGCAAGGCCGAGGTCCAGGACGCCATCCAGAAGCTCCTCAAGGACCACAAGTACAACCTCTACGTCATCACGGCAAAGACGTTCGAGAATCCTGCCGACCCCGCGGGGTGGGCCCAGGCCGTCGCGACCAACAAGGGCATGGGCAAGGCCGACGTCATCCTGACCATGTCCGACGACGGCAAGTACTACTTCTCCCCTGCCAGGGCCAGCGCGATCTATCCCAAGACCGACAGCATCGTCCAGAACGCCATCGTGCCGAACCTGGCCGGCGGAAAGCGCGACTTCGCCCAGGCCGCCATTGATACGGCCGCTGCGGTGGGCGACGCGGCCGGTGGCGGCAGCGGAACGGTGCCGTCCGGCGCCGGGGCGGGCAGCGCCGTCCTCGTCGGAGTCGGCGTCGTGGCTGTGGGCGGTGCGGGAACGTACCTGTACCTGCGCAGCCGCCGGAAGAAGGCCCTGCAAAGTTCGGGGGCGTCAGCCGGGGCCCAGGGCGGGCAGCCGGACCCGCTGGCGGGGCTCAGCGTGGCCGAGCTGCGCCGGAAGAGCGATTCGCTGCTGATCGAGGCCGATGACGCCATCAAGTCCAGCGAGCAGGAGCTCGGATTCGCCCAGGCCCAATACGGGGACGCCGCCGTGGGCAATTTCACCAAGGCCCTGCAGGAGGCCAAGGGCCACATGACGGAATCGTTCAAGCTGCAGCAGCAGCTTGACGACCACATCCCCGACACCGAGGAGCAGCAACGGAGCTGGCTCGTTGAAATCATCGGCCGCTCCGAAGCCGCGCTGGCATCGCTGCAGGAACAGAAAGCCGATTTCGATTCCCTCCGGGAGCTGGAAAAGAACGCCCCGCAGGCCCTCGCCGCCGTCGGCGCCGGCGCCGCGGACGCCCAGGCAAAGCTTGCCGCCGCCGAACAGTCGCTGACCGATCTGCGGGCCAAGTACGCCGAGAGCGCCCTGATCCAGGTCGCGGACAACATCAAACAGGCCAAAGAACGTCTCGACTTCGTGCAGAACGCCTCCACGGCGGCACAGGAAAAGCTCGCCGCGGGTGAAAGCAGCCTCGCCGCGGTCGCCGTCCGCGCCGCCGAGGAAAGCCTGCACCAGACGAACGTGCTGATCGGCGCCATCACCAAGGTGGCCGGCAGCCTCGACGAGGCACGCAACAGCCTGGAAGCCGCCGTCGTCGATACCGCGCAGGACCTGGCCCAGGCGAAGGCGATGATCCAGTCCGGCGCCCATCCGGAACTTGCCGGCCCCGTGGCCGCGGCGGAAGCCGCGCTCGCCCAGGTCAAAACGGAAATCCAGGGCGGCAAGATTGATCCGATCGCGACGCTGGAACGGGTCGTCACGGCCCACCAGGCACTCGACCAGTCCCTGGCCGGAATCCGCGACCAGCAGGACCAGGCGCGCCGGGCCCAGGCCTCACTGCAGCAGAGCATCATGTCGGCCCAGGCCCAGATCAGCGCGACGTCGGACTACATCACCGCCCGCCGCGGCGGCGTAGGCACCGATGCGCGCACACGCCTGGCGGAAGCCCAGCGGAACCTGGACTATGCGCTCTCCATTTCCCGCACCGACCCCGTCACGGCCTTGCAGTACGCACAGCAGGCCTACGCGCTGGCGGCACAAGCCGCGCAGCTGGCCCAGTCCGACGTCGACCAATTCGGCGGCTACGCCAACCAGGGCCAAGGCTACGGCCGGGGCGGCATGTTCGGCGGCAGCGGCGGGGGCGGCCTCGGCGGCGCGATCCTCGGCGGAATCCTCATCAATTCGATCCTCCACGGCGGAGGCGGCGGAGGCTGGGGCGGCGGCGGAGGCGGCTGGGGCGGCGGAGGCGGCGATGACTCCGGCGGCGGCTGGGGCGGCGGCGACTTTGGCGGCGGCGGAGACTTCGGCGGCGGGGACTCCGGCAGTTTCTAGCCTGTTCGCCACCCCCGCAGGGGACAAAGTGGGAAGCAGCAGCAGGAAACTTTACAGACCACGCGCCGGCCGCAAGGGCCCGGACAGCGGATAGATGCGATACATCATCGATCACTGGAATCAGTGAGACAACGGAGCAGGACGAAAGGTAACACCATGGTTAAGCAGTCCATTTTCGGCCGCATGGCGCAGCTGGCGAAGGCAAACATCAATTCGCTGCTGGACCAGGCCGAGGATCCGCAGAAAATGCTGGACCAGATGGTCCGTGACTACACGAACAACATCGCGGAGGCGGAGTCCGCCGTGGCCCAGACCATCGGCAACCTGCGCATGCTCCAGGACGACTACAACGAGGACGTCCGCAACGCCCAGGACTGGGGCAGAAAGGCCCTCGCAGCCTCGCGCAAGGCCGACGAATACCGGGCGAAGGGCGACGTCGGCGATGCCGAGAAGTTCGACAACCTGGCCAAGGTGGCCCTGCAGCGCCAGATGGGTTCTGAGAACGAGGCCAAGGCCGCCGAGCCGAGCATCGCGTCCCAGACCGAGGTGGTGGACAAGCTCAAGCACGGCCTCGACCAGATGAAGGGCAAGCTCAACGAACTGACCAGCAAGCGCAATGAGCTGGTGGCCCGGTCCAAGACCGTACAGGCCCAGAGCCAGGTCCACGACGCCCTCAAGAGCATCAACATCATGGACCCCACCTCCGAGGTGGGCCGCTTCGAACAGAAGATCCGCCGCGAGGAAGCCAAGGTCCGCGGCCAGCAGGAGCTCGCCGAGTCGAGCCTGGACGCCCAGTTCAATTCGCTGGAAGATCTTGGCGAGCAGACCGAGATCGAAGCCCGGCTGGCAGCGCTGAAGTCCGGCGGCTCCCCCGCTGCCATCGGCACCGGCGAAAAGAGCGCCGAGTCCGGTTCCACGGTCGAGGAGGCCGACTTCGACAAGCTCTGACGCGCCGGTCCGGCGCTTCCGCAGCACTGCCGCACGCTTCACGCCCGGGGCCGGGCCCCGGCGGCCGAACCTGACACCTCAGGGCCGAGGCCCCGCCGCCCGGGTCATCCAGGACCTCGCGGTGGAAACGTCGGCAGACGCCCTGCTGTGGAACCGCCGCTACGGCGGCCCTGAACGCGCCGTCGACGCCGGCCTAAAGAGCTGGGCCGGCGGGGAGGGCCTCAACGCCACGAGCTTCCAGGCGAACCTCATGTTCGAGCCGTGGACCGTGCGCACCGGCAGCGGGGGCCCCTACAAGGTCTTCACGCCGTTCTGGAAGGCCTGCCTGGCCGGTGCCGAGCCCCGGCAGCCGCTGGCTGCTCCGGACCAGCTGCCGGGCCCTGCACGCACCCGCAGCGGCGGCCTGGCGGCGAGCGAAACGCTCGAAAGCTGGGGCCTGCTCCCCCGGAGCCCGGACTGGAGCCCGGGGCTGGCCGACACCTGGACGCCAGGAGAAGCCGGCGCCCTCAGCCGCCTCGAGGACTTCGTGGACGGCCCGGCGGCAGAATACGGCACCGGCCGCGACGTCCCGGGCGTCGAGGGCACCAGCCGGCTCTCCCCCCATCTGCGCTTTGGCGAAATCAGCCCCTTCCGGATCTGGCACACGCTGCGCCACAGCTTCGCGGCGGGGACGCCGGCCGACGTCGGGATCTTCCGTTCCGAACTTGGCTGGCGGGAATTCTGCTGGCAGTTGCTGTACGAGAATCCGGATCTGGCGACACGGAACTACCGGCCGGAGTTCGACCGCTTTCAGTGGCAGCCGGCGTCGGGCGACGAGCTCCAGGCCTGGCAGCAGGGCCGTACGGGCTATCCGATGGTGGACGCGGGCATGCGCCAGCTCTGGCAGACGGGCTGGATGCACAACCGCGTGCGGATGGCGGCCGCGTCCTTCCTGGTAAAGAACCTGCTGGCCGACTGGCGGCTGGGCGAGGCCTGGTTCTGGGACACGCTGGTGGACGCCGATGCGGCGAGCAATCCGGCCAACTGGCAGTGGGTGGCGGGCTCGGGGGCCGACGCGTCGCCGTACTTCCGGATCTTCAACCCGGTCACACAGAGCAAGAAGTTCGACGCCGCCGGTCGTTACCTGCGCGGATACATTCCCGAGCTCGCCGCGCTGGACGACAAAACCGTCCACGAGCCCTGGAAGGCCGACGGCGCCGCCCCCGGCTACCCCGCACCGATCGTGGACCTTGCAGAGTCCCGGGCGCGGGCGCTGGCAACCTATCAGCGGCTCAAGGACGGCTGAGAGCCGGCACAGGGCCGCCGCCGGCGTTGCCCGCCACCGCGGACTTAAAGCGAAAGGTCCGGAACACTGTTTCCAGTGTTCCGGACCTTTTCTCCAGTTGCGGGGACAGGATTTGAACCTGTGACCTCTGGGTTATGAGCCCAGCGAGCTACCGAACTGCTCCACCCCGCGTCGCAAGATCAACTCTACCTGCCGGTGAACTTGAGGCCAAATCGAGGCGACGTGATGTGCATCTCGCCGCCCGCGGGAGCGTCCGCCCGGGCCTACCG
>NZ_JBFUAR010000017.1:0-71315 GCF_056406175.1 Arthrobacter sp. P1_D12
GGACGTCCGAGCAACTTCTGGAACGGACTGCGCTTGGCGACGCGCTCATCGGGCGCGGACTGCGCTTGGCGACGCGCTCATCGGGCGCCGGCGACTTTGTCTTGGTCTGGGTGATGGTCATGATAAGTCTCCTAGCCGCCGGGCCGGCGCGAACCGGCCCGGCCAGCGGGCTGTTAGCGGACGCCCTGCTGGGCGAAGGTCAGGACATCGGCCGCATTGGATTTGTCGATGACCGCCGGGCCTGTCAGCACAGGCTGGCCGCCGCCGATCTTGAAGCCGCCGCGCTTGTTCTGCCAGATGGCGTCAACGGCTCCGTAGCCCTGCAGCCACGGCTGCTGGTCCACGGTGAACAGAACTGCACCATCCACGATCTTCTGGGCGAGCTCCGCGTTGAGGTCGAAACTAGCGACCTTGGCAGAGCTGCCGGCGTCAGTGACCGACTTGAGGAGGGTCAGGGTGATGGGGGCTCCGAGGCCGATGATGACGTCGGCGTCCTTGGAAGCCTGAAGCTTGGCAGTCGCGGTGGACTGAACGGAGGTCATATCCTTGCCGTCGACGTAAAGGATCTCCGTTCCGGGAACCTTCGCCTTGACGCCCGCGCACCGTGCTTCAAGTCCCACGTGGCCCTGTTCCTGAATCACACAGACCGGGTGTTTGTAGCCGTCCGCGGCCAGCTTGGTGCCCACGGCCTGACCGGCGAGCTGCTCGTTGGAACCGAAGTGGGTGAATGCTCCGAGCTGGGAGGAGACCGATTCACCGGCGTTGAGGCTCACAATCGGGATGCCGGCGTCGGAGGCCTTCTTCAGGACGTCCTTGAGGGCTTCGGGCTTGGCGAGCGTGACCGCGATGCCGTCGACCTTCTGGTCGATGGCCTGCTGAATGAGCTGGGCCTGGCGCCCGGCTTCGGGATCGGACGTATAGAGGAGCTCAACGTTGTCCTTTGCCGATGCCTCCTCGGCGCCCTTGCGAACAATATCCCAGAAGGTGTCACCGGCTGCGGCGTGCGTGATAAGGGCGACCTTGATGCGGGAGGTGCTGGCTGCCTGGCCTCCGCCAGCCGCATTACCTGAGTCTGCGGGCTTGCCGCCGGTGCTGGAACACGCGCTCAGGGCCAGCATGGGTACAACGGCCGCCACGAGGGTCGCCTTCCGCCACGAGAACTTGGTCACGATCAATCTCCTTTGATTCCGGGCCACGCCGGCCGCTTCATCGCGTCGGTCCATGAGCCATCTACAACCGATCATGGTGACTCCAATCACAGTTGTCAATAGTTTGTCCTGACATTAGGATGTTTGGACGTAACGAAGGGGGGTCGGAATGTCGCATTCGCGGAGCTTGCCGGGCCAGCACCGACAGCCCGACCCCCGCAAACAAGGCCCGTCACAGCAGCCCTTGGCACCTCTTGGCAGCCCTGCTACTATCAGAAAAAGGCAGTATGTCCTATCAAGCGAACATAGCCTGACATACGCGGACAGGCCGGCACAACGGCCGCCGCGAAGCACAAGGGAGCATGCCCAGTGGCGAATCAACTGAATCTGCGGATCGACCGCTCTTCCCCGGTGCCGCTGTACCACCAAGTGGTGCAGGGCATCGAGGCAGCGATCCACACGGGGCTGCTGGAACCCGGCAGCAGGCTGGAAAACGAGATCGACCTGGCCGCCCAGCTGAACCTGTCCCGGCCCACGATGAGAAAAGCCATGGACGAGCTGGTCCGCTCGGGCCTCCTGGTCCGCAAGCGCGGCGTCGGCACCCAGGTGGTGTCCAGCCAGGTCCGCCGCCCGCTGGAACTCTCCAGCCTCTACGACGACCTGAGCAACAACGGCAGCAAGCCCACCACCGACGTGCTCAGCTTCTCGCATGAGGAGGCGGACGGCGCGATCCGGACGGCACTGCAGCTTCCGGCCGGCGCCAAGGTCTACCACTTCACCAGGCTCCGGAAGGTGGGCGGCAAGCCGCTGGCCCTGATGGAGAACTGGGTGCGGGATGACATCACCGCCCTCGACGAGGCTTCCCTGGGCGCGCAGGGCCTCTACGCCATTCTGCGCAACGGCGGCGTGAACTTCCGCCTGGCCTCACAGCGGATCGGCGCCATGATCGCCAACGACTACCAGGCGCCGCTGCTCGAGACCACCCCCGGCTCCGCCCTGGTGACCATGGAGCGGACCGCGGTGGACGACACCGGGCGCATGGTGGAAACCGGCCACCACGTCTACCGGGCGGATTCCTACAGCTTCGAAATGACACTGGTCCAGAGGTAAGCGTCCAGAGTCAGCAGTTCAGGGCTGGCCGCGCAACGACAAGGCCTTCAACGATTGGGCCTCTGGTGAGGCGCCAGCGACGGGCGCAACCGGCTCCAACCCCGCACACACACGCGCCTGCCTCCGGCGCGACAACGAAAGGGCAGCTTCCATGGCCAACTGGGTCTATCCGCTCGGCACCGCCGCCGAAGACACGTGGGACGTCTCCATCGGGACGTCCGACTCCAAACTGGAGGTGGACGGCTGGGCGCATACCGGGCTGAAGGTTGCCACGCTGGCAGCCGGCGCCGCCGTCGAACTCGATGCCGCGGCGGAGGAACGCATCGTGATCCCGCTCAACGGCTCTTTCGTGGCGACCGTCGACGGGCAGGACTATCCCCTGGCCGGCCGGGCCAGCGTCTTCAGCGGCCCCAGCGACGTGCTCTACACGGGAGCCGGCAAGGCGGTGGCCATCACCTCGGCCGACGGCGGACGCGTGGCAGTCGCCACTGCCCCGGCCAAGGCCGCCTACCCGATCCGCCTCATCACGGCCGCCGAGACGCCGGTGGAACTGCGCGGTGCGGGTAACTGCTCCCGTCAGGTCCACAATTTCGGGACTCCCGCCGCCCTGGAGGCGGACCGCTTCATCGTCTGCGAGGTCCTCACCCCGGCTGGCAACTGGTCTTCCTATCCCCCGCACAAGCACGATGAGGAAAAAGACGGCGAGACCAACCTCGAGGAGATCTACTACTTCGAAACCCGCGTGACGCCCGGGGCCCCGCAACGCCCGGGCGCCGACGACGCCATCGGCTACCAGCGCGTCTACGCCTCCGACGAGCGGCCCATCGACGTTGCGGCCGAGGTCCGGACCGGCGACGTCGTCCTGGTGCCCTACGGCTGGCACGGGCCCGCCATGGCCGCCCCCGGCTACGACATGTATTACCTCAACGTCATGGCCGGACCCGGCCCGGTCCGCGAGTGGCTCATCAGCGATGACCCGCACCACGGCTGGATCCGCCAGACCTGGGAGGGCCAGGACCTGGACGCGCGGCTGCCGTTCGGCAGCTAGGCCGTCAGGCCCCTCCGGCCCACGTCGTGCTGCTGGAGGGCCGGGTGCAGCTCCACCTGGTTGACCGCCGGCACCGTTCCGCCCAGGTCGATGAGCCGCTGCAGGTGCCCCGGCTCGAAATTGGACACGCCGATGGCCCTGACCCGGCCGTCGGCATGGAGTTTTTCAAGGGCCAGCCAGGAGTCGGCGTACCGGTCCGACGCCGGCGCGGGCCAGTGAATCAGGTAAAGATCCAGATAGTCGAGACCCAGCTTGTCCAGGCTCGCGTCGAAAGCCGCCAGGGCTGGTTCGTAGCCGAGGTCGTCGATCCACAGCTTGGAGGTGATGAACAGGTCTTCCCGCGCGATCCCGGACTCGGCGAGCGCGCGGCCGGTTCCGGTTTCGTTTCCATAGATGGCGGCCGTGTCGATGCTCCGGTAGCCGGCGTCGAGCGCCGCCGCTACCGCCTCGGTGGTCTCGGCGTCGGGAATTTGAAAGACGCCGAATCCCAGCTGGGGCATCCGCACCCCGTTGTTGAGGACGATATCCGGGATTGCGTTCATGGTGTCTCCTGTTGTTGTTGTGGTCGGGCGGTCAGCGGGCAACGGCTGCAGCCTCGGTGACGGGAAGGTCTGCGCTGGTTTCCGGCGCGGCAACGGCGGCAACAGCGGGAACGGTTGACCCGCCGGTTCCCGGCAGGTAGACGTCGTGCTTCTTGGCAGCGGCTGCCGCGAATACCATCACTGCCAGGCCCAGCAGGGTGATCCCGGCGCCGGCCCAGATCGGCGAGGTGTAGCCGAGGCCGGCGGTGATGGTGACGCCGCCCATCCAGGCGCCCAGGGCATTGCCGACGTTGAAAGCTCCGATGTTGGCGCCGGAGGCCAGGGTGGGAGCGCTGCTGGCGTACTTCATGACGCGCATCTGCAGCCCGGGAACGGTGGCGAAGCCGAAGCCGCCCAGCAACACCATGGAGGCGATGGTCACCGACTGGTTGCCGGCGGTCAGGGCGAAGACCACGAGCACTACCACCAGGATGGCGAGCACTACGAGCAGCGTGCGGTCCACATTTTTGTCGGCCGCCTTGCCGCCCACGGTGTTGCCGATGAAGAGCCCGACGCCGAAGAGGATCAGCAGCCACGGGACCGTGGTGGCGGAGAAGCCGGTGACCTCGGTGAGGGTGAAGGCAATGTAGGTGAAGGCACCGAACATGCCGCCGTATCCGAGGATGGTGACCAGGATGGAGAGCCAGACCTGCCCGGACCGGAAGGCCCGGAGCTCGCCTCGCAGGCCGCCCGAATTTTCGGCCGCCTCGCCGGAGCCGGCTTTCGGCACGAGTGCGAGGATGCCGGCCAGGGCGAGGACACCGATCACGGTGATCGCCCAGAACGTGGAGCGCCAGCCCGCGGCCTGGCCCAGCATGGTGCCGAACGGGACACCGAGCACATTCGCAGCCGTCAGGCCGGTGAACATGATCGCGATCGCACCCGCCTTCTTAGTGGGCGCCACCATGCTCGCGGCCACCACTGCGCCGATGCCGAAGAACGCGCCGTGCGAGAGCGCGGCAATGATGCGGCCGATCATCATTACCGAGTAATCCGGCGCGAGCGCCGAGACGAGGTTGCCGGCAATGAACAGCACCATCAGCACGGCCAGCACGGGCTTGCGTTCGAAACGCGTCACGGCGGCGGTGAGACCCAATGCCCCGACCACGACGGCGAGCGCGTAGCCGGAGATGAGCCAGCCCGCGGTGGCCTCGGAGACGTGGAAGTCTGCGGCCACTTGCGGCAGAAGGCCCATGATGACGAACTCGGTGAGTCCGATGCCGAACCCGCCGAGGGCGAGGGCTATCAGGCCAACAGGCATGGAGGTGCTCCTTACAAAGCTGTACGGGATGGGGTATGGCGCGTAAGCTAGTAGTTGCAGACGCGTTATTTATTCTTGCACAAGCAGATACAGCGCGCAAGCAACTATTATTTGATGTGCCCGTCACCACCCCGCCGGGCACGCGAGTTGAAGGGAAACACCTGATGGGCATCAAGGACGACGCCGTCGAGGTCCGGGCGCAAGGCTGGCGGACCCTGGCGGCCCTGCACGGGCTGATCGAGGCCGAGCTGGAGCGGTCCTTGCAGGCCGAGGCGCAGCTCTCCGTCGTGGAGTACACCGTGCTGGACGCGCTGAGCCGGCAGGACGGCTGGCACATGCGGATGCAGCAGCTGGCCCGCGCCACGGCGTTGAGCGCGAGCGCCACCACGCGCCTGGTCAACCGGCTCGAGGACCGCGGGCTGCTGACCCGGATCCTGTGCGCGGATGACCGCCGCGGAATCTACACCGAGCTCACCCCCAGCGGCATCGCCCTGCTCGAGCAAAGCAGGCCGGTCCACGACGCCACGCTGGAGCGGGCGCTGGCCGAGGCCCAGGAAGTCCCCGAACTGGCGCCGCTGGTCGACGCCCTCCCCCGGCTGCACGCCGCGGCATAGCGCGGCAACCCCCTCGCGCGAGTACGCAGAAAAGACGCAGAAAGCCCCGCCGGGGACGAATCCCGGGCGGGGCTTGTGCGTGCAGGGCCTTCTTGACTGGAGCTAGACGGTGACCGGTTCCCTGGCGGCCGCTTGTTTGAAGAAGTGTTCCAGGTCCTCCAGGCTCTTGTCCTTGGTCTCCGGAATGTACTTCGCGGCAAAGGCGATGGCCCCGACGCCGAGCACAGCGAAGACGAAGAAGGTGCTGGACAGTCCGATCGCGGCGAGGAGCTGCGGGAAGCCGAAGCCAACCAGGAAGTTCACGATCCACAGCACGAAAGCCGAGGCGCCCATGCCCAGGCCACGGATCTTCAGCGGGAAGATCTCTGAGAGCATCAGCCAGGTGACCGGTGAGATTGCACCTTGCTGGAAGGCCAGGAATGTCACGGTCAGGGCCAGGATCACGAAGCCCCGGGCGGGGCCCTCGGGGAGGATGAGAGAGAAGACGCCGATCAGGAACAGCGCCGTCGTGGTGCCGAGCTGGCCGGTGATGAGCATCCTCCGCCGTCCCACTTTGCCCAGCAGCCCGATGCCCAGAAACGTGGCGAGAACGGAGATGACCCCGTTGGCGATGTTGGCCGTGAGGGCCGCTTCGCGGCCGAATCCGGACTCGGCGAGGATCTGCGTGCCGTAGTACATGATCGAGTTGACGCCCGTGATCTGCTGGATGACCGCGAGCCCGATCCCCACCACGAAGATGTGCCGGAGCCACGGAACACTGAGGTCCTTCCAGGAGCCCATCTTGGCCTTGTAGTCCTCCACGGCCATGGCCTTGACTTCTTCAAATTCAGCCCTGGCCTCGGACTGGGAGCGGATCCGCTGCAACACACTGAGGGTTTCGCCGAAGCTGCCCATCGATGCCAGCCAGCGCGGGCTTTCGGGCATGAAGTTCATGCCGATCCAGAGCGCGATCGCCGGCAGGGTTGCGATGACCAGCATCCAGCGCCAGATCCCGCCGGCCTCGCCGAAGCTGTTGCCGAGGTAGGCGTTGAACATGAAGGCCAGCAGCTGGCCCGTGACGATCATCAGCTCGTTTTGGGTGACAATCCGTCCGCGCCGGGCACTCGGTGAGACCTCAGCCAGGTACACCGGCACCGTCACCGAGGCCCCGCCCACGGCCAGGCCGAGGATCAGGCGTGCCAGGATCATCGCCTCCGTGTTCGGCGCGAAGGTACACGCAAGGGTGCCGGCGAGGAACACCACGGCCAGCACCATGATCATTTTGCGCCGGCCGTGGCGGTCCGCCAGGCGCCCGCCGAAGAGGGCGCCAAAGGCCGCCCCGAACAGCAGCGAGGAGGTCACGAGCCCTTCGGTCAGTGGAGTGAGGCCCAGGTCCACCTGCATGTACGGCAAAGCGCCGTTGATCACGCCGGTGTCGTAGCCGAAGAGCAGTCCGCCGAAAGTGGAGACGATCGTCGCGGTCCGGAGGGCCCGTTTGTGGTTGACGGGCCGTGTCATCTCGGCGACGGGCGCCGTCATAGGCTCGCCTTCGCGATCCTCTGTTTCATGGTCTCCAGCTGGTACCGGGAGACGTCCGCGGCGTTGTCGTCCTCGGCGAAGACACTGGAGACCATCACCGTGTCGTCACGGTCCAGGAAGCCGATCTCCTGCAGGCCGCCGAAGAACTCGTCCCAGTTGACGTCGCCGTCGCCGATTTTCAGGTGCTGGTGCACGCGGACGGGGTTGCCGGGCGGGTTGGTGATGTAGCGCAGGCCGTGTGAGGCATGGTGGTCCATCGTGTCGGCCACGTGGACCAGGCGCAGCTTGTCGCCCGCGGCCCGCATGATCTCCAGCGGTGCGTTCTTCATGTGGAAGCTGTGCGAGGCCACGTAGACCAGGCCAACATTCTTCGAGTTCAGCCCGCGGATCACCCGGATCGCGGCCAGGCCCTCCTCGACGAAGTCGTCCGGGTGCGGATCGATCAGCAGGTCGATCCCCTCCCGCTCGATGATGGGGAGCAGTTCCTCCATGGAGCGGTAGAAGGCCCGCTCGGATTCTTCGGCCTTCTCCGGCCGGCCGCTGAACTCGGTGTTCATGGTGCCAACGCCCAGGTCCACGGTGATCTGGATGGCGCGTTTCCAGTAGCGGACGGCCGCCTCGCGCGCGTCCTCGTCCGGGCCGGACCAGCGCAGCACGGGCAGCACCGACGCGATTTCGATTCCCGCGTCCTTGCAGGCCGCCTTCAGCTTGCCCACGAGCTCGTCGTCGGCCTTCGGGTGGTTGAAAAAGGGGATGAAATCGGCGTGCGGGGTCATCTGCATGTACTTGTAGCCGAGGTCGGCCACCACGCGCGGGAACTCGAGGAGTCCGTGGCTGTGGTGGAACGGCGTGGGATCTAGGGCGATTTTCACGGTGAACACTCCATGGTGGATCTGGCGGGCGTGCGGCCGGCCGGCGCGTTCTTTGCAGTAGAAGGCGCCGGCCGGCCGTGGCGTAGCCGTCCCAGGCGGTGGGGCCGCCGATCTCATCGCGGAGGGCCGCGTCCACCCAGGACTGGATTTCGACGTCGTATGCCGCCCCAAAGCGTTCCTCGAAGCCGGGGGTGACGTTGCCGCCCCAATGGCCGTTGCTGCGGGTGTACGGGCCTTTGTCGCCGCCGATGCTGACGATGCCGTCCTCGAAGGAGGCCTGGGTGGCCACCTCGTAGCCGAACTTGGCATTGACGTAGATCTCGACGTCGGCCAGGACACCGGACTCGGTCTCGATCAGCACGTGCTGCGGGTCGTGCTGACCAGCCGGGGCGTTCCGTGTGGCCTTGCCGAGACGGACCTGGACCGAGGTGATTTCCTCGCCGGTGAAGTAGCGGATGGCGTCGAATTCGTGGACCACGGAGTCGTTGATCAGCATCTCGTTGGTGAAGCCCGCCGGGGTGGTGGGGTTCCGGTGCTGGTGGTGCAGCATGAGCAGCTCGCCGAGTTCGGAGTCGCGGATGATTTTGCCGAGGGCGGCGTATTCAGCGTCGAAGCGGCGCATGAAGCCGACCTGGATGCGCTTGTGGCCCAGCTCCTGCTCAGCTAAGACAATCTTCCAGGAGGATTCGGCATCCGGGGTGAGCGGCTTCTCGCAGAGGATCGGGATGTCCTTGGCGATCGCCTTGAGCAGGATGTCCTCGTGCAGGAAACCGGGGGTGGCGATCAGTACTGCGTTGACGTCGCCGTTGTTGAGGGCCTCCTCGGCGTCGGCGAGGGCGACGGCACCGGGGATGCCTTCGATGGCGGCCTGGGCACGGGCGAGGTCGACGTCGACGACGGCGGCGACTTCGGCGCCGTGGATGCGGGTGTTGAGCCGCTGGATGTGGTCTGCGCCCATACGGCCGGCGCCGATGACAGCTACGCGGAGGGTCTTAGTCATGATCTTGTCCTCAGTTCTAGTTGACGGCGGTGCGGGAGCCGCAGGAAAGCAGGTAGTTCCGGGTGCGCTTGGCGATCGGCATCGGGACGTCGAAGGCCACGGGATACATGTCCTGTTCCACAATGCCAAAGATCGGCCTGTTGAGCGCCTCCACGGCTTCGATGACGGCGCGCAGGTCCGGCAGCCCGTTCGGCGGCTCGGTCATCACGCCGGCCAGGTTGGCGGCGGCCCACGTCATGTTTTCCTCGTTGACCTTTTTGAGGATGTCCGGGTTGATCTGCTTGAGGTGCAGGTAGCCGATCCGGTCCGGATAGTTCTTGATCAGGTCGAGGCTGGAGGCCCCGCAGTATTCGGCGTGGCCGGTATCCAGGCAGAGGTTGAGGTACTTCGAGTCCGTGGCCGCGAGCAGGGTTTCGATGTCCGCCTGCGCGCCGACGTGGGAGTCGGCGTGCGAGTGGAACTGCTGCTTCAGGCCGAAATCCTCCAAGAGGGTCTTGCCCATGCGGTTGTGGCCGGAGAACAGGTCGCTCCACGCCTTCTCGGTCAGCGTGCCGCTCTCGACGGCCTCGCCGGTGACGTCGTCGCGCCACATCGCGGGAATGACCACGATGTGTTCGCCTCCCATGGCTGCCGTGAGTTCGGCGACCTTGCGGGCCGGCTCCCAGGCTTCGTCGTACTGGTGGGCCCCGCGGTGGAATGCGGTGAACACGGTGCCGGCCGAGATCTTCAGGTCGCGCTGCTTGAGCTCTTCGGCGAGACGGGCCGGATCGGTGGGGAGGTAGCCGTAGGGGCCGAGTTCGATCCACTTGTAGCCGGATTCGGCGACCTCGTCGAGGAAGCGTTCCCACGGGGTCTGCTGGGGGTCATCCGGGAACCAGACACCCCAGGAGTCCGGGGCGGTCCCGATGATCAGCTTGTTCTCAGTCATTTCGATTCTTTCTCATCGGTTGCTCCGCAGGTGCCGTTTTGGACGCTCAAAACGGCGGGTACGGAGCAGTCGATCGTGGTTGGGCGACGCGTCAGTTGGACGGGAAGTTGTAGGAGGCTCCGGAGGCGTGCGTGGGTTCGGGCCACCGGGAGGTGACCACTTTGCCGCGGGTGTAGAAGGAGACGCCTTCGGGGCCGTAGATGTGCTTGTCGCCGAACAGCGAGGCCTTCCAGCCGCCGAAGGAGTGGTAGGCCACAGGGACGGGCAGTGGAACGTTGATGCCGATCATGCCCACGGTGACGGAGCGCTGGAACTTCCGGGCCGCGGCGCCGGAAGAGGTGAAGATGGCGGTGCCGTTGCCGTAGGGGTTGGAGTTGATCAGGGCGATGCCGGCGTCGAGGTCCTCGACGCGGACCACGACCAGGACGGGGCCGAAGATTTCCTCGGTGTAGGCGGTCATCCCGGCCGTGACGTGGTCGATCACGGTGGGGCCGACCCAGAACCCGTCTTCGTGGCCGGGGACCACGAGGTCGCGGCCGTCCACCACCATCGCGGCGCCGGCTGTTTCGGCTTCGGTGACGATCTTCACGATGCGTTCCTTGGACGCCGGCGTGATGACCGGGCCCATTTCGGCGTCGGGCACGGTGCCGTTGTTGACCTTGACGGCCAGGGCGCGCTCTTCGACCTTCTTGACCAGCAGGTCGGCCGCGTCGCCGACGGCGACGGCGACTGAGATGGCCATGCAGCGTTCCCCGGCGGAGCCGAACGCGGCGGCGGCCAGGTGGTCGGCGGCGTTGTCGAGGTCGGCGTCGGGCAGGATGATCGCGTGGTTCTTCGCGCCTCCCAGTGCCTGGACGCGCTTGCCGTGGGCGGTGGCGGTCTCGTGGACGTACCGGGCGATCGGGGTGGAACCGACGAAGGAGATGCCGTCCACGTCCGGGTGGGTCAGGAGGCCGTCGACCGTTTCCTTGTCGCCGTGCAGGACTTGGAAGACGCCGTCGGGCAGCCCGGCCTGCTTCCACAGCTTGGCGAGCAGCATGGAGGCGGAGGGGTCGCGCTCGGAGGGCTTGAGGATGAAGGCGTTGCCCGTGGCAATCGCCATCGGGGCCATCCACAGCGGGACCATGACCGGGAAGTTGAACGGGGTGATGCCGGCGACGACGCCGAGCGGCTCGCGGAAGGAGAAGACGTCGATGCCGGTGGAGACCTGGTCCGAGTAGTCGCCCTTGAGCAGTTGCGGGATGCCGCAGGCGAACTCGATGACCTCGAGTCCGCGGCCGATCTCGCCCTTGGCGTCGGAGAGGACCTTGCCGTGTTCGGCGGTGATCAGTTCGGCGAGCTCGTCCACGTGGGAAGCGACGAGTTCGCGGAACTTGAACAGCACCGCGGTGCGCTTGGCCAGGGAGATGTCGCCCCAGGAATCGGCGGCAGCACGGGCGGCGGCGACAGTGGCGTCCAGGTCTTCCCGGTTGGCCAGCCGCAGCTCTGCGGAGACGGCGCCGGTGGCCGGGTTGTAGACGGGCTGGGTGCGGGTACCCTCACCGGCGGTTTCGGCGCCGTTGATGAAGTGGCTGATGGTGGTGACGGTCGTCGTTGACATAGTGGTGGACTTCCTTGGTCTGTGGCTGTTCGTGGTGATGAAGGGGGGTCAGCCGAGCAGCTTGCGCTGGCGGGCCTTGTGGTCGGTGTAGGTCTGGAAAGCCTGTTTCGTGGAGTCGAGCTCGGAGACCTGGGAGACCGGAACGTCCCACCACGACTCGGAGCTGGGGGCATCCAGCAGCGGGTCGGATTCAACGTGGATGACGATCGGGCCGCCGCGTTCGGGGGCGGCCTTGGCGTCGCGGATGGCCTGTTCGAGCTCGGCGATGACCTTCTCCCCCGGTTCGATCCGGATCACCTTCACGCCGAGGCTTTCGGCGTTCAGGGCCAGGTCGACCGGGAGCCGGTCGCCGTCGTCGAAGCTGTGGTGTTCCTCATCCAGCGCCCGGTACTGGGTGCCGAAGCGCTGGGATCCGAGGGACTCGGAAAGCGAACCGATCGAGGCGTAGCCGTGGTTCTGGATCAGGACCACGATCAGCTTGATCCGCTCGGCGACGGCGGTGACGAGTTCGGTGTGCATCATCAGATAGGAGCCGTCCCCCACCATGACGACGACGTCGCGCTGCGTGCCGCCCTTGGCGGCTTCGGCCAGGGCGGCGCGCTTGACCCCGAGGCCGCCCGGGATCTCGTAGCCCATGCAGGAGTAGGCGTATTCGACGTGGTAGCCGAACGGGTCCCGGACGCGCCACATCTTGTGCAGATCACCGGGGAGGGAGCCGGCGGCGCAGATGACGACGTCCTGGGCGTTCATGGCGCGGTTCGTGGCGCCAATGATCTCGTTCTGCGCCGGCAGCGGCGTGAACCGCGTGTCGAATGCCTCGTCCACGGTGGCGTCCCAGCGTTCCTTCTCGGCCGCGATCCGCTGCTCGAGGTCCGCGCCGATGCGGTAGCCGCCGAGGGCCTGGTTCAGTTTGACCAGGGCCTTGCGGGCATCGGCCACGATCGGCAGTGAGGTGCCGTGCTTGTAGGCGTCGAGGGCGGCGACGTTGATGTTGATGAATTTCACGTCCGGGTTCTGGAACGCGGTCCGGGAGGCGGTGGTGAAGTCCTCGTAACGGGTACCGATCCCGATGATGAGGTCGGCCTCGGCGGCGATGGCGTTGGCCGCCGTCGTGCCGGTGGAGCCGATGGCCCCGAGGGAGAACTTGTGGTCCCAGGGCAGCACGCCGACGCCGGCCTGGGTGTTGCCGACCGGGATGCCGGTCAGCTCGGCGAACTTCGCGAGTTCCTCGTTGGCGTAGGCGTAGAGCACGCCGCCGCCGGCGATGATCAGCGGGCGCTTGGCGGCGCGGATCGCCTCGGCGGCCCGGCGGATGTCCTCGTCGTCGGCGTCCGGGCGGCGGATCCGCCATTCGCGTTCGGCGAGGAATTCCTCGGGCACGTCGAAGGCCTCGGCCTGGACGTCCTGGGGCAGCGAGAGGGTGACGGCACCGGTCTCGGCCGGGTCGGTGAGGACACGGAGTCCGTGGTGGAACGCGGAAAACAGCTGCTCGGGCCGGGAGACGCGGTCAAAGAACTTCGACAGCGGCCGGAACGCATCATTGACGGTGATGTCGTAGGCGTAGGGCTGTTCGAGCTGCTGCAGCACGGGGTCGGCGGCGCGGGTCGCGAACGTGTCACTCGGCAGCAGCAGGACCGGCAGCCGGTTGGTGGTGGCCAGCGCCGCGCCGGTGAGCAGGTTCGAGGAGCCCGGACCGATCGAGGTGCTGATCGCGAAGGTCTGACGGCGGCGGGTGTGGCGGGCGAAGCCGACCGCCTGGTGGGACTGGGCCTGTTCGTTGCGGCCCTGGTAGTACGGCATGATCGTCGGATCGAGCTGCTGGTACTGCTTGAGGGCCTGGCCGACGCCGGCGACGTTGCCGTGGCCGAAGATGCCAAACGTGCCCGGAATCAGGCGTTCCCGGAAGTCCTGGCCCCCGACCGAATCAACGGTGTACTGCTTGGACAGGTATTCAACGACGGCCTGCGCGACCGTCATTCTGCGTGTTCCTGATGCCGTGCTCATTCCCATGGGAAGCTACTCCGATACTTCTTTGGTGCGGGTGGATTCGGTGTGGTGCAGCAGCGAGGCCGCGGTTGCCACGGCACCGGCGACGTCGCCGTCCTGCGGGTAGAGCAGGGTCCGGCCGACGGTGAGGCCCTGAACGCCGGGCAGGGCGAGGGCAGTCTGCCAGCTGGCGAACACCTCGTCCTGGCCAGCGTCCGGGTCTCCGCCGAGGAGCACGGTGGGCATCGTCGTGGACGCCATGACGCGTTCCATCTCGGCCACCACGGGGAGCTTCATCCAGGTGTAGGCGCTGCTCGCGCCGAGGCCTTCGGCGATGGCGACTGACTTGATGACGGCATTGGTGGAGAGGTCGTTGCGGACCTTCCCGTTTTCGCGGACGGAGAGGAAAGGTTCCACCATGGCGATCAGCCTGCGTTCGGCGAGGGAATCGATGGCCCTCGCGGTCGCTTCGAGGGTGGCGACGGTGTCCGGGTCGCCGAGGCAGATGCGGGTCAGCATCTTGCCGCCGTCGGCGCCCAGGGCCTCGAGCGCGGCCGCGGTGTGGCCGGTAAAGCGGTCATCGAATTCGTTCACCAGGCCGGAGAGTCCGCCACGGTTCATCGAGCCGAAGAGCAGCTTGCCCTCGAGCGCGCCGAGCAGGAGCAGATCGTCCATGATGTCCGGCGAGGCGAGGACACCGTCCACGTCCGGGTTGGCCAGGGCGATCTGCAGGCGGTCCAGGAGCTGGCGGCGGTCGGCCATGGCCACCGGATCGTTTCCGACGGCGAGCGCGCCGCGGGCCGGGTGGTCGGCGGCGACAATGAAGTTCTGCCGGTGGGCCCTGACACCGGGGTGGCGGCGCCGGGCCTTGGCGGCGCGGGCAATCGCTTCCGGGTCTTCGAGCCGGATAATGCTCAGGTGCTCGTAGCGGCGGGGATCATCGTTCACCGCACGGGTGGCGACGGCTGGGTTTGCACTCACAGTGCTGCTCCTTCGGTGGCGTAGGTACCCGGCAGCAAGCGGCCGCGGTCGGCGAGCAGGCCGGTGACTTCGTCCGGCGTCGGCATCGCGTCGGCGCAGGACAGGCGGGAGGCGACGAGGGCGCCGGCGGCGTTGGCGAAATCAAGGACCTGCGCCAGGGGCCAGCCGGAGAGCAGGCCGTGGCAGAAGGCCCCGCCAAAGGAGTCGCCGGCACCGAGGCCGTTGACAGTTTCCACGGGCACCGGGGCGGAGACCACACGCTCGGTGCGGGTCTTGGCCATGACCCCTTCAGGGCCCAGCTTCACGACGGCGATTTCGACGCCGGCCGCGAGCAGCCGGTCCGCCTGTTCGTCCGGGGTGCCCTCCCCGACGGCGACGGCGCATTCCTTGTCGTTGCCGATCGCGACGGTGACGTGCGGCAGGATCCTGGCGACCTGTTCCCGGGCTTCCTCCTCGGAAGCCCAGAACATCGGCCGGTAGTCGAGGTCCAGGATGGTGAACTGGCCTTCCTTGAGCCCGGCGCGGGGCCGTGCCTCGTGGGCCGTGAGCTGTGCGGTGCGGCTGGGCTCCTGGCAGAGTCCGGTGACGGTGGACCAGAAGATCCCGGCGTCTCTGATGGCGTCCAGGTCCAGTTCCTCGGCCTTGATCTGCAGGTCCGGTGCCGTGGGGAAGCGTCCATAGAAGTAGAGCGGGAAGTCCTCCGGCGGCTTGATGGCGCAGAACGTGACGGCGGTGGGCCATTCCTTGACCGCCGTGACGAAGGAGTCGTCCACGTTGAATTTGCGAAGTTCGCGGTGCAGGTACTTGCCGAAGGCGTCCTCGCCGGTGCGGGTGATGACGGCGGTGCGGCGGCCATGGCGGGCGGCGGCGACAGCTACGTTGGATGGGGATCCGCCAAGGTACTTTCCGAAGGACGTGACATCCTCCAGATCCACCCCGATGTCGTTCGGGTAGATATCAACACTGATGCGCCCGATCGTGAGCAGTTCGTGGGTCACGGTGATCGTGGACCTTTCTGGTGTGGACTCGATACCTTTGCGCAGCCTGAGCTTCGGCGTTTCTGCGGTGCTTATTCGGTGCTTTGAGCCTGGCGTGAGCCGGGCCACAACCACTACTTTGCCTTAGAATCCATGTACTGTCAAAGGTTTGTACTGACATATTTACAACATGACACGGGAACTTCAAATGACGCCCCGCGCGGCGCCGCAGCGGCTGAGCGGGCGCCGGAAATACCCCGGTGGTTACCTGGCGGGAACGCCAAGTTCGCCGGTGACATACTGGGCCTGCCCGAAACCGAACGACCAGTCCCCGGCGGTGTTCTCGACATATCCGATGAAAACGTCCTCGCCGGCGACCCCCGCGGCGGCCAGCCTGTCCGCAATGGCGGCAAACAGGGACTGCTTGGCGGACTGGCTGCGCCCGGCCTGGGTGAAGATCTGGATCATCACCACCTCCGGCGTCCGCTCGAAGCCGAGCCCGGCATCCTGGGCAACAATTTGCCCCACGGGATGCTCGGTCAGCACGTGGAAGTAGTCCCGCTCCGGAATGCCAAATTCGGCCACGATCGCGTTGTGGATGCCCTGGCTGAGTCCGCGGAGTTGCTCCGCGCCGCGGCCCTGGTTGACGTCAATTCGTACGAGAGGCACTCGCATCTCCTTCATTAGTTTGTCCTGACATACTAACAAAGTAATTCGGAGGTGCGCAAGGATTCCTGACAGCACACAGCAACGCGGGGTCGCTTAGCGCCCATCCCAGCCCCGCAGGACGGGCCCTCAGTGACCCCGCGTTGGGTATTGCGCGGACATTGCCTCCGGCGTAGCGTTAACAACCTAGAGATTGATCAATGAAAAAGTTGATTACTGATCAGTTGACCACGGGACGAGGAGGTGGGACACCGAGTGGAAGCGAGTGACGACGCCGAGCTCGACGCGGCCTTCCTGGCCCTCGCCGATCCGGTCCGCCGCCGCATCATTGCCCGGCTCAGCCGGGGCCCGGCCACCGTCAATGAACTGGCGGAGCCCTTCGCGATCACCAAGCAGGCGGTCTCGAAACACATCCAGGTCCTCGAGCAGGCGCAACTTGTCACGCGGACCCGTGACGCCCAGCGCCGGCCCGTGCACCTGGACCCTGCACGGCTGGAAGCACTCACTGCCTGGATCGACCAGTACCGGCTGGTCCGCGAGGGGCAGTTCCGCAGCCTTGACGCCGTGCTTGAAATCCGCGCCGCCCAGAGCGGCACACAGGCAAAGGATGCATCATGAGCAACGCACTGAAATTGACTGTCCCCGAGGGTCTGCCGTTCATCGATTTCGAGCGTGAATTCGACTTTCCGGTGTCCGAGGTGTTCCGGGCGCACAAGGATCCCGAGCTCGTCGCCCAGTGGCTTGGCCCACGGCGGCTGACTATGGCTGTCGACCACTACGACTTTAGGACCGGCGGCAGCTACCGCTACACCCACACCGCGCCGGACGGCAGCGCCTATGGCTTTACCGGCGTCTTCCACACTGTCCGCGAGAATGATTTCGCCATCCAGACCTTCGAATTCGATGGCTACCCGGACGTGGTGAGTATTGAGTCCCTGACCTTCGAGGACCTGGGTGGCGGCCGTTCGCGGCTCAGCGGCCACGCGGTCTACCCCAGCATGGAGGCCCGCGACGGCATGGCGCAGTCCGGAATGGAGGGCGGCATGACCGAAGCCTACGAACAGCTCGAGGAAGTCCTCAGCGGGGCCAAGGTCTAGGACCTCAGGGACTTAAAGAGTACGACGGCGGCAGGTCACCTCCCGGGGAAGGTGGCCTGCCGCCGTCGTACTTAAAGAAACAACGCGGGGTCACTCCGCGCCCATCCCACCGAGTGGAATGGGCCGTGAGTGACCCCGCGTTGCTGTAGTGCTGGTGCTTCGGCGCTTCGGACCTAGAGGGTCGCGAAGACCTCGCGCAGGAGCTTGGCGGTCTCGGACGGCGTCTTGCCGACCTTGACGCCGGCAGCCTCGAGCGCTTCCTTCTTGGCCTGGGCGGTGCCCGCGGAACCCGAGACGATGGCGCCTGCGTGGCCCATGGTCTTGCCTTCCGGAGCGGTGAAGCCGGCCACGTAGCCAACAACCGGCTTCGTGACGTGGGCCTTGATGTAGTCGGCGGCACGCTCTTCGGCGTCGCCACCGATTTCGCCGATCATGACGATCGCCTTGGTCTCCGGGTCAGCCTCGAAGGCTTCGAGGGCATCGATGTGGGTGGTGCCGATGACCGGGTCGCCGCCGATGCCGATGGCGGTGGAGAAGCCGAGGTCGCGCAGCTCGTACATCATCTGGTAAGTCAGGGTGCCCGACTTGGAGACAAGGCCGATGGGGCCCTTGCCCGTGATGTTGGCCGGGGTGATGCCGACGAGGGCCTCGCCCGGGGTGATGATGCCGGGGCAGTTCGGTCCGATGATGCGGGTGACCTGCTTGCCGTTGGCGTCCACCTTGGACTGGGCCAGCGCCCAGAACTCGGCGGAGTCCTGGACGGGCACGCCTTCGGTGATGACGACGACGAGGCCGATTCCGGCCTCGATGGCTTCAACGACGGCGTCCTTGGTGAAGGCCGGCGGCACGAAGACGATGGAAACGTCAGCGCCGGTCTCTGCCATGGCTTCCTTGACGGTGCCGAAGACGGTGATCTCGTTGTCGCCGTGCAGGACCGTGGTGCCGGCCTTGCGGGCGTTGACGCCGCCCACAACGTTGGTGCCGGCTTTGAGCATCAGGGCGGTGTGCTTGGTGCCTTCGCCGCCGGTGATGCCCTGGACGATGACCTTGGAGTCCTTGTTCAGATAAATAGACATAGTCGAGTCCCTCTACTTCGCTGCGTTGGCGAGCTCGGCAGCCTTGTCGGCGCCCTCGTCCATGGTGGCGGCCAGGGTAACCAGCGGGTGGTTGGCCTCGGCCAGGATGCGGCGGCCTTCCTCAACGTTGTTGCCGTCAAGGCGGACTACCAGCGGCTTGTTCGCGGAGTGGCCCAGCTCGGCCAGTGCACCGACGATGCCCTTGGCGACGGCGTCACAGGCGGTGATGCCGCCGAAGACGTTGACGAAGACGGACTTGACCTGCGGGTCGCCCAGGATGACGTCGAGGCCTGCTGCCATGACCTCGGCGGAAGCTCCACCGCCGATGTCCAGGAAGTTCGCGGGCTTGACGTTGCCGTGGTTCTCGCCGGCGTAAGCAACGACGTCGAGGGTGGACATGACCAGGCCGGCACCGTTACCGATGATGCCGACTTCGCCGTCCAGCTTGACGTAGTTGAGGTCCTGCGCCTTGGCCTTGGCCTCGAGCGGGTCAGCAGCGTCCTTGTCTTCAAGGTGGGCGTGCTTGGGGTGGCGGAAGTCGGCGTTCTCGTCGAGGGAGACCTTGCCGTCGAGGGCAACGATGTCGCCGGCGCCGGTCAGGACCAGCGGGTTGACCTCCACAAGAGTGGCGTCTTCCTTCTTGAAAACGTCCCAGAGCTTCAGGATTACGCTGGCGACCTTGCCACGCAGTTCCTCGGCGAAGCCTGCCGCGGCGACGATTTCGTCGGCCTTGGCCTGGTCGATGCCCACGGCCGGGTCGATCGAGATCTTGGCCAGGGCCTCGGGGCGCTCAACGGCGAGCTGCTCGATTTCCATGCCGCCTTCTACCGAGCACATGGCGAGGTAGTTGCGGTTGGCCCGGTCCAGAAGGACGGAGAAGTAGTATTCCTCGGCGATGTCTGCACCCTGGGCGATCATCACCCGGTGCACGGTGTGGCCCTTGATGTCCATCCCGAGGATGTTGGTGGAGTGTTCAAACGCTTCGTCAGCGGTCTTCGCGACCTTGACGCCGCCGGCCTTGCCGCGGCCTCCGGCCTTGACCTGCGCCTTTACGACAGTTACGCCGCCGATTTTCTCGGCAGCTGCCTTTGCTTCTTCAGGGGTGTGCGCCACGATGCCAGCAAGCACGGGTACACCGTGCGCCTCGAACATATCGCGCGCCTGATATTCAAACAGGTCCACGGTTTAGTGTCCTTCTACGTCGAAGTAGTTTCTGTACAGCCGGACCCCACGTACTCGCGGTTACCGGGCTGCGGAATAAACGCACCCTGCGACAAGCTTGGAAACGAGCCACACGGCGCAATGCTCCTTTGGGAACTCTAGTCCTTCGATCGGACCAGCCCGTTCCAGAGTACCGGTTATGTGAGTAAGGACACTATTCTATGGAGCGTAGAAAAACCGCTAGATTACGGGGTTTTTGGGGTGTCTGACGGCGCTCCGAAGCCCGACGCGGCCGTGCCGGACCCGCGTTCGTAATGTACGGCGAACGCCCGTGCCGGCGGCTGCACGGGGTGCCGGCGGACGGTCTCCGGACTCCCGCCGGGTCTTCAGCCAAACGTCCAGCTACGCGGTCAGTCAGGCGTCCAGCTTGGTCAGCGGCGCGTAGCGCAGCAGCAGCCGCTTCTCGCCGACGTCGAACTTGACCTTGGCGACCGTCTTGTCCCCGGCGCCCTCGACCGCCAGGACGGTGCCGTTGCCGAAGCTGGTGTGGTTGACCTTGTCCCCCACGCTGACGGCGACGACTTCCTTCTGCGGCTGGACCCTGTTCTTGGCCACCGCGGCGGGAACATCGGCGTTGAAGCCGGCGGACGGGCTGGCCGCGGCGCCGCGGGCGGTCCCGGCACCCCAGAACGATCCGCCGTAGCGGCTGGACCCGATCCCGGCACCGCTCCCCCAGCCTCCGCTCTGGCGGCTGGCGCCTTCGCGCTTCCACTCGACGAGCTCGGCCGGGATCTCCTCGATGAACTGGCTCGCGGGGTTGTACTGGCTCTGGCCCCACATGCTGCGGACCTCGGACCTGGTCAGGTAGAGACGCTTGCGGGCACGGGTCAGCCCCACGTAGGCCAGCCGGCGTTCCTCGGCCAGTTCCTTGGGATCGGTGGCGGAGCGCTGGTGCGGGAACAGCCCGTGCTCCATGCCGGTAAGGAACACGACCGGGAATTCCAGGCCCTTCGCGGTGTGCAGTGTCATCAGGGTCACGACGCCGAGCCGCTTGGCTTCGGCGACGGCGGCCGCCAGGTTTTCGGCGTCACCGCCGGGGGCGTCCGGGATCTGGTCGGCGTCAGCCACGAGGGAGACCTGCTCCAGGAAGGCTCCGAGCGAGCCTTCGGGGTTGTCCCGTTCGTATTCCCGGACGACGGCGACCAGTTCGGCGAGGTTCTCCACCCTGGACTCGTCCTGTGGGTCGGTGCTGGAACGCAGCCCGGCAAGGTAGCCGGTTTGTTCGAGCACGGCTTCGAGAGCCGCGGCGGCGCCGGAGCCGGAGGCGACCTCGGCGAGGTCGTCGAGGAGTTTCACGAAGCCCAGCACGGCGTTGACCGAACGCGTCGCCATGCCCGGGGCTTCATCGGCGCGCCGCGCGGCGGCCATGAAGGAGGTGCGCTCACGCTCTGCCAGGGCGGCGACGGCACCCTCGGCCCGGTCCCCGATCCCGCGCTTGGGTTCGTTGAGGATGCGGCGGAGGTTGACGTCGTCGTCCGGGTTGACCAGGACGCGCAGGTAGGCGAGGGCGTCCTTGATCTCCTTGCGCTCGTAGAAGCGGGTGCCGCCGACCACCTTGTAGGGCAGGCCGACGCGGACCAGGACGTCCTCGATCGAGCGGGACTGGGCGTTGGTGCGGTAGAAAATGGCGACGTCGCCGGGGCGCAGGTTGCCCTCGTCCTGGAGCCGGTCGATTTCCTTGGCGATGAACTGGGCCTCGTCGTGTTCGTTCTCGCCGACGTAGCCGACGATCTTCTCGCCGTCGCCCTCGGCCGTCCAGAGCCGTTTCTCCGGCCGGTTGGGATTGCGGGAGATCACCGAGTTGGCGGCGCTGAGGATGGTCTGGGTGGAGCGGTAGTTCTGCTCGAGCTTGATGGTGCGGGCGTCCGGGTAGTCCTTCTCGAACTCCACGATGTTGCGGATGTCCGCGCCGCGGAAGGCGTAGATGGACTGGTCTGAATCGCCGACGACGGTGAGCTCGGCGGCGTCGGGGCCTTCGCCGACGATCTCGCGCACCAGGGCGTACTGGGCGTGGTTGGTGTCCTGGTATTCGTCCACGAGGACGTGCCGGAAGCGGCGCCGGTAGGAATCGGCGAGCGCCGGGAAGGCCCGGAACATGTAGACGGTCTCGGCGATCAGGTCATCGAAGTCCATGGCGTTGGCCTGGCGCAGGCGCTGGGTGTAGCCCTTGAAGACCTCGGCGACGGCCTGCTCGAAGGGATCGTTGTAGTTGGCGCTCGAGGAATAGCTGTCGGCGTCGATCAGCTCGTTCTTGAGCGCGGAAATCTTGTGCTGGATGGCCTTGGGCGCGAAGCGCTTGGGGTCAAGGTCCAGGTTTTTGGCGACCAGGGTGATCAGGCGCAGCGAGTCGGCGGAGTCGTAGATCGAGAAGTTGGAGTTGAGCCCGACGTTCTTGGCCTCGCGGCGCAGGATCCGGACGCAGGAGGAGTGGAAGGTGGAGATCCACATGGTCTTGGCCCGGCCGCCGACCAGCGCCTCGATCCGTTCCCGCATTTCGGCCGCGGCCTTGTTGGTGAAGGTGATGGCCAGGATCTCGCCGTGGTGCGCCCGCCTGGTGGCGATCAGGTAGGCGATCCGGTTGCTGAGCACGCGGGTCTTGCCCGACCCGGCGCCGGCGACAATCAGTAGGGCGCTGCCGGCGTGCTTGACCGCTTCTTCCTGCTGGGGGTTCAGCCCCTCGAGGAGTTCGCCCGCGTTCGGAAGCTGCGGGCGGTCCCAGCCGCTGTCAGGGCCGTCGCCGTGCGCGCTGCCGCCGAGCGGGCTTCCGCCGTGCGGGCTGCCGCCGTGCGGGGCGGCGCCGTGCGGGCTTCCGCCGTGCGGTGCGGAATCCGGTCCGGAATCCAGGGCCGCCAGGCCGGACCCGGAGCGCGATTTAGTGCCTGCCGCCGCCTTGGAGGCAGCTTGGAAGGGTCCGTCGGCGTAAGGGTCAAACAACATATCCATGGTGTATCTAAGTCTAGGCGGTGGCGCTGACAGCCGTGTCCGCCCGTCGGGACATGCCCTCCCCTGCCCGCGCCCAGTGGACATAATCCCCTTGTGCCCACCCCTGGCCGCGAAGAATGAGCATGCCCCGCGGACACGGCCCAGCTGAACGAGCATGTCCTCCCCTGACCGCGCCCAGTGGACATAATCCCCTTGTGCCCAGTCCTGGCCGTGAAGAATGAGCATGCCCCGCGGAAGCTGTCATGGAGAAGAGCCGGGTTGTTCTGAAGACCGCCGAGGTTGTTAACAATGAGCATGACCCACCGACCCGGTACGGCCGAACTGACATGTCCTCCACCACCCGTGACCACTGGACATACTCCCTTTATGCCCACTCCTGACAGCGAAAAATGAGCATGTCCCCCGGACCCCGCCGCGAACAATGAGCATGTCCCACGGGAGGTCCGGCAGGCGGGAAGCTAGCCGAAGCCCCCGGAGCTGAGCGCGGCGCGCAGCTGCTGGACCGCCGTCGTGCCTCCCGCCATGAACCAGTCGAGTCCGTTGACGCGCACGACGTCGGTCGCGCCGCCGGCCGCCTCCACGATCGCCTTCCCGGGCAGCCAGTCCCATTCGGGGCAGCTGTGCTGGAACCAGCAGCCAAGCTCTCCGTCAGCGACCCGGCCGAGGTCGCAGGAGCCGGACCCGAACATGCGCAGCGCGGCCGCCGACGTCGCTGCCGCATGCCAGGGCATGGCACACATCGGATCGGCAAGCCACGTCGGGTGGATGTAGGTTGCCGCGCCGAGATCAGCCAGCGGCGTGTCGGCGCGTCCGGTGCCACCGGACGCGCCGGGCAGGAAGGTGACCAGTTTTTCGCCGTTGAGCGTCGCCGCCCGGGACGTCCCGCCCAGCCAGAGTTTGTCCTCCTCTGGCTGGAAGATGGCACCCAGCCCTGCACCGGAGGAATCCTTCAGGGCAATGGCCGAGCACCAGTACGTGGATCCGTGCAGGAAGTTGAAGGTCCCGTCGACGGGGTCAATGACCCAGGTCCGGCCGCTGCTGCCCGCCACGGAGGCGCCCTCCTCGCCCAGGACGGCGTCATTGGGCCGGCAGCGCCGAAGCTGTTCCAGCACGTAGGATTCGGCAGCGTGGTCGGCGGCCGTGACCACGTCCGAGACCGACGTCTTCTGCCTGCCCTCAAGCCCGGCCTGCCGCATCAACAGCGCCAGCGTGCCGGCCTCGCGGAGCAGGGCCTCGGCCAGTTGGTAGTCATCCAGTGAGGGGTCGAGATCTGCGGTGCTGTGCCGGCCGAGCCGGTGTTTTCCTAGTTCGGTCACGCATCCCAGACTATCGGCGCCCGTTGGCAGTGAACAGCCGGCGCGGACGGCCGGGTAGACGGCGGCGCGGAGGGGTGTGCAGGACGGGCGATAATGGAGCCATGGCCAAGACACCCGCGCAGCGGATCAAAAAGCACGGCGCCAACGCGGCGGTCCCCCAGCACCACCTCCCTCCGGTGATCAATCCGACCACCAGCCGGACACCGCAGAAGGCACAGAGCAACAGCAATCTGATTGTCATCGCCGGGGTCGTGGCCAGCCTGTTCCTGTTCTGGTATCTGCACCTGCTCACCCTCAACCAGCTCACCCAGTTGTCGGGCGGCCAGGCAATGCCCGACTCGTTGGTGGGCGGCTTTGACCTGGGGTTCGTGGAGCAATTGCGCGCGGCCATGGACGCCGATGCCCGGGGCCAGCTGAACTATGTCCACAAGACGGCCGGGATGCTCTTCCCGCTGATCTTTGGCTTCACCTGGCTGCTGCTGATCGGAACCAACGTGGCACGGAAATCCCTGCGCTGGGCGCTGTGGTCGCTGCCGCTGCTTTTTGCTGCGGTCCGGCTGTGGGGCAACACGGTGATCGATGAAATGATGTCCGCCGACACTCTCGACGGCGGTCAGGTCGCCCTGGCCTCCGGGCTCACCGTGGCCGGCTGGGTCCTTCTGGCGCTGAGCGTCGTGGCCGGCGTCGCCGCCGTGTTCCTCGGACGCAAGGCTGCCGCGGCTTCCCCCACCCCGGGACATGTCCAGTCCTGACCTGCGCGGCAGGGCTAGCTCTCTATTCCCGGCTTAGGACACGGGACATGTCCATTCTTGGTTGCGGTGGCAGGGCTGTTGCCCGATCCGCGGCATAGGACACGGGACATGTCCATTCTTGGTCACGGCGGCTGGAACCGTCCTTCGAACCCGGCGTCGAGCACGGGACATGTCCGGCGTTCGGCCCGGCCGGTGGACATCTTGCCATTATGTCCATCCCTCAAGTCCAGGGGAGAGCATGTCCAGTTCAGTGCGAAGTCAGGGTACTTCGGTCAGGAATTCAAGAGCCTGTTCCGCACGTTGGGAGGCTCCTGCTTTCTCAAAGTAGTCGGCGGCCTCCATCAGGTACTTCCGGGCTTCGGCCCCGTTTCCCAAAGCGGCGTGCGACCGGCCCAGAAGAAGATACACCTCGCCCAATATTTGCGGTGACGTCTTCTCGGGGACCGGGAAAATGTCAACTAGGGTATCGACTGCCGATTTCTGATCCCCCGCCAGGAAATTCCAGTGGCCGCGGTTCAGCTTGAGCAATATGTGATCTTCCTCGGTGCCGCCAATGACATCCGTGGCTAGTTCCGCGCGTTCAATGCAACGCAGGGTGTCCGCGTCCGCAACATCGGCGGCAAGCCGCATGGCAGCGGAAGCCTTGTTGAATTTGGCCCAAACAGTGAGGTTCCGTGCCGGCGAAAAGGTGCCAGCGGCGAGTTCGTGATAGTGCAGCCCCTCGGCGACTTTGCTGCAAAGAAACGCGACGTTCCCAATGACCCAGTACGCTTTGCCCACCAGTTGGTCATCGACTTCGCCCGAAATGATGTCCGCCATGATGAGGCTTTCTGCCCACGCTTCGTCAAGCCTTCCACTATCGGCGAGCGCAGCAATGAGGGCCTGCCTGGCCTTGACTGCGATCTCGACGTCATCTTCGCCATTCATGAGGTCGGCTGCAACTCTGGCCTCGTCGGCCGCCTGTTCGAGCAACCCCAGGCCCTGACGGCTCTTGGCCAGCAGGATGTGCACTTGGGCCTGAAGCTGCAAGTTCCCGTCCCAGGGTTCGGCAACTAGCGCACTGGCAACCTCCGCGCAGGCTTCGAAATCACCGGCGGCAAGGAGGCTCTCCGCCCGGAACAAGGTCATGTGCCACCATGAGGACGAATCGCCTTCGGCATTGGCAATGTCCGCGGCCGCCTGCGCAGCGATGGCCGCCTGCCCGAACTCGTGGTTGGACCGGTGTTCGCGCGCCTGCAGCTCTGCAGCAGCGTACGAGGGTGAAACGGAGCTTTGTTGCATATCTCAATTATCCGTTGCCGCGGGAGCGGAAACGAACAAACCGCGCAAGCAAGACCTGCGCAATATTGACTCAGGTCTTCCGAAGCTTCGCGCGGATAACACGAAACCATCCATTGCAGAGCGAATTGTTATACAGCGGCGTGTCGTTTGGCCCTATACTAAATCTGCACCACAAGTCACATGAGTCACATCAGCCTCTTACGTATCAGGAGTCCTAATGAAGAAGACCCTTGCAACACTCCTCGTCGCCGGTGCGCTGGCCGCCGCTGGAATGTCCGCCTCCGCAGCGATTTCTGCTGCAGCTGACACCTCCGGCCAGAGCTCAGTCGTAGCCGTCGGCTGGTGGCCGGACTCCATCAAGAAGTAACGGAGACTGCATTGACAGGCGGCGGGTGTCGGAAGTGATTCCAACACCCGCCGTCGCTGTTTAAACTCACGGAAGTAACCAACGGGTCATCTTCCTTGAACTCACTTGTTCCCCGCAAACAACGCCACAATCTCGCCCGCCGGCGCAGGCCGGCCAAAGTAGTAGCCCTGCCCGCTGCCGCAGCCCATCTCGCGCAGTACTTCCGCCTGTTCCGCCGTCTCGATCCCCTCGGCCAGCGCCTTCAGGCCGCAGGCGTGGATGAGGTGCAGCACCGCGGCTACGAAGTCCCGCTGTTGCTCGTCGTCGCCGAGGCCACTGATCAGACTCCGGTCGATCTTGACCACGTTCACCGGCAGCTTGCGCAGGTAGCTGATGGAGGAATAGCCGGTCCCGAAGTCATCGATCTCGAGCTGCACGCCGAGCCGGCGAAGGCCGTTGAGCGAATACTGGTCGACGTCGCCGCCGTTGACCGCCATGGACTCCGTCAGCTCCACGATCAGGTTTGATGCATCCACGCCGGTCTCCCTGAGGATGTCCCGCACATGTTCGATCAGCTCGAGGTTTTGCAGTTCGGTGGTGGAAATGTTGACCCGGACGTTAAAGCCGCTGTCCACCTGCAAGTCCTGCTGCCATTTGCGCAATTGACGCACGGCATTGCGCAGCACCCAGTGGCCCAGGTCCACGATCATGCCGGTTTCCTCGGCCAGGGGAATGAACTGGTCCGGCATGAGCAGACCGCGCTCCGGGTGGTTCCACCGGACCAGCGCCTCCACGCCTTCGATCCTGCCGGTCGCGAGGTCCACCACCGGCTGGTAGTGCAGGGTCAGCTGGTCCTGCCGGATAGCTTCGCGCATTTCCGTAACCATGACGCTCTGCAGCCGGCGCGCGTACAGCAGGGCCGGCTCGAAGACTTTGATGCTGCTGTGCTGCTGCGCCTTGGCCGCGTACATGGCCGTGTCGGCCTCCATGACCAGGTCATCGACGGACTGGCCGGGTTCCGCGATCCGCAGGCCGATGCTCGTTCCGCAGGTGACTTTCAGGTCCCCGACGTCGAGGCTCTCACTGAGTGCCTTGAGGATCCTGTTCGCCACCCTGCGTGCCCGGACCAGATTGGACTTCGGCAGCATGACGGCGAATTCGTCGCCGCCAAGGCGCGCCACTGTGTCAGTCTCGCGGACGGCGTCCTGGAGCCGGCGTGCGATGGCCCGCAGGACGTCGTCGCCGGCGCTGTGCCCCAGGGTGTCGTTAATGCCCTTGAAGGAATCAAGATCCAGAATCAGGAGGGCCGGCGGCATTTCGCCGCGTGAGGACTCCGCCAGGGCATGGCTCAGGACCGAGTTCAGTGCGGTGCGGTTGGCGAGTTGGGTCAGGGGGTCGGTCAGCGCCATGCGTTCGAGCTCCACCTGCGCCTCGCGCAGCATGGCCGTACGGCTTTCGACCCGCTCTTCCAGCTCCTGATAGATGGTCTGAAGGTCATCGGCCATCAGGTTGATGCCGGCGATGACGGCGGCGACGTCGTCGCGGGCTCCCGAATGCGGGATCCGGGTGCTCAGATCGCCTCCGGCGATCCGCACGATGCCTTCCACGAGGGCGTGCAGCCTGGGGTCCGGAGCTTCATTCTTCACGGGTGTACTGCCTTAGCCACTCAACGGCCGCGGATTCGGAGGTGAAGAACTGGGCCGGGATCGTCTCGCTTCGGGACCGCAGGAGGTAGTGGGCAATGACCCGGTCCACCGGGCTCTCGCCCACCAGGGCGAACGCTGTCGCCGCTATGGAACCGCTGTAGACCCGGCGGGCCTCCATGCTGACACCGACGACGCCGGTGATCACCAGGAGCACCGGCATCCGCCGTCCCGCGGCGAATGTGCGGACGATGTCGCCGGCGATGCGCGCCTCCGGACCCTCGATCTCCTGGTTGGCGGGCAGCAGGACCTCGATGATTCCGCCGTCGATCATCCGCACCCCGATGCGACGGGCGGCACCGTCGGTCGCCCGGGCCGCGGTCACCGCCGCCGCCCCCAGAACGACGCCGGCCGCGGCCGCTGCCGTGTCCGGCAGGCCCTCCGGCAGCCGCCCCTCGGGCCCGGCCAGGGCCTCGAGCATCATCGGACCGCAATTCGACGGCGGCGGTCCGCGGAGCCCCGGAGGTCACAGTTCAGCCGTCGGTCGCCGTGATAGAGAATCGTTTCCCAGTCGACTTCCTCGGCTGTCTTGGCAATCACGGGACTCTCCTTCACTTTCTTGGGCCTGGGACTGACATACAGCCAGTTAACCACCCCGAGGAAGATATCCACCGCGGAGTTGAAGGCGCTGTTGGGGCTGAAATGGTCGCGGAGACCGCGAAAGGCTCCTTGGCGGACCACATGCATTAGGGTCGAAAGCGTCAGAAATATTACGACGACTGGATAGGAAATCGCTCCAACCCGACGCCCGCGAACTGCGGTCGGGTGGTCGGCGTGCGCTTTCAGGGCGGTGGAAATAACGTAGCTGATCGGAGCGGTCAGCGAGGTGAGAATTCCTAGCCGAACAGTGACCATTTTGCACATAAACAGTCTCAGACGACCAAGAGACAGCGCCCCGGGATGAACTTCGGGGCCCCACCGACGGGGCCGGAACGCAACCTTTTGTTCGGTCGTCACGCTGTCCGCACCGAAGAGCGGCAAGACTCGCTGATTTAACATTCGTCCCCGTATGACTGCAAAGTCTGCATACTGGCGCGTTGATGGAAAAACCCACACGCCCGCACCGGGATGTTCCGGTGGGTGCCCTCATGATAATGCAAGGTCAGGCCCCTGCCGGTCATCTGACACCCTGAAGCTTGCCTCAGCCGGCCTGGGCCCGGGCGAGCTTGCGTGCCGTGCGTTCGTGCTGGACCCGCTGGGCGATGACAAGGCCTGCCGCGGCGACGCCGACGGTGATGGGATAGCCCATGAGCCGTTCGAGGGTACCGGGTTCCGGTACGTGCATGCCCGTCAGTCCGCCCGCAATGAGCGCCGCCAGGGACACGGCCCCGCAGCCCAGGATGAACCACCCGAGCGGAGTCTGCCGGAGCCAAAGCCAACCAAGGATCAGGAGCGCCAGGGCCCCGGCGGCGAAGTACATCAGGGCGCCGGCCACGTGCCAGGCCGATCCCGTGTCCTCGGGCACCAGCCCCACGATGACCGTTCCTGCCCCGGCGGCGCCGGTCAGCAGCCGGGCGGCGGCCGCTGCCACCACCCCTGCGCCCCAGCGCGCGCGGCCGTGCACCCGCCCCGGCACCCGGCCGCGCCGGAGGGGCACTCCGGTCCGCGCGGCACAGCACAGGAGCGCCGAGCCGAGCAGCAGCGCGCCGACCACCATGCCAAGGCCTTGGACCACAAATGACGCGTTCATCAGCAGGTGCGCCGGCGAGCAGACGTCCCGGCCGGAGAACTCTCCGCACGCCACGGCGCCGAGGTCGCTGATGTAGCCCGTGCGGCGGCTGTATGGCTCCGCTCCCGCCCAGGCACCGATCACAGCCGACTCGGCCACGAAATACTGCAGCACGCTCAGCTTCGCCAGGGCCCCGACGTAAAACCTGGTCGCGGCCACATCGGGGTAGTAGAGGGCTCCGGCGGAAAGCTCGGTGGTTCCTGCAGTCATGCCAAGAGCGTAGTACGCGCGCTCACCTTGTATGCTTATATCCGTGTCCGACCGGACCGGCCCCGGCCGCCCGCGGACATCCGCCCTCGTAGCTCAGTGGATAGAGCACGGCTCTCCTAAAGCCGGTGTCGTTGGTTCGATTCCAATCGAGGGCACTTGAACATTCCTGCCCCGGACGAAACCCCGGACACGGGTCCGGACTTTGACCTCCGCGCCTACCTGCGCGGCTCCTGGTCCGTTGACCGCACCCTGCTGGACCGCAGCACCGGGACCAGCGGAACCTACACCGGCGTCGTACGCTTCACTGCCGACGACGACGGCGGCCTATGGTGGCGTGAAGAAGGCACCGTGCGCTTGGCGCCCCTGGGCGGCTCGCCGTTCGCCGGCCCGGCGAGCCGGGAATATCTGCTGCGGCCGTCGGACACCCCCGATGTCTTGGACGTGTACTTCCCGGACGGCCGCCCCTTCCACCGCATGGGCTTCGCCGGGCAAACCAATCAGGACGAGCACTGGTGCGACCCGGACACCTACCGCGTGACGTACACCTTCCGCGGTCCGGACCAATGCGGCTACCGCTGGGACGTCACCGGGCCCGCCAAGGACCAGCTGCTGGAGTCCGTCCTGCACCGGCTGAAAGCAAAACCAGAAGCAGGACCAGGCCCGGATCCCGAGACAAGGCCAGGCGTGACGCCGGGAGTAACCCCGGATATGACCCCCGATGCGACGCCGGATGCCGCGCCGGATTCAGGGCGCGCCGGGTGAACCCGCGCATCGTCGTCTCCGCCGTCTGCGTTTTCGATCGCTCCGGACGCCTCCTGACCGTCCGCAAACGCGGCACGGACAAGTTCATGCACCCCGGCGGCAAACCCGAGGCAGGCGAAACAGCGGCCCAGGCTGCGGCGCGCGAGCTCCAGGAGGAAGTGGGGATCGTGCTGGCCCCGGACCGCCTGGACCTGCTGGGTTGCTGGCTGGCGGATGCCGCCAACGAGGCGGCCACCCAGATCGAGGCAACGGTCTTCACGGCGCCCGGGGTATGGAGCGCCCGGCCGTCGGCGGAAATCGCCGAGATCCGCTGGCTGGACCTGTCCGGCGAGCTGCCCGGCGACCTCGCCCCGCTGCTGACGGACCATGTGCTGCCGGCCCTGTCCGCCAAGCCGTCCGGCTAGGACCCGTAACGGCCAGGGCCCTCCAACGCGGGCCTCCAACGCCGGCTTCCAAACGCCGGCTCAGTAGCCGGGCACGGATTCCTGGGCCACCGCGCTGGCCTCGGAGAACTGCGTCCGGTACAGCTCCGCATAGCGGCCCTCGGCGGCGAGAAGCTCCCGGTGGGTACCGCGCTCCACGATCGAGCCGTCCTCCACCACCAGGATCGCGTCCGCCGCACGGATCGTCGAGAGACGGTGGGCGATCACGACGGCGGTACGGCCTTCCAGCGCGGCGCCCAGCGCCTCCTGGACGGCGGCCTCATTGGTCGAATCCAGCGCGGCGGTGGCTTCGTCGAGGATGACCACCCGCGGCTGGGCGATCAGCAGGCGGGCGATCGTCAGGCGTTGCCGCTCGCCGCCGGAGAGCCGGTAGCCGCGCTCCCCCACCACGGTGTCCAGCCCATCGGGCAGGGACCGGATCATGTCTTCGAGCCGGGCACGGCGCAGCGCATCCCACATCTGCTCTTCGGTGGCCTCCGGCCGGGCCAGACGCAGGTTGGAGGCGATGCTCTCGTGGAACAGGTGACCGTCCTGCGTCACCATCCCGAGGGTCGCGCGTATCGAGTCGAACGTGAGGTCACGGACGTCCACGCCCGCGCCGGGCGTCGTGCCGCCGAAGCGGATGGCGCCGGAGTCGACGTCGTACAGGCGCGACAGGAGCTGCGCAATGGTGGACTTGCCCGCCCCGGAGGAGCCGACGAGGGCCACCGTCTGACCCGGCTCCACCCGGAAGCTGATGCCGTGCAGCACTTCCTCGCCGCCGCGGGTGTCCAGGGTCCGCACGTCCTCCAGGGAGGCCAGCGAGACCTTCTCCGCCGAGGGGTAGGCGAAGCGGACATTGTCGAACTCCACCGAGAGCGGACCTGGCGGGGAGGCCACCGCATCCGGCTTCTGCTGGATGAGCGGCTTGAGGTCCAGGATCTCAAAGACGCGTTCGAAGCTGACCAGGGCGCTCATGATCTCCACCCGTGCGTTCGAAAGTGCCGTAAGCGGCGCGTACAGGCGGGTGAGCAGCAGCGCGAGCACGACGACGTCGCCCGCGTTCAACTGCCCGGCGAGTGCGAGCCAGCCGCCCAGGCCGTAGACCAGTGCCAGGGCCAAGGCCGAGACCAGTGTCAGCGCCGTGACGAAGGTGAATTGCAGCATGGCGGTGCGGACGCCGATGTCCCGGACGCGGCCGGCCCGGAGGGCGAACTCGCGGGATTCCTCGTCGGGGCGGCCGAAAAGCTTAACCAGCGTGGCGCCGGGCGCGGAGAAGCGCTCGGTCATCTGGGTGCCCATGGTGGCGTTGTGCTCGGCGGCTTCGCGCCGCAGATCGGCCAGCTTGGAGCCCATCCGGCGGGCCGGGATCAGGAAGATCGGCAGCAGGAGCATGGCGAGCACTGTCACAAGCCACGATTTGTTCAGCATCACCGCAAGGGTCAGCGCCAGGGCCACGACGTTGCTGACCACGCCGGAGAGCGTGCCGGCGAAGGCCGACTGCGCGCCAATGACATCGTTGTTCAACCGGCTGACCAGGGCCCCGGTCCGGGTCCTGGTGAAGAAGGCGATCGGCATCTTCTGGACGTGGTCGAAGACCTTCGTGCGCAGGTCCACGATCACGCCTTCGCCGATGGTGGAGGACATCCAGCGCGTCACTAGGCCGATTCCAGCCTCGGCGACCGCCACGATCGCGATCAGGACGGCCAGCCAGATCACCGTTGAGGCCTCCGCGTGGGCGATGATCTCGTCAACCACCTGCCCGGCGAGGACCGGGGTGGCGACCGCCAGGAAGGCCATCACGATGGACAGCAGCACGAAGGCGATCAGCTTGCTGCGGTGGGGGCGGGCAAAACTGAAGACGCGCTTCAGGGTCTCCTTCGAGAACGGCTTGGACCCGCTGGAGGCGCGGGTGATGTTGTAGAGGGAGCTCCAGGCGACCCGGTCCATGCTCATTTGGTGTTGCCTTTCGGGGCATCGGCGTGCAGTTCGGTGACGACGCCGTTCTCGACGTTCCAGCGCACGTCCAGGCGGACGTTTTCCAGCAGCCGGCGGTCGTGGGTGACCAGCAGCAGCGCGCCGTCGTAGCTGTCGAGGGCTTCCTCGAGCTGTTCGATGGCGGGCAGGTCAAGGTGGTTGGTGGGTTCGTCCAGCACGAGCAGGTTCACGCCGCGGGCCTGCAGCAGCGCCAGGGCGGCCCGGGTCCGTTCCCCCGGGGAGAGGGAGTCCACGGTCCGGTTGGTGTGATCGGCTTTGAGGCCGAATTTGGCCAGCAGGGTGCGCACCTCGGCCGGGGTCTGCTCCGTCAGGACGGCCTCGACGGCGTCTGCGAGCAACAGCTCGCCGGACAAGAGCCCGCGCGCCTGGTCGATCTCGCCGACGGCCACGGACGCGCCCATGGAGGCGTCACCGGAGTCGGGCTGCTGGACGCCGAGCAGGAGCCGGAGCAGGGTGGATTTGCCGGCGCCGTTGGGACCCGTGATCCCGATCCGTTCCCCCGCATTCAGCTGCAGGTTCACCGGGCCGAGGGTGAAGTCGCCCTGCACCGCGACGGCGTCGCGCAGGGTGGCCACGACGGCGCTGGAGCGGGGCGCCGCCCCGATGCTGAACTGCAGCTGCCATTCCTTGCGCGGCTCTTCCACTTCTTCGAGCCGGGCGATGCGGGACTCCATCTGCCGGACCTTCTGGCCCTGCTTCTCGGAGGACTCGGTGCTGGCCGCCCGGCGGATCTTGTCGTTGTCCGGGTTCTTCTTCATCGCGTTGCGGACGCCCTGGGAGCTCCATTCGCGCTGGGTGCGGGCCCGGGAGACGAGGTCCGCCTTGGTGTTCGCGTACTCCTCGAAACGTTCCCGGGCGTGCCGGCGGGCAACGGCGCGTTCCTCCAGGTAGGCCTCGTAGCCGCCGTCGTATACCGCCACCGAGTTTTGGGCCAGATCCAGTTCCACGATCGTGGTGACGCAGCGCGCCAGGAACTCGCGGTCATGCGAGACCAGGACGGCGCCGCCGCGCAGGCCCTGCACGAAGGCCTCGAGCTTGGCCAGGCCGTTGAGGTCCAGGTCGTTGGTGGGTTCGTCCAGGAGCACGATGTCGAACCGGCTCAGCAGCAGGGCGGCGAGCGCCACGCGGGCCGCCTGGCCACCCGACAGGCCAGTCATTCCGGCGTCGGGGCCCACATCGAGGCCAAGGTCCGCCAGGACGGACGGGATGCGGTCCTCCAGGTCGGCGGCGCCGGAGGCCATCCAGCGGTCGAAGGCCAGGGAGTAGGCGTCGTCGGAGCCCGGAGCGCCGGAGCCCAGCGCCTCCGCGGTGGATTCCATCTCCAGGGTCGCCTGGGTACAGCCGGTGCGCCGGGCGATGTAGGCCGCGACCGTTTCGCCGGCAATGCGTTCGTGTTCCTGCGGCAGCCAGCCGACAAAGGCGTCGGCGGGGGCCAGGCTCACGGTGCCTTCCTGCGGACCGTCGACGCCGGCCAGCAGCCGCAGCAGGGTTGATTTGCCGGCACCATTGGCGCCGACGACGCCGACGACGTCGCCGGGGGCTACGGTCAGGGACAGCTTCGAGAAGAGTGTGCGGTGATCGTGTCCACCGGAAAGATCCTTGGCAACAAGGGTTGCAGTCATTACTTCATCCTCTCACTGCGGCCCAAAACGGGCCGTCCCGACCGGGAGAAACTGCGGGGCCGGACGGGACAGAAAAGCGGCCGGGCATAGAAGAACCCGCCGGTCCGGACTTGGGGGGTGTACGGACCAGCGGGTTCGACCATTTAGCATAGTTGAATTAGCACCTCACGTAAAATCCCAGCCCACTCCGTGACGCCCCCGTCACCGGCCGCCCCAATCGCCGCTGCCCCACCGCATGCCAGTAGCCATGCTGCCCGTCGACTCCGCAGGAAGCCCTAGATGCCACTACCCGCAAAGGCGTTCCAATTCTGGCTTCACCGCGTTGCCCCGTCCGCGAGCACGGCCGATCTGTGCAGGATCTCGGGGATCAAGCGCACCACCTTCGCGCAGCAGCTGGTCCGCGGAAAGGTGGCCGAAACCACTCTGGTCAGCATCAGCCGGGCCCTGGGCTTGAGTCCGCTGGCGGAACTCGGTTCCTTCGACCAGTACGCGGAACTCGCCGCCCCGCCGCAGCCGCCGACCCCGGCAGAACTCGTCAGCCAGGTCGCCACCATGGACCTTTTGCGCGCCGTCATTTCCCGCTCGTCCCCGGCCTACGGCGGCTATGGCGACCAAGGCAGCTCAATGACTCCGGCGTTGGGCCCCGCCCCGCACGCAACCTCGGTCCGGAACTGGGTGGACGCGATCGACGACGGTGAGTTGCGTCACCGGGTGTCGGCGGCCACCGGCGTGGCACCGCAGAATTACTCGGCCCAGCTCACAGCCAACAGGCTGTCCCCCGAACTGGCGGTCGAGACTGCCCGCGCGGCGGGCGTAGGATTCACGGGCGGGCTCGTCGCCACGGGCCTGATCACCGAGGCCGAGGCTGGCTGGACGCCTGGGGCGAAGCAGGCCGCATTGGACGCCCTCTCCGACGGTGAACTGAGCGCACTGGCCGGGGACCGGTTGCAGGCGCTCGGGAAATCGCTGCGGCGCCACGAACAGGAGCAGGCACAAACAGAGAAGATTTGGGAGAACCTCGGATGATCGCGACACTGCAGTGGACCACGCTGGCGGTGTGCGGCATCGTCACGCTCGCCCGCGTGCCCAGCGCCCTCCGGGGTGAGAACCGTTCCCTGTTCGCCATCTTTGCCCTCATGACCCTCGCGATCCTGCTCAGCATCGACGTCCCGTATCTGGCCGTGGACCAGCTCCTGGGCGGCATGAACATCGCCAATCTGGTGCTGCGCTTCGTCATTTTCGCAGCCATCTTCTTTCTTGGAGTCCGGGTGGCCCGGGGCTTCAGTGCGGATGACGCCCTAAAGCTCATCACCGGCCCTGTTGGAATTGTGGTAGCCGCAGCCGCTTCGGCTGTGGTGGTGGTGGTCTTCCTCATGATGGACACCGCCGGCTCCTCGGCGGGGCTGGTCGCCGTGTCCGCCAAGGATGACCGCAATGCTGCCTTGGTGGAGTTTTACGGGGCCGCCGGGCGCCTTTATCCGGGGTTCATCACCGTGGCCCTGTTTCCGGCCATGGTGCGGACCCTGCGCAGCGGCCTCCCGGTCTTGGTGCGGTCAAGCGCGGCGTTGCTCGCGCTGGGCACCGTGGCTATCTCCCTGAGCCTGCTCTCCCCCGTCATTCCTCCGTCTCTCGGATTCATGCGGTTCTTCTTCAACTATTCGGCCGTTCTATGCCTGGTCCTGGGACTGTCCCTGATCTGGTTGGCCAAGACGCTTGCGAAGCGGGCGCCGAAGAAGCAAGCTGGCATAACCTGACCATCTTGGGGCTGAGCAGGCATGTGATGTTGGAGAATCCGGAATGATTGCAACCCTCCAGTGGGGCACGCTGGTCATCTGCTCCGTGGTGCTCCTCCTCCGCGTTCCGGATGCGCTCCGGGGGCGGAACAGGACCGTCTTCTGCATCCTGTTTCTCGCGACGCTGTGCAGCCTGCTTTCGGTGACCGGCCCCTACGAGGCGATCGACGCGGTGCTGGGCGGATGGAACCTCACCCACCTGATCTTGCGCTTCCTTGTATTCGCGGTGGTCCTGCTGGTCGGCCTCCGTGTGGCGACGGGACTGGCGGACCCCCGCGGCTACCGCCTCATCGCGGGCCCGCCCGGGCGCTGGGCCCTGGCCGTCAGCGCCGTCGTCGTGGCGGGGACCTTCTTCTTCATGGACACCCGCGGGTCCTCGGCCGGCATGCTGGACATCGCGGACGACGGTGGACGCAATGCCGCCCTGGCGCCGTTCTACGCTGCGGCCGGCCGCACCTATCCTGCTTTTGTCTCGCTCGCCCTGCTGCCGGCATTGCTGGCCACCGCCAGGAGCCAGCTGCCGCGGCTGGTGCGTGCCGCAGCCCTCCTGACCTGCCTCGGTGCCCTGGCCACCGCGTTCACCATCCCCGCCTCCTTCGCCACGAACGACTGGCTCCTCGCGCAGCAGACCGTCAACTATCTGGCCGTGGTGGGTTACGTCCTGGGCCTTGGACTGTTCTGGGCGTCCGGGCTCGTCGCGAAGAAAACTAATAACACTCGCGCAACATTGCGCAAGAATGAGACATAGGGCATTCACAAAATCATTAGACCGTGAGAGAATCATGAATGTGTGAAAGCGGCAACCGCTTCGTGTACGGAAGTCAGCCGTGCGGAGCAGAGGCAGCCGTCCAAGCGCCATTGGGGGGATGAGTGGTAGCGGTCCGGAAGGACCGCTCCCACTCAGCCTGTTTAAGGGCAGTTCCGTCGTTCCGGACAGTGCTAGCCGGATTCCCCTGCAGGGAAGGCGGCGTCAGGCGGCCCCGTCTTTCAGCGCACAAACCTCAGCGTGACCAGCTGGAAGGGCCGCAACGTCAGCTCGGCGGAATTGCCGCCTGCCGTCACTCCCGGGGCGTCGACGGGCCGTTCCAGCAGGTCCACGGCGTGCAGCCCGCGGACCGGGAAATTGGCCTTCACCACGCCGGTGGACCGCTCCCCCAGTGCTTCATAGAGCCGGACAATCACATCCCCGGAACCGTCCTCAGCGAGTTTGACCGCTTCAATGACAAGGGCCTGGTTGAACACGCTGACCAGCGGCTCCACCCCTTGCGCCCCGTGCACCACCCGCGGCGTCAGGTTGGTGCGGTAGCCCTCCTCGACGGCGTCGGCGATCGTGGCGCCCGGACGGACCGTGACGTGCAGCTCGTGCTTGCCCTGGTCCGCGCCGGGATCCGGAAACTTCGGTGCCCGCAGGAGCGAGAGCCGCACTGTGGTGGTGGTGCCGCCGTCGTCCTCCCGGACATTGCGGGAGACGTCGTGGCCGTAGCTGGAAGCGTTGGAGATCGCCACCCCATAGCCCGGCTCGGCGACGTGGATCCAGCGGTGGGCGCAGATTTCGAATTTCGCGGCCTCCCAGGACGTGTTGACATGGGTCGGGCGGAACACGTGCCCGAACTGCGTCTCCGCCGCCGACCGGTCCGCCCTGACATCCAATGCAAAGCCCAGCTTGAGCAGCTTTTCGCTCTCCTGCCAGTCCACGGCCGTGGTGATCGCGAGCGAGTCTGCACCCGGCGCGAGCGTAATCCGTTGGGTCACGGCGGAGGCCCCAGCCATCCGCTCCACCACCACGACGGCGTCCGGGCTTCCGCCCCGGGGGTCGCGCTCCAGTGCCACCGAAAGCGTCTGTTCCAAACGGACGACGTTCCTGCGGTAGAAGGCGTCGATGTCCCACGCGTCCCATTCATTGGGCGTGTCCCGGTGCAGCTCCAGGAGGTTTCCCACCTCGCCGGGAGCAATCGCCTCGCGTCCGGTGGCCCGGTCCGTGAGGGAGACCAGTAGTCCGCGGGCATCCACCACGGCACGGATGATGCCATTGTCCAGAATGTAGCCGCCGCCGTCCTCAGTGACCTCTACCGGCTGCCCGGGCCGGACCGGTTCGGCAGCGGCCAGGGCAGGCACGCCCAAGCGCTTGTGCGGGGCAGCGTTGAGCAGGAATTCGCGGCTGCCGGTGCCGAGGGCCGCCGCCGCGGCGTTCGTGATGATCGCTTCCAGTCCCCGTTCGACGGCGGCATAGTTCCGTTCGGCGTCCTGGTGGACCCAGGCGATGGAACTGCCCGGCAGGATGTCGTGAAACTGCTGCAGCAGAACCAGCCGCCAGAGGCGCTTGAGCTCCGCAGCCGGATAGCGGTGCCCGGTCCGCACAGCCGCCGTGGCACTCCAGAGCTCGGCCTCCCGGAGGAGGTGCTCGCTGCGCCTGTTCCCCAGCTTGGTCCTGGCCTGGCTGGTGTAGGTGCCGCGGTGCAGTTCCAAGTACATCTCCCCCACCCAGACCGGCAGGGGCTCATACTCGGCCTGGGCCTGGCTGAAGAAGCTGGCCGCCGAGCCGATCCGCACCTTCGGAGATCCTTCCAGATCCGCCGTGCGCTGCGCTGCGGCCAGCATCTCGCGGGTTGGGCCCCCGCCGCCGTCGCCGTAGCCGAACGGAACCAGCGACGTGCCTCCGCGTCCGTGGTCCCGGTAGTTCCGTTCTGCGTGCGCCAGGTCCCGGGCACTGAGGTCGGAGTTGTAGCTGTCCACAGGTGGGAAATGGGTGAAGACCCGGGTGCCGTCGATTCCCTCCCAGTTGAAGGTGTGGTGAGGCATCCTGTTGACCTGGTTCCAGGAGATCTTCTGGGTCAGGAACCAGCGGCTGCCTGCGGCCTTGATGATCTGCGGCAGGGCGGCGGAATAGCCGAAGGTGTCCGGCAGCCACGCCTCCTGGCAATCGACCCCGAATTCGGCCAGGAAGAAGCTCTTACCCTCGAGGAACTGCCGTGCCATGGCCTCGCCGCCGGGCATGTTGGAGTCGGATTCGACCCACATCCCGCCGACGGGAACGAACCTGCCGGCGCGGACCTTGTCCCGGATGCGCCCGAAGAGCTCCGGATAGTACTCCTTCATCCACGCGAGCTGCTGGGCGGAGGAGCACGAAAAGATGAAATCGGGATTCTCGTCCATCAGTGCGACGACGTTGGAGAACGTCCGGGCGCACTTGCGGATGGTTTCCCGGACAGGCCACAACCAGGCCGAATCTATGTGGGCGTGGCCCGTGGCCACCAGCTGGTGCGCCGAGGCATAGGCCGGCCGGGACAGGGCATCGGCCAAGGCGGCCCGTCCGGCCTCCGCGGTCCCGGCAACGTCGTCGGGGTCCATGATGTCCAGCATGCGTTCGAGCGACCGCAGGATGTCGTGGCGGCGGGGCTGGTCCATGGGCAGCTCGTGCATGAGCCCGCTGAGCGTGAGGATGTCCTGCTGCAGTTCCCAGACAGTCTGGTTGCATTCGGCGATGGCGATCCTGCCGAGGCGATACTTCGGCTCGCTGCCCGACGTCGCCTTGTCGCCGTAGGGGGTGGCGGCGAAAGTCCAGTTCTGGGACAAGTCGGGGTTGGCTGCGGCTTCGACGTAGAAGTCAACGGCCATGCCACTGCCCAGGAGCTTGAGCGGGATGTACTGGTTCCGTGGCGAGATCGCCTTGATGATGGTCCCGTCGGACCGCCAGGCAATGCCTTCGCACTGGAAACCCGGGAGGTCGCCGCTGAAGCCGAGGTCCACGAGGACTTCCACGGAGGTTCCGGCCGCGGTTCCCCAGGCGTCCGGAACCTCACCCCGGAGCCGGAGCCACTTGGTGCTCCAGGGCCGGCCCCAGGCCGCGCCGTGTTCCTGGGGCGTGAACTCCTGCCGCAGGGCCTCGAGCACCGGCACGGGTTCGTCCGGCGCGTCCCAGCTGCTCAGCGTCAGCGGCACGCTGCGCGGGTAGACGGCCGGGCCGATCCGGTCACGCAGAAAGCGGTCCAGCCGGACTTCCGTAAGACGGCGGTCGTCGTGCAATGTGATCCTCTTCAGCGCTGGGGGGTCCGATCGACTCCAATCGATGGATAAAACTTACGCCGCGGAGAACCCATTGGCCAACTGTTGCCCCTAGCCGGCCGCAGGCGCCGGAACCGCGACGCGTTGCTGGCCCGCGTACACGTTCAGGCTGGTCCCGCGGCTGAACCCGGCCAGGGTCATCCCGCTGGCCTCGGCGAGCTCGACGGCCAGGCTCGAGGGGGCACTGACAGCGGCGAGGACCGGGATACCGGCGAGGGCCGCCTTTTGGACGAGCTCGAACGATGCCCGGCCGGACACCTGTAACACGGTGCCCCGGAGCGGGAGCAGGCCTTCGCGGAGCGCCCAGCCCACCACCTTATCCACCGCGTTGTGCCGGCCCACGTCTTCGCGCAGGCACAGCAACTCGGCCGAGCCGTCGTCGGAGATCCTGAAGAGGCCGGCAGCGTGCACGCCGCCGGTGACTTCGAAGACCTCCTGGGCGGACCGGAGGGCGTCCGGGAGGGCCGCGAGCGTTTCGACGGGGACAGTCAGCGGATCGTGTGCCGGGCTGTAGTGCGATGACTTCCGAACGGCATCGATCGAGTCAGTGCCGCAGATGCCGCAGGAACTGGAAGTGAAGACGTTGCGTCCGGTCTCGGGCCTGACGACGTCGGGCCTGAGCTGCGCCTCCACCACGTTGAAGGTCTGCATGCCGTCGGCGTCTTCGCCGGCGCAGAACCTGAGCGAGACCAGCTGTTCGGGAGACCAGATGATCCCCTCCGAGACGAGGAAGCCTGCGACGAGGTCGAAGTCATTGCCCGGCGTTCGCATGGTGACGGAGAATGACATGTTGCCGAGCCGGATTTCCAGCGGTTCCTCGACGGCAAGGACGTCCTCCCGATGCCGGACCGGAAATTCGAGGGCCTGCGGGGACCCGTCCAGGACGATCTTGTGCACCTTGCGGCGCTGTGTCACACGGCCCATCCGGTGCTCCTAAGCAACATTGTGTGCCGCTGTTTGAAGCTAGCGGCTGTTTGAATCTTTGGTTGGTTCCATCATTGTAAGTGCCTGATTCTGGCGGCGTGCCTTGTCCCGGTGCCGTCGCAGCAGGCCAGGGCTCAGCCCAAAAGGGCACTCCAGTCCACCGGACCGTCGCTGGCCGCGGTTTTCCTGGCGGTCCGCTTCGCCGCCGGCTTCTGTTCGGCGGCCGCCGCCGAAGCGTCAGGCAACGGCGCACTCCACGGGAGGGCGAAGGCGGGGACGAGTTCCCCCAGCTGCACGCCATGGGGCGGGACCACCAGCACACCGTCGGCGGCGGCCAGCCCCCGCATCATTCCAGGGCCGGTGTGCTGCGCCGGCGATGCCATGCCGTAGAGCAGCCGGAAGGGCATGAGCCGGGTCCGGCCCGGGTCGGCGTCAATCGTCGAGCCGCAGGGCACCTCGCTGAGCGGGGGGATCACGCCGTGCCCGAGTGCCGCCAGGAGTGGGGCACCGATCGTGGACAGCGCCATCATGGCCGCGAGCGGGTTTCCTGGCAGGCCAAGGATGTAACGGCCGTCCGGCAGCTCGGCCAGCACGGCGGGGTGGCCCGGGCGCATGGCGATTCCGTCGATCAGCAGGCGGCCGCCGAGCTCGGCGACCGAGCGCCTGAGGTGGTCTGTCCCGGAGCGCCCCGTGCCGCCGGTGGTGATCACGACGTCGGCAGGAAGGTTTTCACCGGCAGGATCGGTGTCCTCGAGGGCGGCGAGCCACTCGGCGTAGGTATCGCCGACTTTCACTTCTTCGGTACAGATCCCGCCGAGCATTCCCACCACGGCGGCCAGTTGGGGTCCGAAGGTGTCGCGGACCTGCCCGGGTGCCGGTATCCCGCTCGTCACGACCTCGGAGCCAGTGAAAACGAGGCGGACCACGGCCTTGCCGAGCACGGGGAGGGCGTCACTTCCGGCCAGCGCGGCGAGCGCCAGATGGGCCGGGTTCAGGACCGTGCCGCCCTTGATCAGGACGTCCCCGGCGGCGGCTTCCTCCCCGGCCTTCCTGATGTGGTCGCCGTTGCGCGGGTCTCCCGGCTTCGCGGTGCCGCCCAGCTTCAGGACGGGCAGGCCGTCGTCGTCGGCGTCGATGATGCCGCTTTCGCTGCGCAACACTGCCTTGGCCCCGGGCGGGATGAGGCCGCCGGTGGCAATCGGGCTGGCCTGATGTGGGGCCAGACGCTGGCCGGGTTCGGCCAGGATCCAGGGCCCGCTGCCGTTGACGGCCCAACCGTCCATGGCAGAGGAAGCGTAATGGGGCATGTCCTGCCGGGCAACGACGTCCGCCGCGAGCGTCCGGCCAAGCGTCTGCCGCAGCGGAACAGGGGCGGCCGGGATGGGAGCGGCGCACTCGAACGCGAGTTGCCGGGCCTCCTGCCACGTGTGGGCCAGGTGTCTGTGCGGCTCCGCGGCAGTGTCCTCGTCCCCTGCGTCCTCGTCCGCGGTGTCCTGGTCCGCGATGTGAGGGCCTCCAGGGCCGTCTACGAGAGCCTCTCCACCGCCATCTCTGACGCCATTTCCGCCGCTATCGTTGACGCCATCTTCACCTGCGGCGGTGGCGGGGCCATTGCCGTCCGGGGCCGCAGCCGTCATGCCCCGGAAGTTTCGGCGGCTGCGTAGTCCTTGGCGAGCCGGCGGGCCACGGCCATCGCGGACTCCATGGACACGGAGTCCGTGGCCTGCCCGGAGCCGGAGGCCAGGCCGGCCGCAAAGCCGGCAATGAATGTGGTCAGCGGTGCCGCCGGGCGCACCACGGAATGGGCGGCCACGCCGGCCAGGGCGAGGACCTCATTCACGTCAATCTCAACGTCGTCCAGCTCCAGGGCCTGGAGCAGGGCACGGCACCAGTCTTCCAGTGTTTCGTCCTGGCTTTTCACCGTTTGCCTCCATGGTCGAGTTCAGCTGTGCAGAGCCGGGCCGGAGCCCGGACCGCCGTCGGGAATCCTGCCGGATACCCCCAGTGCGGACGCGTCATCCCAGGTGTCGACGTCATCCGTGGAACCCGGGGGAACGCGAACTTCCCGCACGTCCAGCCTAGCAAGAAGGGCGAACACCGACGCGTTTTCCAGCCGGTCCCGGGACGCGGCGTCCGCGACAGAACGTTGTAGCCCAGCCGTGCCATAAAAGCCCGCAAGCGGCTGCTTCCGGCCGTCGGCCGAGACGGCCATGACGCCGTCGGCCCCACCCCTTTCCGGCGTGCCTGCAGCAGACGCGGCCAGCGCCTCGGCCAGGGCACGGACCGCGCCTTCCGACCGGGGCATGTCACACGCCAGGACGAGGGTATAGGGCGCGGCGGCTGCGTGCCGGCTCGCGTGATCGGCGGCCAGGGCGGCCAGCCCCGCCGCGATGGCTGCGGCCGGACCCGCGAAGGGAGGCTCTTCCCGGCAGGTCAGGACGCCGCCGGGCAGGCCCCCGGGGTCGGGGCCGACGACGACGGTGAGCCCCGCCGCGCCCGCGGCCCGCAGTGACCGCTCCAGGAGGGTGGCGCCGTCGTAGATCAGCCCGGATTTGGGCACGCCGCCGAGGCGTGAGGACCGCCCCCCGGCGAGAATGATGGCATCGAACTCCATCGGTTCAGCCTAGCCCGGCGCCAGCGGCCACTGAACAAGCCGTAACGTGCGCCGGCAGCGTCTTCACCGGCTGATCAGCCAGCAAGGAGGCAGATCAGGCAGCCGATTCAGGCAGCAGGAACGGATCCCAGGCCGGCGTCGGCTTCTCGAGTTCCTTGATCTGCCAGATGGCACCCTTTGGCGGGCCCGGAACAAAACCGATCTTCCAGCCCATCTCCGCCGGCGTATGGTCGCTCTTGGCGTTGTTGCACCGCAGGCACGCCGCCACCAGGTTCTCCCAGGAGTCGGCTCCGCCCCGCGATTTGGGCTGGATGTGGTCGATGGTGTGGGCAGCCTTGCCGCAGTACGCGCAGCGGTGGGCATCCCGGCGCAGCACGCCGCGGCGGCTCACCGCAGTCATCGTGTTATACCTGGGCCGGATGTAGCGGTTCAGCAGGATCACGGACGGGCGGCCCAAAATGTCCTGGGGGCCGACCACGGGGTCGTCCCCTTCGGCCACCACGCTGGCCTTTCCGGTCAGGACAAGGACGAGCGCCCGGCGGAAGGTGATGACCGCCAGCGGTTCATATCCAGCATTCAGAACGAGAGTGCGCATCCGCATACCTCTTCACGGCCGCACCCGCCAGCGGCACGAGGGCCGGCTGCCCTCTGCATGGTCGGGCTATGGATCGACAACACAAGAGTAAACACTCAAGTGCCGGATCACCGAATATTTTTTCACCGGCGCGGTCCTCAGCGCGGAAAGTTCACTGCGCGGCAACGCAAAAGACCCCCGCCTGGAGGCGGGGGTCTTTCGGAATGCTGGGGTTCGTGCTTAGGCGCCGACGCGGATGAAGACCGGGCCGGAGCCGACGTTGACGCTGTACAGCGCGGTGGTGCCGCCGTTCCAGCCGCCGTGCACTGCCATGCCGTTGCCGACGTAGACCGCGATGTGAGCCATGCCCACGCCGCCGTTCTGGTAGTAGGCGAGGTCGCCCGGGCGTGCCTCGGCGGCGCTCACGGTGCGGCCCAGGGACAGGTAACCTGCCGGCCAGCCGTGGTAGTGGATGCCGGCCGCGGCCAGGGCGTTGGTGGCCAGGGCGGTGCAGTCCTGCGCCACGCCGATCTGTGCGTAGGCAGCAGCGGCGATGGTCGCGCCTGCGCCGCTTCCGATGCCCGCGGGGGCCTGGGCAGCGACGCCGCCGCTGACGCCCAGCTCGGTGCCGCCGGCGCGGGTGGCCGTGGCCGTGGCGTCCTGGACCTTCACGACGGGCTTGGGAGCCTCGACGACGGGAGCCGGCGTGGTGGTCACGGCGGGCTTCTCGTAGGAGATCGCGATGGTGGAAGCGGCCGAGATGGTGGCCGGAGCTGCGGACTGGACTTCCAGGGCCGAAGCGGAGGTGGATTCGCGCTGAACATTGGTTTCAGCAGCGTTGGCTGCGATTCCGCTGGTCAGGACCAGACCGGAAGCTGCGGCGATGACCGCGGCCTGACGGCCCACGCCGCCGGCGTTGTCGCCGACAGCCTTAGCAATTACAGCCAGCGAGTTGGTCTTGGTGACCTCGGCGCGGTGCCGTGCAACGTTTGCACGAGTAGTCATTAAGTTCTCTCTTTCGTGATCCTTGGACCGCGCGCTTTCGGGCACGGACTGAGGACGCTCCGGCATCTTGGGGGTACGCCGGATCGCCCCGAAATGGGTTACTTAGCGAAGGGTGTACTGCGAAGACGCGCCAAAAGCGGAAACTGCATGCTGTCCGGGCTCGGTAGAGATTGAGCCTGCGGAACGTGATCCAATCCGGGCGCCGGCAAGGGCGGCACGTGATGTGGATTCCAGCGGGCTCGACAGAGCCTCGCCGGTGCGCATGCGCGCAGAATTGTGGCGTGAAGACACGAAAGTAGCCTCTCCCAATGCCTACGAGGTGAGCTGTCGGATTCGGATGGGAGTCACCCGGCCGCGCTGCTTCCTGGGAAGCTTTGCGACTTAACCCCAAGGCCTTCTTTCGAAGGCCAAAATTGGTTCCCCCGCCCCTGCCAGACGATGTAATGCGAACGGACCTTGAGCGGTGGCAGAGCTAGGCAATCCACTCAAGAGCGCCAACTTCGGAAAAGTTGGCGTGCTTCAAACCCTACAGCAGTCCGGATCCAATGTCACATTCAGATCACGGCGTGTCACAAGAAGTTGAGAGCTGCCCATCGTCTTTCTAGAGCCAGCCGAGCGGGTCAACGACTTCGCCGTTGACCATCACTTCAAAGTGGAGGTGGCAGCCGGTGGAGGCGCCGGTGGTCCCGCTCATGGCGACGACGTCACCGCGGGAAACCTTCTGGCCGACCTTGACCGAGGCCGAGGACAGGTGGTTGTACGTGGTCTCCAGTCCGTTGCCGTGATCGATGACCACGCGGTTCCCCCCGCCGAAGGGATGCCAGCCGTTGAAGGTCACGGTGCCGCTGGCGGCCGCGTGGACCGCCGTGCCGCACTGGGCGGCGAAATCCTGGCCGCGGTGGAACTCCCCCGCGCCCCCGGTAATGGGGCTGACGCGGTAGCCGAAGGGCGAGGCCGTGACCAGCTGGTCGAGCGGCGCACCCAGGGTGCCGGCCGATGCCGCGCGGGTGATGGTGCCCACAGACTGGGCGCTCAGCAGCTGCTTGAGTTTCCCGTCCGGATCACCCTTCGTGGTGACGGCCGTGCGGTTGAAGTCGACTTTGGCGGCAGCGGCAGCGGTGACATCCGGCTGCACGGCAGCCGAGAGCGCGCCGGATTCTCCCGGATTCGAAGCCATCACCGGGCTCGTGACGGGGACCGTCACAGTCAGAACCAGACCAGTTGCGGCCAGTGCGATCCCGGCCTTCTGCCCGACTCCGCTGGCCGCGGCAAAGTCCGTGACCTGGCGGAACGGACTGCGACGGCGACGGCGTTCATCGCGGTGCACGTCCCGCGGGCGTTCGGCCGTGTGTGCGACGACGGGACGCGGCTCCGGAGCGGGACCGGTCGCGCGGCGACGGCCCCTGGCGGTCTGGGTGGTCAAGAACGGTTCCTCTCTGGATGGCCTGCGAAGTTAGCTGTCGGATTCGGGTCAGAGAGATCAAAGACCCGGTCCGCCGTTGCAAGCAGCCAAGCACAGAGGCATCCCCAGGGGATCCTTCGGTGGAAGCTGCTTGCCGCTGACGGACTTCACCCCAAGGCTGCCGAAGTAGCAGCCGAAAGTGGTTCCCCCGCCCCTGCCAGGAGGTAGTTCTGCGACTGATCCGCTGGCAGGGCTCGGCTTCGGATCAGGTAACGCTTTGGTATCGGTACTGGGCACTAACTATAGGCGATTAAGCCGCCCGGTAATAAATCCGTAACCGCAATTGTGGACAACTCATGGGTCGTCCCATGACCGGCGCGTAGTGGCTGGTCAGGCGACTGTTACAAAGACGTGCGCGGCAACCTCGGGCGGCAGCTCCAGGGCACCTTCGATATCGGGGACGCGGACCGAGATGTACTCCCCCACCCGCTCCAGCGAGACCAGCGCGCCAGGCCTGATTCCGCCCTCGTCGAGCTGGGCCAGAAGCTCCGGCTCCACCTGGATCGGCTCCGCGAGCCGGTTGACCGTAACCCGTGAAGTTGCCCCGTAGCCGGCCATGGCCTCCAGCAAGTTCACGGGCCTGTCCACGGGGGCGCCATTGGGCACGCCGCCAAGATCCGCAAGCCCCGGAATAGGGTTTCCGTAGGGCGAGACTGTCGGGTGGTTGAGCATCTCGAAGATTCTTCGCTCGACACGTTCGCTCATGACATGTTCCCAGCGGCACGCTTCCTCGTGGACGTAGGCCCAGTCGAGCCCGATCACGTCCGCGAGGAGGCGTTCGGCCAGACGATGCTTGCGCATGACACCGATTGCACGTTTCCGTCCGGTTTCCGTCAGTTCAAGGTGCCTGTCGCCGGAAACAACCACCAGCCCGTCGCGCTCCATCCGGCCGATGGTCTGGGACACAGTGGGGCCGGAGTGGCGGAGCCGTTCGGCGATGCGGGCGCGGAGGGCAACGATGTTTTCTTCTTCAAGTTCCAGAATGGTCCGAAGATACATCTCCGTAGTATCGATCAGATCCGTCATTCAGCTCAGCTCCTCGAGCGCAGTCCTAGCGTCATTCCCACCGTACCGCGTGCGGGCTGCATGCAGGATGCGCCCAGGCGGGAACCGCCGTACGTTCGCATGCCAGCCTAGCCTATTTTGAATTACTCCGGATAATCTTTCGATCGACCTGAAGCTATTGTCCCAGCCCCAGCCGGCCGGCCGTCCCCGGCGTCTCAATGACCGGACTATGACAGGCCTTTTTCTGTATCGCCGGGAGCTGTCAGGCAAAATAAGACAGGCAGAATGAAGAGGGGTGTCCGTGGTAGCCATCCCTGCCCGCCACCTCCCAGCCACGCTACGAACCAGCCGAAAATTGGAGCCACTGTGAGCGACACCAGCATCACGATCCCCGCCAACCTCCTGCCCAAGGACGGACGGTTCGGCGCCGGCCCGTCCAAAGTCCGGCCGGAACAGATGGACGCCCTGGCCGCGGCATCGTCGAAGCTGCTGGGGACCTCCCACCGCCAGGCGCCCGTGAAGAACCTGGTCGGCTCGGTGCGCAGCGGCCTCAGCGAATTCTTCCGGGCACCGGAAGGCTATGAAGTGGTGCTGGGCGTCGGCGGATCCACCGCGTTCTGGGACATTGCCAGCTTCGGGCTCGTGGAGAACAAGGCGCAGCACCTGTCCTTCGGCGAGTTCGGCTCGAAGTTCGCTTCCGCCACCAACAAGGCGCCGTTCCTTGCCGAGTCCTCCATCATCAAGGCCGAACCCGGCACCCGCCCCACCGCCCGGGCGGAGGCCGGCGTCGACGTCTATGCGTGGCCGCAGAACGAGACCTCAACCGGCGTTGCCGCCCCCGTCCAGCGGGTGGCCGGCGCCGACGAGGGGTCGCTGGTGCTCGTGGACGCGACCTCGGCCGCGGGCGGGCTGGACGTGGACGTGGCGGAGTCGGACGTGTACTACTTCGCGCCGCAGAAGAACTTCGCGTCCGACGGCGGCCTGTGGCTGGGCCTGTTCTCCCCGGCCGCGCTGGAACGGGCGGCACGGATCAAGGCCGGCAACCGCTGGATTCCCGACTTCCTTGACCTCCAGACGGCGATCGACAATTCCCGGCTGAACCAGACCTACAACACCCCCGCGCTGGCCACCCTGGTGACCCTGGACGCCCAGGTGCAGTGGCTCAACGCCAACGGCGGCCTGGACTTCGCCGCCGGCCGGACCGCGGATTCTGCCGGCCGCATCTACCGCTGGGCCGAAGCGTCCGAATACGCCACGCCGTTCGTGGCCAAGGCCGAGGACCGCTCGAACGTGATCGCCACGATCGACTTCGACGAATCGATCGACGCCGCGGCCATCGCCAAGGTGCTCCGCGCCAACGGCGTCGTCGACACCGAGCCGTACCGCAAGCTGGGCCGCAACCAGCTGCGCATCGCCACCTTCGTGGCGATCGAGCCCGACGATGTCTCGGCACTGCTCGAGTGCATCGATTTCGTCGTGGCGGAACTGAAGAAGTAGCCCCGCGTCCGGCGTCGTCACGGCCCCTGGGAACCTAAGCCGTGACGGCGCCGTCGTCGTTTCAGGTCCGTCCGCCCTGCTGTGCCTCCGGCCGCGCGTCCCGGCCGGCACCGGCCGGGCCGGTCCGGCTTTCGACGCGGAAGTACCGCAGCCCGTGGGCGCGGCGGTTGAAGTGGAGCCGCAGGTGCTTCGCGCGGATGATCCACACCAGCCCGATCAGGGCTGCCAGCAGGCCGGCGCCTGCCGCGACCGCCATGGACCAGCGGGGGCCGGCGGTGTTTGCCACCCAGCCGACGAGCGGCGCACCAAGGGGAGTTCCGCCCATGAAGATCGCCATGTAGAGGGCCATCACCCTGCCCCGCATTACGGGCTCTGTCGTGGTCTGGACGTATCCGTTGGCGCTCGTCATCATGGTGATTGCGAACAGCCCCACGGGCACAAGTGCGACGCCGTACCAGAAGTAGTTCGGGGCCATGGCTGCGATGCCCGAGGTCACGCCGAAGGCGGCGGCCGCCCCGAAGATGACCCGCAGCCGTGGCTTGCCGCGCCCGGCGGACAGCAGGGCCCCGGCGACGGATCCGATGGCCATGATCGAATTCATCAGGCCGAAGGCCCCCGCGTCCAGGCCGAATTCGGTCCCCACCATGGCCGCGATGAACAGGGCGAAATTCAGCCCCAGGGTTCCCAGGATGAAGATCGCCACCAGCACCACGACCAAATCCGGACGGTACCTCACATAGCGCAGCCCCTCCCGGATCCTGCCCCTGCCCGCCGGTGCCCGCGGCAGCCGGCGCAGCGACGACGACGGGATTTTCGCCAGGCTCAGTAACAGGGGCACAAAGGTGAGCGTATTGATGAGGAAGACCCAGCCGGGCCCGACGACGGCCGTGAGCACGCCGGCGACGGCCGGACCGATCATCCGGGCAACATTGAAAGACGCGCTGTTCAGGGCCACGGCGTTGGGGAGGTAGTCGTCCTGGACCAGTTCCGAGACGAAGGTCTGCCGGACGGGGGCGTCCAGGGCCGAGACCACCCCGAGCATCAGGGCGAAGGCGTAGACGTGCCAGAGCTGCGCCGCGCCCGTGACCACCAGGATGCCCAGCCCCGCGCTCAGCAGCGCCATGGCGGACTGGGTCAGCACCAGGAGCCGCTTGCGGTTGAACCGGTCGGCGACCAGTCCGGCCACGGGTGCCAGGAAGAGTTGCGGGCCCAGCTGCAGGGCCATCGTGATTCCCACCGCCCCGGCATCGTGCGCCGTCAGGTGGGCGAACACCAGCCAGTCCTGGGCGGTGCGCTGCATCCAGGTGCCAACGTTGGAAATAAGGGCGCCGACGAACCAGATCCGGTAGTTCAGGATGTGCAGGGATTTGAACGTGGACATCAGCCCCAGCCCTCCCCAGACACGCTCCCGGACGCTCCCAACCGCTAGTCGGCCTCGCCCGTTGAGCGTTCCCGCTCGGCGTCGTCGGCGTCGTCGGGGTCGGCGTCGTCGGTGTCGTCGGTGTCGTCGTCGGGGTCGGCGTCGGGGTCGGCGTCGGCGTCGGGGTCATCCTGCTGGTCGGCGTCGGACGCCTGGGACGGCGCTTCGGAACCGGACGGCGCCTCGGCAGCCTCGTCAGCCTGCGCGTCTTCCGGGCGGACCCGTTCGGCCCACGGAACCCATGCCGGTGCCAGGATGGAGTCCTCGGAGGGCAGGAGGCCAAGTTCGTCCACCGTGACCACCTTGGAGCGCGAGTTGCGTGTCAGCACGGCGTACCACTGCCAGCCCAGGTATCCAGGGAGCCTGGATTCGAACAGGTGGGTCACCAGGCGGTCGCCCTCGCTCCGGGCACCGAGGTGCTCGCCGATCTGCTCGGCGGGGGCAATGCCCTCCACCGCGGTGCGGGCGGCGTCGACGGCGGCGGCCAGGAAGGCGTCAGGCTTGCCGGTGCGCCAGACGGGCACGCCGGCGCGCGGGCGGATTCCCTGCTTGGAGCCGGTTGCTTTGGCCCCGGCGGGCGCTGCGGCTCCGGCATCCGGCGCTGGCAACTGATCAGGTTCCTGAGTCATCAAAAGCCTTATACGTCCAGCTCGTCGGCAACCTTACGGAGGGCCGCTGCGATCGCCTTGCCCTTGTTGCCTTCCGGGTACTTGCCCGCGGACAGGGTCCCGGACAGGTTGTCCAGCACGCTGACGAGGTCCTGGACCAGCGGGGCAAGGTCCCTGGCGCTGGGCCGCTTTGCCTTGGCGATGGACGGCGTCTTGTCCAGCACGCGCAGGCCCAGGGCCTGGGCACCCTTGCGTCCGTCGGCTACACCAAATTCAACACGCGTGCCGGCCTTGAGCTCCGTAATGCCTTCGGGCAGCGCGGACTTGGGCAGGAAGACTTCCTGGCCGTCCTCGCCCGCGAGGAATCCGAAGCCTTTTTCCTTGTCATACCACTTGACCTTGCCGGTAGGCACGTAATCAACCTTCTTCGTTCTGCGGGGACACGGCCGGCGGTCACCGCATCCGCATGGATACGCGGGTTCAGGGTATGACTGCCCGGACCGTGTTGGTCTGTATCTCCAAGGTTATCCTGCCTGGTTCACTTTAACGGCTTGAGGCGCGGGCGATGCCGGACTGTTAGCGTTGCCCCCATGACACTGACGCGTTACCGGCGGCCTTTGATGATCGTAGCGGCCACCCTTGCTGTGCTGTCCCTCGTTGCCGTCGGCGCTGTCATGGCCATGGCCTTCAACAATGCCGTGGCGCCGGCCTGGATTACCTCGACGGCCCTTTACGGCCTCCCGGTGGCATTCCTGCTCATGCTGGCGCTCGTTGTCGACGCGGTGGCAGCCCGGCGCCGCCCGCGCGGGCCCGGCGAAAGGTAACGTTGGAGCGATGTCCCTCATCCGCGCGCTCAGCAAGGAACTTCAGGCACGAAGCGACGAATCGTTGCGGGCCCTGTTCTCCGCGCGGCCGGACCTGATTTCTCCCGGCGTCCCGGACTTCGCCGCCCTCGCCGCCCGCGCCAGCGGACGCGTCAGCGTGCAGCGGGCACTCGAACGGCTCAACCGCCCGCAGATGCAGGTCCTGGAAACCCTGCACCTGTGCACCAACGCCGATACCGGGCACAGCGCGTCGGCGGCGATGCTGAAGAAACTGATCAACGGCTCCTCGGTTGCCGCCGTCGACCGGCTCCTCCATTCCCTGCAGGAACTGGCCCTCGTCCACCGCGCCGATCCGCCGCACGGCGCGACCCCCGCCGCCGCCAAGCAGCGCCACTACCTTCCGGTCGGCAGCCTCAAGGACGTGATTGGCATCTACCCAGCGGGGCTCGGGCGCAGCTACACCGAACTTGTGCGGCTCCAGCCTGCTTTTGCACAGCGCGTGGTGCAGCTGGTGGGGGAACTTCACCGCGCCGGGGCGTCCATCTCCCCCGCCACGACGCCGATGGAAGCCGCCCTGTCCCTGCAGCACTGGACGGCAACACCGGAATCGCTCCAGCAAATCCTGGCCACCGCACCGGACCGGACCGCTGCCCTTCTGGCCCGGTTCGGGAACTGGGCCATGGGCGCCGTCCCGCAGGCGCAGCGCCGGGCGTCCGTGCTCCACGAAGGCGCCGACGTCGGCCCCGTGGACTGGTTGCTGGCGCGCGGGCTGCTGGTACCGCTGGACGCCGCGCACGTCGAACTGCCGCACAGCGTCGGGGTGTCGCTGCGCGGCGGGTTTGTCATCGAGAACTTTTCGCTCACGCCGCCCGTCCCCCGGCTGGGCAACACGAGCGCGGGGTTGCGCCGAAACGCCGCGTTGGGCGCCATCGCCGAGACACTGCGGCTCGTGGGCGAAGTGCTCTACACCGTGCGCGAACAGCCGCTGGCGACGCTGCGCAGCGGGGGCGTCGGGGTCCGGGAGATGAAGCGGCTGGCGGATTCCCTGCGGATGGAAGTGCACGAGGCCGGTGTCCTCGCGGAGCTCTGCGGAATGGCCGGTCTGCTGCGGCTGGACGTCGACAGTTCTGCGTGGGTGCAGCCGCCGCAGCTGGAGTGGCTGTCGCTGCCGAGGCAGGAGCAGTGGCTGTGGCTGGTCAACGCCTGGCTGGCCAGCGAGCGCGCACCGTCCCTCGTGGGCCAGCCGGTGAATGCTGCCGCCCCGGGCCCGGCAGGGCACCGGGGCCCGGCAGGGACCACGATCAATGCGCTTTCCGCCGAGGCGCAGCGGCCGGACGCCCCGGTGGTCCGCAAAAGGGTCCTGGAAATCCTGCACGAACTCACCCTTGAGGCCGTGGCGCCCGACGGGCAGGCCCCGGTCCTCGATGCCGCCGCTGTGCTGGAGCGTGCCGAGTGGACGCAGCCCCGGATGGCCAGGCGCTTCAGCTCGCTGATCCGCGGCATCCTCGCGGAGGCCGAGATGCTCGGCCTGATCGGCTCCGGGGCGCTGAGCCAGCTGGGCGCCGCGATCGCCGCCGAGCAGCCGGACGACGCCCTGGGGATCCTGGGCGAACACCTGCCGGCGGCCCTGCAGCATGTGTTGCTGCAGGCGGACCTGACGGCGGTGGCGCCGGGCTACCTCGACCCCGAACTGAGCGAACGGCTCCTGACCATGGCCACGGCCGAAGGGCAGGGACCGGCCACCATCTACCGGTTCTCCGTCACCTCCGTGCGCCGTGCCCTCGACGCCGGCCAGGACGCCGCGGCGATGCTGGACTTCCTGCGCCAGCATTCAGCCACCGCCATCCCGCAGCCCCTCCAGTACCTCATCGAAGACACTGCCGCGCGCCATTCCCGGCTCCGGGTGGGGGCCGCGGCCAGCTTTATCCAAAGCGAGGACGAGGCTGCCCTGCTGGAACTGCTCAACGCCCCGGCCGCGGCCGGCCTCGGGCTGGTGCGCATCGCGCCCACCGTGGTCGTCTCCCACGCCGCGCCCCGGGAAACCGCTCAGGCCCTCCGGGGTCTGGGGCTCGCCCCGGTCCTGGAGGAAGCTGCCTCCGCGATCGTCCGGCTGCGCCGCAGCACCCCTGCGCCCGGCAGCGGCCGGCCGGTCTACACGGCCCCGCGGACCGCTCCGCCGGAGGCCGACATCGAGGCCCAACTGGCCGTGCTGCGCACCAACGGGTCCCGGGCGCCGGGCKCCGGCGCCCACCCGCCGGCGGCACCGGGCAGCGAGGAAGCGACCCAGCTGGGCCTCGAGACCCTGCTGAAGGCGATCCGCCTCAGGCAGCGGGTCATCATGAACGTCGTGGACAGCATGGGGAATGCCACCCGCGAGACGGTTGTTCCGGTAGCTGTGAATGGCGGGCGGGTGCGGGTGTTCGATCCGGACAAGGAGATCGAGCGGGTCCTGTCCATCCACCGCATTATCGACGTAGAAGCTACAGAGGAATTGTTCCAGTGAATGACGGGCCCCTGATCGTCCAGAGTGACAAGACCATCCTGCTGGAGGTCGACCACGAACTCGCAACGGAGGCCCGGCACGCCATCGCGGCGTTCGCCGAGCTGGAACGGGCCCCGGAGCATGTGCACAGCTACCGGCTGACGCCGCTGGGGCTCTGGAACGCCCGGGCCGCCGGGCTGGACGCCGAAAAAGTGCTGGACACCCTGCTCACGTACTCCCGTTTCCCCGTGCCCCACTCCCTGCTGATCGACGTCGAAGAGACGATGTCCCGGTACGGCCGGCTCCGGCTGGAGAAGGACCCGCAGCACGGCCTGGTCATGCGCACCTCCGACTACCCGGTGCTCGAGGAAGTCAGCCGCGCCAAGAAGATCGCCCCGTTGCTCGGGCCACGGATCGACGGCGAGACGGTGGTGGTGCATTCCTCCCAGCGCGGCCAGCTCAAGCAGCTGCTGCTCAAGCTTGGCTGGCCGGCCGAGGACCTGGCCGGCTACGTGGATGGCACCCCGCACCCCATCATGCTCAACGAATCGGGCTGGAAGCTGCGGCCCTACCAGCAACTGGCCGCGGAGAACTTCTGGGCCGGCGGCAGCGGCGTCGTCGTCCTTCCCTGCGGCGCCGGCAAGACGCTGGTCGGGGCGGCCGCCATGGCCACCAGCTCCACCACCACACTGATCCTGGTGACCAACACCGTCGCCGCGCGGCAGTGGAAGGACGAGCTCCTCAAACGCACGTCGCTGACCGAGGAGGAGATCGGCGAGTACTCCGGCTTCGTCAAGGAAGTCCGGCCGGTCACGATCGCCACCTACCAGGTCCTGACCACGAAGCGCGGCGGGCTGTACCCGCACCTGGAGCTCGTGGACGGCAACGACTGGGGCCTCATCATCTACGACGAGGTCCACCTGCTGCCCGCGCCGATCTTCCGGATGACGGCGGACCTGCAGGCCCGCCGACGGCTCGGGCTGACCGCCACGTTGGTGCGGGAGGACGGCCGGGAGGGCGAGGTCTTCAGCCTGATCGGTCCGAAACGCTACGACGCGCCGTGGAAGGACATCGAGGCCCAGGGCTACATCGCCCCGGCCGATTGCGTGGAAGTCCGGGTGGACCTGCCCCGCGACGAGCGGGTGGCCTATGCCATGGCCGAGGACGCCGACAAATACCGGCTGTGTGCCACCTCCGAGACGAAGACCCGGGTGGTCGAAGAACTCGTCGCCGAACACGCCGGGGAACAGCTCCTGGTGATCGGGCAGTACATCGACCAGCTCGACGAGATCGGCGAGCGCCTGGGCGCGCCGGTGATCAAGGGCGACACGTCGGTGAAGGAGCGCCAGCGGCTGTTCGACGCGTTCCGCGCCGGCGAGGTGCAGACCCTGGTGGTGTCCAAGGTCGCCAATTTCTCCATCGACCTGCCCGAGGCGTCGGTCGCGATCCAGGTCTCCGGTTCATTTGGGTCCCGCCAGGAGGAGGCGCAGCGCCTGGGCCGGCTGCTGCGCCCGAAGAAGGACGGCCGCTCCGCCCGGTTCTATTCGCTCGTGGCCAGGGACACCCTGGACCAGGATTTCGCCGCGAAGCGGCAGCGGTTCCTCGCCGAGCAGGGGTACGCCTACCGGATCATGGACGCCAAGGACGTGGGCACCGCGGGCTAGGCGGGTGCCGGGGATGCGGCCATGCAACACACAACCTCCATTCAGAAAACTCCCAGAGTCTGGGAGCATCATGGGAACATGAAGAAGAACGGTCCCGAAGCCAAGCTGCTTGTCGTCGATGACGAACCGAACATCCGCGAGTTGCTCTCCACGTCCCTGCGCTTCGCTGGTTTCGAAGTCGTCTCGGCCGGGAGCGGACGCGAGGCACTGGCTGCTGCTGAGTTGCACTCCCCCGATCTGGCGGTGCTGGACGTCATGCTGCCGGACATGGACGGCTTCACCGTTACCCGCCGCCTGCGCGCCGCCGGCAAGCACTTCCCGGTCCTGTTCCTCACGGCCAAGGACGACACCGAGGACAAAGTCACCGGCTTGACCGTGGGCGGGGATGATTACGTCACCAAACCGTTCAGCCTCGACGAGGTGGTGGCCCGCATCCGCGCGGTACTCCGGCGCACCCAACCCCAAGTGGACGACGACGCCGTGATCCGGGTCGATGACCTCCAGCTCGACGACGACGCCCACGAGGTCCGCCGCGGCGGGACCGTGATCGAGCTTTCGCCCACGGAATTCAAGCTCCTGCGCTACCTCATGCTCAATCCGAACCGGGTCCTGTCCAAGGCCCAGATCCTCGACCATGTATGGGAGTACGACTTCAACGGCGACGCCTCGATCGTGGAGTCCTACATCTCCTACCTGCGCCGCAAAGTGGATATCGATCCCGATGCCCCGGCACTGATCCAGACCAAGCGCGGCGTCGGCTACGTTCTGCGGACTGCCGAGAAGCGCTGACCTTGCTGTACCGCTGGAAATCGGCGTCGCTGCGCTCGCAGCTCGTGGCCATCATGATGGCGCTCATGCTGGTGGCCCTCACGGCTACCGGGGCGGGCACGCTGACGCTGCTGCACAGCTTCCTGCAGGGCCAGGTGGATGACAAGCTCCGGGCCGCCGTCGAATCCGCGCGGCAGCAGCAGTCCTTCAGCCAGCTGCAGGAGACCAACTCCACCGTTCCCACCGACTACTCGCTGATGCTCTTCAGCCCCGGTCTTCCGCCCTACACTTTCGGCGGCGACAAGGAGTCCCACCCCGCGCTCAGCACCTTTTCCTCGGTCGAGGCCCGGGAACGCCAGCAGATGCCGTTCCAGGTCCGCGGATCCGAGGGCGGCAACTGGCGGGTGGTGGCCGTCAGCGTGGTGGACAACAACAACCGCGGCGCCGTCGTGGTGATCGGGCTGCCGCTGGACCCCGTGGATTCGGTGATGGAACACGCTGCCCTGGTGGTGGTGGGCGTGGGCCTGCTGACGCTCGTGCTGGCGTTCTTCATTGCCACCTGGACTGTTTCGCGGTCCTTCCGGCCGCTGGCGCGGGTGGAGAAGACTGCCGCCGCGATCGCCGCGGGAGACTTGTCCCAGCGTGTGGAGGTGGAAAACCCGGGCACGGAGGTGGGCCGGCTTGGGAGCTCGCTCAATGCCATGCTCGCGCACATTGAGACGGCCTTCGCCGCCAGGATGGCGTCCGAGGCGCGGATGCGGCGCTTCGCCGCCGACGCCTCGCACGAACTGAGAACCCCGCTGGTGACCATCCGCGGGTTCTCCGAGCTGTACCGGCACGGGGCGTTGTCCACTCCGGAAGACGTGGCCACGGCAATGGGGCGGATCGAAAGCGAAGCCAAACGCATGGGAGCCATGGTCGAAGACCTGCTGCTGCTGGCCAGGATCGACGAACAGCGGCCGTTGCAGCAGAAACCCGCCGACCTGCTGCTGCTGGCCAACGACGCCGTGGTGGACACCCAGGCGAGCGACCGCAGCCGCACCATCACCCTCACCGGGATTGACGGCGCGGCCCCGGCCGCCGCCCCGGTGCTGGGCGACGAAGCCAAACTGCGCCAAGTGGTCAGCAACCTGGTCGGCAATGCCCTGCGCTACACGCCGGAGGGCACCCCAGTCGAAATTGGCGTCGGGGTCCGGACCGCACCGGACGGAACACGGCAGTCCGTGATCGAGGTCCGGGACCACGGACCGGGGGTTCCGGATGAGGAGGCGGCCCGTATTTTCGAGCGCTTCTACCGGGCCGACACCTCCCGGACCAGGGAGACCGGCGGCAGCGGACTTGGCCTGGCGATCGTGGCCGCCATCGTCGGCTCGCATTCCGGGTCCGTGCGGGTCGGGAAGACCGACGGCGGCGGTGCCACGCTGGTGGTCAGCATCCCGCTCCTGGACGAAGAGGCCACGGAACGGTCCACAGCGGACTTATCCACATAGGGGCCGACGCCGGTGTCCGGCCGGCGCGCCGCCCGCCTACGCTCGTGGTGTCCGGAAGATCCGGATGAGGCAGCCGCTTCCCGCCGGCTCTCACCGAAAATGTCATCGCGATACCTCACCGCTGACCCGCTGACGTTCACCGTGCTCCGCCGGGCCGCGGCCGCCTCCCGAGCATTCGAGAGGCATTTCCATGAGCATCATCTCCGTCGATACGGAACTCCTCCAGCTGAAGTCCGCCAACGTCCAGGCCACGGTGGAGAGGATCAGCGCGGACGTCCACGCCATGAAGCGGGGGCTGGACGAGCTCCAGGGCAGCTGGCGGGGCTCCGCGGCGACTAATTTCCAAACCCTCGTGGCCGAGTGGACGCTGACCCAGGGCAGGGTCGAGGCGTCCCTGGCGTCCATCAACCTCGCGCTGAACTCCGCTGCCGCCACCTATGCGCAGGCGGAACTGGGAAATGCGCAGCGCTTCACGTGAGCCGCACGCGCCCTCAGGCCTCGGGTGTGCCCTGGTGGAAGCGGAGGCGCCATTGCGCGCCTTCAAGGACCCACAGGGAGCTGCGCAGGGCCGATCCCTCACGGGTGTGGCTGCGGTAGGTCAGGATGATGGTCTTCTCACCCAGCCGGTCCGCTCCCAACAATTCCAGCTCCACGGCTCCGCCCGGGTTGTCCTCGAGTGACATCATCATGGCGTCGCGGGTCCAGATCCGGCCGGAGCTGCCGATTTCGGTGAAGTCCGGGTGGAGCAGCACGCCCGTGCGGCCCAGGTCCGCCCGGGTTTCGGGGCGGAGCAGTTCGCGTTCGAGGGACTCGACGACGGCTTCGGCGCTGGCCTCCGCCAGGTCCACGGCAGGTTCTTCTTCGAGTTCGCTGAAGAGGTCCGGTTCGTCGTAGGTCCCCGGCGCGCCAAAGAGTTCCTGCTGGCCGGCTGGCGCCGGGGTTGCCTGCGGCCGGATCGGGGCCGCAGGGGCGGCGGCGGGCTGGGCGTCGGGCTGCGGGGCGGCGGGCTGTGTCTCGCCCTGCGGTGTCTTGTCCTGCTGTGTCTTGCCCTGCGGTGTCTTGCCCGCTGGCGGTTCGCCCTCCGGGGTGCCGAACCCGGGACCCTGCCGGACGGCCACGCCCTGCTGGTAGGCCGTGGCCGCTGCCCGGGCGCGGACGTCCGCCGCCTCGTTGAGCTCGTGCCCCGCGTGGCCCCGCACCCACTCGAAGGTGTATTTGCGGCCCACGAGCGCCTGGTCGATGTCCTTGAGGAGGTCCACGTTCAGCACCGGCTTGCCGTCGGCTTTGCGCCAGCCCTTGCGTTTCCAGCCGGGCATCCACTTGGTCACGGCGTTGATGACGTACTGGCTGTCGCACAGGATCAGCAGGTCTTCCCCGGGCATGTGCGCCGTTGCCCGGAACAGGTCCAGCACCGCCATCAGTTCGCCTTGGTTGTTCGTGCCGTGGGGCCATCCGCCGGCCCGCCAGCAGTCGTCGTTCACGTACCAGGCCCAGCCGGCCGGGCCAGGATTTCCTAAGGCCGAACCGTCGGCCGCTGCTGTAATCGTCACTGACCTATCCTGCCAGAACCCGCCGACGCCCACCGACGCTCCCTTGGACAGGGACAGCGTTTAACCGGCGACGGCGGCCCCACCCGAAGGTGGGACCGCCGTCGTCGAACAGCCGGTGATGGCTGGCGCGGGTGGTTAGAAACCGCCCATGCCGCCCATGCCGCCCATGTCGTCGCCGCCGCCCATCGGGGCGCCACCCTTCTCGGGCTTGTCGGCTACAACGGCCTCGGTGGTGAGGAAGAGGCCGGCGATGGAAGCCGCGTTCTGCAGGGCAGAGCGGGTTACCTTGACCGGGTCGTTGATGCCGGCGGCCAGCAGGTCGACGTACTCGCCGGTGGCGGCGTTGAGGCCGTGGCCTGCGGGCAGGCCGCGGACCTTGTCCACGACGACGCCAGGCTCGAGGCCGGCGTTGAAGGCGATCTGCTTCAGCGGGGCGTCGATGGCAACGCGGACGATGTTCGCGCCCGTTGCTTCGTCACCGGAGAGCTGCAGGTTCGCGAATGCCTTGGCACCGGCCTGGATCAGGGCAACGCCACCGCCGGCGACGATGCCCTCTTCGACAGCAGCCTTGGCGTTGCGGACGGCGTCCTCAATGCGGTGCTTGCGTTCCTTGAGCTCGACCTCGGTTGCGGCGCCGGCCTTGATGACTGCAACGCCGCCGGCCAGCTTGGCCAGGCGCTCCTGCAGCTTCTCGCGGTCGTAGTCGGAATCGGAGTTCTCGATCTCGGCGCGGATCTGGGACACGCGGCCGGCGATCTGGTCGGCGTCGCCTGCACCCTCGACGATGGTGGTCTCGTCCTTGGTGACAACAACCTTGCGGGCCTTGCCAAGGAGTTCGAGTCCGGCGGTCTCAAGCTTGAGGCCGACTTCCTCGGAGATGACCTGGCCACCGGTGAGGATGGCGATGTCGGCCAGCTGCGCCTTGCGGCGGTCGCCGAAGCCCGGAGCCTTGACGGCGACGGACTTGAAGGTGCCGCGGATCTTGTTGACGATCAGGGTGGCCAGGGCCTCGCCCTCGATGTCTTCGGCAATGATCAGCAGCGGCTTGTTGGACTGCATGACCTTTTCCAGGACAGCAACCAGTTCCTTGACGTTGGAGATCTTGGAGTTGACGATCAGGATGTACGGATCCTCAAGGACCGTTTCCTGGCGCTCGGCGTCGGTGACGAAGTAGGCGGAGATGTAGCCCTTGTCGAAGCGCATGCCTTCGGTCAGCTCCAGCTCGAGGCCGAACGTGTTCGACTCCTCGACGGTGATGACGCCTTCCTTGCCGACCTTGTCGAGGGCTTCGGCGATCAGGGCGCCGATCTCGTTGTCGCCGGCGGAGATTGACGCGGTGGCGGCGATCTCTTCCTTGGTCTCGATTTCCTTGGCGGAGGCCAGGAGCTCGACGGTGACCGCGTCAACAGCCTTCTCGATGCCGCGCTTGAGGGACAGCGGGTCAGCGCCGGCCGCGACGTTGCGCAGGCCTTCCTTGACGAGGGCCTGTGCCAGCACGGTTGCCGTGGTGGTGCCGTCGCCTGCGACGTCATCCGTCTTCTTGGCAACTTCCTTGACCAGCTCGGCGCCGATCTTTTCGTAGGGATCGTCCAGCTCGATCTCCTTGGCGATGGAAACACCATCGTTGGTGATCGTGGGGGCGCCCCACTTCTTTTCGAGGACGACGTTGCGTCCCCGCGGGCCGAGGGTGACCTTGACGGCGTCGGCGAGGATGTTCAGGCCCCGCTCAAGACCGCGGCGTGCCTCTTCATCAAATGCAATGATCTTGGCCATAACGGCAGTAGTCCTTTCGGGACAGTCGTTAAGAATGAACCTTCGCTGTGGTGCCCGCGACGGACGATCCCTACCCCGCGGCCTCTGTATGCCGCCGGGTCCGGGATCTCACCCCAGCAAGGTGTTTCTTTAGCTCCTGGACCGGCTGCCCCACTTCGCGGCCGGGCGGACCGGGCGTCGTGTTAGCAGTCAGTGCGCTGGAGTGCTAAATCAATAATTAGCACTCCCCCGGGGAGAGTGCAAGCAGTGGCCGGCCGGAACCGGCCGCCACGCGGGCACAATACGCTACGAGCGATCAGCTACCGCTGCTGCTCGCGGTTTCCGTGCCGTCCACCGTGGGCAGGTTGTCCTCGCCGTAAGTCGAAACCATATAGTTCGCTTCGGTAATGTCGCCGTGGGCATCAAAGTTGATCCGTCCGGACTGGCCGTCGTAGTCGGGCCGCTGGCCTGCCCGGAGGACGCCGACGCAGTCCTTGTAGCTCGTGCATGACTCGCTGGGCGCCTGGCTGCCGCCGGCCCCGGTTCCGCCTGCTGCGGGGGTTCCGCCGGAGACCGCGACGAGGGACGCTGCGATGGAGGTCCCGGCGTCGTCCTCTGCGGCGGCCGCGGCGACGGCGGCCAGGACGACGGCGTCGTACGTCTCGGCGGCGAACACCATGTCCTTCAGCCCGGGATCAACGGCCACGAGGTCCGCCTGGAAGGCGGCGGAGGGAAACACGCCGGGCAGGATCCCGCGTGCACCCTCGAGCGCCCGGGCGCCCAGGCCAGAACCGTACTTGCTGACTGCTCCGTCGCTGAGGACCAGCTTCTTGCCGGCGAGGCCGACATTGTTCAGCTCGGCGATGGCGCCCTGTGCGCCGTCGCGCGAGACCAGGATGACGGCGTCGGGGTTGGCGGCTTTGGCGGCGGCGGCAGCCTGTTGCGCCTGGTCGGGGGTGAACTCCGCGTCCGCCACGACTTCCAGTCCGGACTGTTTCGCCGCGCCGCCGACGGCGGCGGCGACGTCTTTGCCGTAGTCGCCTTCCTCATGCAGCACCGCCAAGGTCCTGGCGCCGCCGTCTTTGACCAGTTTGGCGAGGACGGATGCTTGGGCGATGTCGGCGGCCGAGGTGCGGAAATAGTAGCCGCCGCTCTTGTAGTTGCTGAGCGCGGCGGCGGTGTTGGCCGGGGAGATCACGGCTACTTTGGCGTTGGCCAGCACGTCGATGGCGGCCGGGGCACGGCTGGAATCGGTCGGGCCGATCACGACGTCGGCCTTGGCGGCAACCAGCGCTTTCGCCTGGGCGGCGGTGTCCGTGCTGATGGTTTCCGGCAGCAGCTCCACCGGTTTGCCTTTGTGGCCGCCAGCAGCGTTGATCTCCTTGACGGCAAGTTTGGCCGCCGCGAGCTCGGAGGCGTTGAGGAAGTTCTGCTTGCCCGTGTTGTCCAGGATCAGGCCGATGCGCAGGGTGCCGTCACCGCTGGCGTCCGCGCTGGCCACGCGGGCACTGCCCGCGGGGCCCAGGCAGCCCGTCAGGGCCAGGGCCGCTACTGTGCCCGCCGCCAGGGCGCGGCCCAACGGCAAATGTCCTCCGCGGCGCCCGGCCGCGTTCCTTGGGGCGTTCGTGACGGCAGCCAGTACCACTAGGCGGGCCGGACGCTTTCGGCCTGCGGGCCCTTTTCGCCCTCGCCGACTTCCAGTTCCACCCGCTGGCCCTCGTCCAGGGCGCGGTAGCCTTCCCCGACGATCGCGGACCAGTGCACGAAGACGTCGTTCTCGGACCCGTCCACGGTGATGAAGCCGTAGCCCTTTTCGGCGTTGAACCATTTGACGGTTCCCAGTGCCATTGTGTCCACACTTTCAGCTAGCTTGCGTGCGGCCCACCTCGATGTGCGCCGCGGACTGCGAAGAGAAATCCGCAGATACTGTACCCACAGCGTCCCCCAGGAACGGCGGCGGCGGGCAGGGCCGCCGCCTAATAGTTATTGAGGCGTAACCGGATTGGCTACTGGTAGCCGGGGCCGAGCACGACGACAAGGGGCCTGTTGAACTCGGCAGAGTCGACGAGGGTGTCGACGCCGAGGAGGGCTCCGAGTGCCTCCGCATTGTCCTTCTGCTCGACGCCGCTGTAGAAGATCACCGACGTCTGTTGCGGGACACCGCCCCAGTTGCCTGTCTCGCCCAGGACCCAGCCGTCGGAGGTGACGGTGCCGCCGACGCGGGTGGCGAGGCCGGCGGTGGTGGTCGCGTTGTAGATCGTCACCGGCTGCGTCTTGTCGACAGCGGCGGCTGTGGCGCTCGGCGTAGCTGACGGCGAAGCCGCCGGCGCGGCGGCGGCGTCCGTGCCGGCCGGGTCCGGGCTCGTCGGCGTGGGACTGGGGCTCACGGTGCTCGTGGCGGACGGGGTGCTGCTGGCAGATGCGGACGCGCTGCCACCGGCGGTCACGGCCGCGGCCTGGCCTGCGGAGAAGCCGAGCTTCGGCAGGATCAGGAAGGCCACCAGGCCGATGGCCAGGGCTACGCAGCCGGCTGCCAGGATCGGCGCCAGGCTCCGCCGCCGCGATGCCGCGACGGCCCGGTGGACTCCCTGCCGGGTAGAGGTCTCCGGGACCCGATCAAATTCATCCCGAGCGTATTTGGTCATGGTAAAACGACGTCCTTGCTGATTTCATACGGGGTGCCCAAGGCCGGAACGGACGCAACAGGACGTGCAGATCCGGCTGCTCGTGACGCGACTTTACGAATCTGTTCCCAGACGACGGGCAGTGCGGGCACGTTGGCGTGATGTACGTAGTCTACGCAATCTCTTGACCAGCATGGGATCGTGGGCCAGCGCATCCTCGGTATCGATGAGGGCATTGAGGATCTGATAGTAGTGCGTGGCGGACAGATCGAACAGCTCGCGGATGGCCTGTTCCTTGGCCCCGGCGTACTTCCACCATTGCCGCTCCAAGGACAGCATCTGCTGGTCGCGGGCGCTCAGCGCAGACTCCGCGGACACCCCGTCCAGGCCCGTGCCGGCGGTTGGGAAGACGGCGGAATCCCCCGCGAGCACGTGCTCCTGCGCTGTTTCGGCCACGACACACTCCTGGTTGATTCCGAAAGACCTGGCTGGATCCGGTAAAAAGTCAGTCCCCATGCTACGGCCGAATGACAGGGTTGTCATTCGGGCGGGCGCAGAAACGGGGCGCAGCTGGGGAAGAATGGGTGCTGTGTTTGATACCGAGTTTGACCCCGCCAGTGAACCCGACGCGCTGTTCGAGCTGGAGCCCGCAGCCGCGGACGCCCTCAGTTTCGAGGACCTGGCGCGCCGGCCGCTGGACGCGCTGGTTGCTCCTGACTGGGCGGAGCCGCTGGCGCCGGTGGACGCGCAGTTGCGCGAAGCCCTCGCCTTTGTCGCGGGCGAAGTGGCCGCCGGGCACGGCGTACTGCCCTCGCCGGCAAACCTGCTGCGGGCTTTCCGGCAGCCCCTGGCCGGCGTCCGCGTGCTGGTGGTGGGCCAGGACCCGTATCCGACGCCGGGGCACGCCGTGGGGTTGTCCTTCGCCGTGGACGGCGCCACCCGGCCGATCCCCCGCAGCCTGGCAAACATCTACAAGGAACTTCAGGCCGATCTCGGCTTCCCCCCGCGCGTCCACGGAGACCTCAGCCACTGGGCGGACCAAGGCGTACTGCTGCTCAACAGGGTGCTCAGCGTCCGTGCCGGCGCGGCGGGCTCGCACCGGAACAAGGGCTGGGAGGCTGTGACGGCGGCGGCCATCCGGGCCGTCGCCGGCCGCTCCTCCGTTTCCGGTGCGGGCCATGCCCCCCTGGTGGCGATCCTGTGGGGGAAGGATGCCGAGTCCGTGCGGCCGCTGCTGGGGTCCGCCGCCGTGATCGCCAGCGCCCACCCCAGCCCGCTATCGGCCTCGCGCGGCTTCTTCGGGTCCCGGCCGTTCAGCCGGGCCAACGCCCTGCTGCTGGAACAAGGCAACGGGACGGTCGACTGGGAGCTTCCGCCGTTGCCGTAACAGGCCTACGCGCAAAGCTCCCGCCGGGGGTTCATGGTTAGGCTTAGCTGCATGACATCCGTCCCCGCAGCCACCACCGCCACCCGGAACTCGCGCCCCCAGACCGATCTGAGGGTCCTGCGCAGGGAACAGCTCTCCCCGCACATGGTCCGGATCATCGCCGGGGGCCCTGGCTTCGCCGGGTTCGTCAACAACGACTATGTGGACCGGTACGTCAAGATCGTCTTTCCGCAACCCGGCGTCGAATACCCGGATCCGCTGGATTTGTGGGCCATCCGGGAAACCATGCCGCGCAGTCAGTGGCCGCACACCCGGACCTACACGGTCCGCTGGGTGGACCCGGCGGCGCAGGAACTGGCCATTGACTTTGTGATCCACGGCGACGAGGGGCTCGCCGGCCCCTGGGCGGCTTCGGCCCAGCCCGGCGATCGCCTGACTTTCACCGGCCCCGGCGGCGGGTACAACCCGGATCCGGCCGCGGACTGGTACCTGTTTACCGGCGATGAATCAGCGTTGCCGGCCATCGGCGCCGCGATCGAATCCCTGCCGGAGGATGCCCGCGGCCTCGCCCTGCTCGAAGTGGACAGCGACGCCGACGTCCAGGCCATCGCCGGGCCGGCCGGCGTCGAACTGCGCTGGCTGCTGCGCGGCGGCGCCCCCGCCGGTGAGAGCGAACTGCTGGTCACGGCGGTGCGCGATGCCGAGTGGCCCGAGGGCCGGGTGCAGGTCTTTGCCCACGGCGAGCGGGGCTACATGAAGGGCCTCCGGGACGTGTTCTACGTGCAGCGCGGGCTGGAGCGGGCCCAGGTGTCCCTCTCGGGCTACTGGGCCAAGGGCCGGGTGGAGGACGACTTCCAGGCGGAGAAGAAGCTGCCGATAGGCAAGATCTGACGGCGCAAGATCTGACGGCGCAAGATCTGACAGAGCGAGATTTGGCGTTGCGGAGTTTCCCCACCTTTGCCGCCACGACGCCGGGACACGCCGTCGCGTCCCGGCAAAAGTGGGGAAACCCGGCGCCTTCGGGGAACCGGGCGGCCATTCCTCGTAAGATCTAGCGGCGGCGGGCCCTGCGCCGTTCGTTGCTCGCCAGGCTCCGCGTCAGGGGCCGCGCCAGGGTGTCGCCGAGCACGATGCCGGCAGCAACACCGAGCACGATGGCCCCGGCGTTGAGCATGCCGCCGGCGCCCATGAGAATCTCCGATTCCTCGATGGTCAATACATACATCGACCGGAATATAGTGAGCCCGGGGAGCAGAATCAGGGCGGCGGGAACGGCCACCACCAACTGTGGGGCGCCCATCCGGAGGGCCACGACGCGGGCCAGCAGGCCGATCACCACGGCAGCAAGGGCCGGGGCGAAGCGGGAGCCGATGCCCAGGGCGTCGCCGCCGATGAGAACCAGGTAGCCCACCACCCCCACGGCCGCCGTCGGCAGCAGCAGCTTCCAGCTGGTTTGTTCCGTGATGCCGATCATCAGCACCGCGATGGCGATCAGGATGACGATCACCCATAAGTCATACTTGGGCGGGAATGTTTTGGTGACGTCTATGGGATCCATGCCGGTCATGTCCCCCACGACGAACCCGACGGCGATGCCGGCGACCAGCGCCCCGAACGTCAGCATGGTGGACAGGAACCGGCCGGCCGCCGTGACGGGGAAGCCGTTGATCGCATCCTGTACCGAGGACACCAGGCGTCCCGTCGGCAGGAGCAGCAGGATCCCGCCGACCACCACGATTTCGGGGGCAATCTGCACTCCCAGCGGGCTGCCGAAGCGCCACAGCAGCAGGGCGATGATGGTCACCAGGAACGAACACGAGGCAGTGATGAAGAAGTCCGGCGTACGCCAGCGGCCCAGCTGGCGGGCCAGCAGGCTGACCAGAAGGTTGGAGAGGAACGCGACGATCGAGGCGCCCAGTCCGCCGCCCAGGACACCGACGAAAACGGCAGAGAACACGCCGAAGGCCACCGCGACCATCCACCGCGGGAACGGCTTCGCGCTGCGGGTGATGTCCTCAAGCCGGCGCACGGCTTCCTCGCGGCCGACACCGCCGGCCACGATGTCCGTCACCAGCTGGTGCACTTGCGAGAGGCCCGCGTAGTTGTTGGTCCAGGACCGCACCACGCGCAGCAGTGAGATGGGCGTCTGGTCCTTGGGTGCGTAGTTGATGGCCACCGACTGGTTGGTGATGTCCACCTCGATGTTCTTGAGGCCAAGCGCGGCGGTGATGGCGATGATGCTGGTCTCGACCTCGAGGGCGCCGGCGCCGTACCGGAACATGGATTCGGCCAGCTTCAGGGCGAAGTCGATGGTCTTGCGGGCTGCGGCGTCCACCCCGCCAACCTGGATCATCGGGTTGGCGTAGGGGCTGCCGGCGAGCCGGTCGACGATGCTCATCGGCGCGGTGGGCGGGTTTTCGCCCTGGACCAGGCGGCGCAGCATCCTCTTGGCGGCGGCGTTCTGGCGCACCTGCATGGCCGACATTGGCTGGGTCCGGGGCAGGTCGTCCGTGGGTGGCCTGCGGTGGCCGTCGGTTCCGTTGTTCATTCCGGCCTCCTCATTGTCCTTGGCTGACCTTGATTGTCTTTGGCTCGGTTAGTAAAACTGCTGGCCCGTGCGCCGGGTGTAGACCTGGCGTGCGACGCGCTCCCCCGCCGTCATCCATGCCTTGTACTTCAGCGGGCTCAGGACCTGGTCATAGCAGCCGACGAAGTCGGTCACGGTCTTGCTGAAGCTGGTCTTGAAGAGCCCCAGCCCATGGAACGGGTTCGACGTGTCCTTGAGCTTGTCGCTCGGGGGCGTGCCGCAGAAGTCGTATTCGGTGCAGCCGAGGTCCTTGACCTGGTTGATCGCGGTCCACTGCACGAGGTGCGAGTCACCGTACTGGCCACGCTTCTGCAGGGAGCCGCCGTCCTTGTACGTTCCCTTGCGGCCGTAGTTGATCACGAACGCGCCCACCGAGGGCACCCCGTTTTCGTACACGAAGAGCAGCCTGCCCTGGTCCCGGGCCAGGAAGTTGGTCCAGAACTGGCGGTAGTACTCGTACTCGCGCACCCGGACCTGGGACTTGGCTTCCACCGTGGTGGTCATCAGGGCATACATGGCCCGGAAGTTCTCTTCCGTGGGCTCGACGTTGTGGACTTCCACGCCCTCACGGATGGCGCGGCGCACGGCGTTGCGGCCCCGGGAGTGCAGGTTGCGCAGCAGCTGGTTTTCCTCGGGCGCAATATCGAGCAGCGCCGTGGAGTCGTTCGGCTGCAGGTTGTGGGTCTTGACCAGGCCGGCCCCCTCAAGGATCCGCGCGGCGTCGTCGGACAGGACAACATCCGGTTCGATCTTGATCGCGAAGACGCCCAGCTTGGCCCTTTTGACGAAGTCCGCGTTCGCCGCGACGATCCCGGGGATGTCCTCGACCGACGCCACGTCGGGTCCCTTGATCAGGTACCAGAGCTTGCCGAGGACCGGAAAGGACTTCTCAAGGACCAGGTTGTAGCTCGTGTAATCGGCCGACTCGTACACCAGGTGCAAGGGCTTCCAGCCAAAGTGCTGTTTGACCTCGGCGAAGGCTTCCGATTGCAGGAGATTGCCGCCGTTGGGGTTCGCGGTGACGTGGGCATCCCAGTTGGCAATCTCTTCGGCAGAGGCAAAACGGGCAGTGAATTCTCGCAAGGGTGCGGTATCCAATCATTGCGGTACGAGCTTCGGCGGCATGCGGACATGCAGCCCCAAGTCTATCGGTCCGCACCCTGCCGCCGGTCCGGGTCAGGCGGTTACGCTGGTCTCATGCACGCTCAGCAACAACCGCTGGAAGACCGTCCCGGGGCGCCCGGCGGCCACTCCAAGGGCGTCGGAAGCGGCGCGGGCGGCGGCTTCTCCCAGGTGGTCGCGCTGCTGCTGTTCCTCGGCGCGTCGGCGCTCGTTGCGGCCTTGGGCGGCCTAGCCACGGCCAACCACGTCAACGGCTGGTACGCCACCGCGGACAAGGCCCCGTGGTCCCCGCCGAACTGGGTCTTCGGGCCCGTCTGGACGGTCCTGTACGCCGCCATGGCCGTCGCGGCGTGGCTGGTCTGGCGCAGCCGCGCCCCGGGGTCCAAAGCGGCCCTGACAGCCTACGGCGTGCAGTTGGGGCTGAACCTGCTCTGGACGCCGGTCTTCTTCGCCTTGTACCCGGCGTTCGGGACGCCGGCGCTGTGGATCGCGTTCGGGATCATCGTGGCTTTGGCCGTGGCCGTGGCCGTGACGGTTGTGCTCTTCGGACCGATCAGCCGGACGGCAGGACTGCTGATGCTGCCCTACCTGTCGTGGATCGTGTACGCATCCTCGCTGAACCTTTGGGCGGCACTGCACAACTAGGGCCTGCACAGCTGCAGGCGCTAGTTGTAGGCCGTCTGGCCGGAGCGGCCGGCCAGCGCCACCTCAGCCCCGGCGGTCAGCTTCCTAGCACTCCACGACGTTGACGGCGAGGCCGCCCATTGCGGTTTCCTTGTATTTGGAGCTCATGTCCTTGCCGGTTTCGCGCATGGTCACGATGACCTCGTCCAGGGACACCCGGTGSGTGCCGTCGCCCCAGAGCGCCATTTTGGCGGCGTTGATGGCCTTGGCGGCGGCGATCGCGTTGCGTTCGATGCACGGGACCTGGACGAGCCCGCCGATCGGGTCGCAGGTCAGGCCCAGGTTGTGTTCCATCGCGATTTCCGCGGCGTTCTCCACCTGCTGGGGCGTGCCGCCCATGACTTCGGCCAGGCCGGCGGCCGCCATCGAGGACGCCGAGCCCACCTCGCCCTGGCAGCCGACCTCCGCGCCGGAGATGGAGGCCTGCTCCTTGTAGAGCACCCCGATCGCGCCGGCGGTCAGCAGGAACCTGACGATCGTGTCGTCCCGGTCGGCCTGGGTGGCCTTATCCATGCCGGGGGCGAAGTGCAGCGCGTAGTAGAGCACGGCCGGGATGATGCCGGCGGCGCCGTTGGTCGGGGCGGTGACGACGCGGCCGCCGGAGGCGTTTTCCTCGTTCACGGCCAGCGCGATCAGGTTGACCCATTCC
>NZ_JBFUAR010000018.1:0-202086 GCF_056406175.1 Arthrobacter sp. P1_D12
CGCGACCACCTGCGCATCCCGATCACGGACGACCAGCTCGAAGCGGACCTCTACCGGCCGCCGTACTACCACCCCGGCATGGACTCCCCCGAGATCCAGTACCTGATGGACCGCCGCAAGCAACTCGGCGGCTTCGTCCCCGAGCGGCGGCCGGACCATGCGCCCGTGGAACTGCCCGATCCCGCAACCTATGGGATCGCCAGGCGAGGCTCCGGCAAGCAGCGCTCAGCCACCACCATGGCCTTTGTACGCCTGCTCAAGGACCTGCTCCGGGACAAAAAGTTCGGACACCGCATTGTCCCGATCGTGCCGGACGAATCCCGCACGTTCGGCATGGACGCGTTCTTCCCGACGGCGAAGATCTACAACCCGGACGGCCAGGGCTACCTCTCCGTGGACCGGGAGCTCGTTCTTGCCTATAAGGAATCGGCCCAGGGCCAGCTGATCCACCCGGGCATCAATGAAGCCGGGGCGGTGGCGGCCTTCACCGCCGCCGGAACGTCCTACGCCACGCACGGCGAACCGCTCATCCCGGTCTACGTCTTCTACTCGATGTTCGGCTTCCAGCGCACCGGCGATTCCTTCTGGGCCGCCGCCGACCAGATGACCCGCGGGTTCATCATCGGCGCCACCGCCGGCCGCACCACGCTGACCGGCGAAGGCCTGCAGCACGCCGACGGCCACTCCCCGATCCTGGCGGCAACCAACCCGGCCGTCGTCACCTACGACCCGGCATACGGCTACGAGATGGGCGTCATCATGCGTGACGGCCTGGAGCGGATGTATGGGCCCGGCGAAGCCGGGAAAGAAATTGCCGACAACGATCCGTCGCGGAACGTGATGTACTACCTCACGGTGTACAACGAGCCGATCTTCCAGCCGGCCGAACCCGTAAACCTCGACGTCAACGGCGTCCTGAAAGGCATCTACCGGGTGTCGGCGTCGGACTTTGAAGGGCCTAAAAGCCAGATCCTGGCCTCCGGCGTGTCCGTTCCGTGGGCCCTCGAAGCCCAGCGGGTCCTCGCCGAGGACTGGGGCGTCTCCGCGGACGTCTGGTCCGTGACCTCCTGGACCGAACTGCGCCGCGACGGCCTCGCGGCAGAAGAAGAGGCCTTCCTGAACCCCGGCCAGCCCGCCCGCGTCCCGTTCGTGGCCCAGCAGCTCGCCGGTGCCACCGGGCCGGTCGTCGCGGTCACCGACTACATGAAGGCCGTGCCGGACCAGATCCGGCAGTTCCTGCCGCACCAGTTCGCCTCACTCGGCGCGGACGGCTTCGGCTTCTCCGACACCCGCGCCGCGGCCCGCCGTTTCTTCAAGAACGACATCCACTCGATTGTAGTGAAGACCCTCCAGCTGCTGGCCTCGCGCGGAGAGGTCGACGGCGGGGCGCCCGCCTACGCGATAGACCGCTACAAGCTCCTCGACGTCACCGCCGGGACCACCGGCGGAGCGGGCGGCGACGCCTGAGAAGCGCGTTATGGTGGGCAGATGAGCGACAGCAGAGCGCACGGCACCGGACCCGGCGGCACGACGGCGGTGCTGCTGGCCGCCGGAGCCGGGACGCGGCTGGGGCTCGGGCCCAAGGCATTGCTCCCCCTCCGCGGCCGCACGCTGGTCGAAGTGCTCGCTGACGTGCTGCTAGCGGGCGGCTGCCGGGAGGTGGTGGTGGTGCTTGGCGCGGATGCGGCAAGGGTCCGCGCCGCCACCGACCTCGGCCGGCACCGGGTCATCGACAACCCGCACTGGGCCAGCGGGATGGGCAGCTCGTTCCGGGCCGGTATCGCCGCGGCGGCCCCGGAGGACCATGTGCTCATTGCGCTGGTGGACCAGCCCGGCCTGACCAGGGAGGCCGTCACCCGGCTACTGACGTCGCACCGGCCAGGCCGGGTGACGGCGGCCGCCTACCGCGACGCGGACGGGAAACTGCAGCGGGGACATCCGTTGCTGCTCGATGCCGGACTTCGCACCGAAGCCGCGGAAACCGCTACGGGCGACGCCGGCGCCCGGCATTTCCTGCGGGCCAACCCGGACCTGGTTTATCTGGTGGACTGCAGTGACCTCTCCGGCGGCGAGGACCTCGACTCTGCCGACCAGCTGCACCTCCTCGACTAGCGCCGGTTTTAGCGCGAGTGAGCCAAAAACTCCTGCAGTCCACGCTTGAACCCGGACCGGCCGCCGTGCGCCGGGTGCCTGATTTTCGGCACGTCCATGCCGCTGCGCTGCAGGCTGCGGTAGGCCACGTTGCCCACGGCCACCACGGTGTCGATGCGGAACGCCTCAGCGAGCGCCTGCCAAAACGGAGTTCCCAGCGCAGCCTCGGAAGCCTTTGGCGTGCGGTTGGACAGCGGCCGCCCGGGCACGTGGGTGTGCCACGGGCAGGCGCTCCACAGCAGGGGCAGGAATTCCAGCTCGGCCAGCACCTGCCACATCACCGTGGCCGTCGGCTCCGCAGCGATCCCCGCAGCATCCGCCGGGAGCACGTAGCCCTTCCCCGGCCCGAAAAGCCCAAACTCGTTGGCGGGGCCCTCGAACATGGTGCGGTTCGTGAAGGGAACCCCGGTAATCCTCATGCCCCTGTAACCGGGGGCTTCCCCCACGAGCAGAACCTTTGGGTCGCGGTCCTGCATCTCACGCAGGTAGATGGTCAGGTTCCGCCGGCGCTGCGCATTTCCCGGCACGGTTCGATCGAAGAAGTTGTTGCACCCCGGCCCTGTTTCCACAGCCGCAAGACGGTCAACAAAGCCATCGATGGAGGATGAAGTCATTCCGTACCCGTTTCGTTGACAGCCGGTAGGTCCTCCAGAATATCCGGGCCGCTACACTGGCGGCGCAGGCGTGCCGCTTTAGCATGGGGGGATGACGGACATGACCATCTTCACGGTGGGGCACTCCACTCATCCCATTGGCGAATTCATCGGCATCCTGCAGGCCCACGGCGTCAAGAAGCTGATCGACGTGCGCACCGTCCCGAAGTCGCGCCACAATCCACAGTTCAACGGGGACGCGCTGGCCGCGAGCGTGCGGGCCAGCGGAATCACCTACCGGCGAATGGAATCCCTCGGTGGTCTGCGGCACGCCCGGAAGGACAGCCCCAACGGCGCCTGGCGCAACGCGTCGTTTCGGGGATATGCGGACTACATGCAGACCGAAGAATTCTCCGCGGCCATCGACCAGCTGCTGGACCGCGGGCGGGCCAACGATTCCGCAATCATGTGCGCGGAAGCCGTCCCGTGGCGCTGCCACCGCTCGCTGATCGGTGACGCGCTCCTGGTCCGGAATGTCGGGGTGCTGGACATCATGACGGAAAAGTCCGCGAAACCCCACACCCTGACTTCCTTCGCACGCGTTGAGGGGAAGCGGGTGTGGTACCCGCCGGCCTAACGTCGGCTACGCCAACTACAACGCGAGGTCAGCTACGGCCCTGAACCACGCCGCCATGGGCCGTTTCTGACCCTGCATTGGTTTGAGGAGGGTCTACCAGCGCGGGTGGATGGTTTCGCGGAAGTAGCGGTCATAGATTTCGCGGACGCCGACGTCGAACGTTGCGTCAATGCCGCTAACACCCGCCGCGGCGGCGTTGGCGCGCGCCTGGTCCACGTTCCGCGCGCCCGGGATCACCGTGCTGACGCCGTCCTGCGCCGCGATCCAGGCGATGGCCGCCTGGGCGGTGCTGACGCCGTCGGGCACCAGTTCCTCGAACTCGGCCACCGCTTTGAGGCCCTGGCCGAAGTCCACGCCGGAGAAGGTTTCTCCGACGTCGAACGCCGATCCGGTGCGGTTATAGTTCCGGTGGTCGTCCTCCGCAAAGGACGTCTCCGCGGTGTATTTGCCGGAGAGCAGCCCGGAGGCGAGCGGGACGCGGGCGATGATGCCCACGCCGGCGGCCTCAGCCGCGGGCAGCACCTTGTCCAGCGGCTTGAGCCGGAAGGCGTTGAGGATGATCTGCACGGTGGCGGTGCCGTCGTGGCGCATTGCTTCGAGGGCTTCCTCGGTCCGCTCCACGCTGACGCCGTAGTTGCGGATGACGCCCTCGGCCACGAGCGTGTCCAGCGCGTCGTAGACCTCGTCGTTGCTGTACACGGAGGTGGGCGGGCAGTGCAGCTGGACCAGATCCAGCTGCTCGACGCCCAGGTTGCGCCGCGACCGGTCGGTCCATTCGCGGAAGTTGGCGAGGTTGTAGTTCTCCGGCCGCTGCTCCACCCGCCGGCCCATCTTGGTGGCCACCGTGATGTCCAGGCCGGGGTTGTCGGCCAGGAAGGCGCCGATGGCCTGCTCACTGCGGCCGTCGCCATAGACGTCCGCGGTGTCGAAGAACGTGACGCCCGCTTCGACGGAGGCCGCCAGGATGGCCTGCGCCTGCGCGGGGTCCACGTTGCCCCAGTCCGCGCCAAGCTGCCAGGTCCCCAACCCGACGGTGGAGACGTTTCGTCCGGTTTTGCCCAAGATTCGTTGTTCCATCGTCCGACTATAGGCCGTCAGCGGCCTCAAAGCGGGGGAACCAGCCCTGCCTCTTTCAGGCCCAGGTAGATCTTGTCCCGGGAGATGGGCAGCTGGGAAAACCTCACGCCGGTGGCGTTCCGGATGGCGTTCGCGAGCGCCGGCGCCACCGGGTTGAACGGGCTCTCGCTCATGGATTTCGCGCCCAGCGGGCCCAGCTTGTCGCTGGTGTCGGCGAAGTACACCTCGCTGCGCGGCACGTCGGCGAAGGAGGGGACGTGGTACTGCCGCAGGACGTCGGTGGTGACGCGGCCGGCGTCGTCCACTGTGACCTCCTCGTAGAGCGCAGAGCCGAGGGCCTGCGCGATCCCGCCTTCGATCTGGCCGCGGCACTGGCGCGGGTTGACCACCACGCCGGCATCGGCCGCCTGCACGCTCTGCAGGATCCGCAGCTCCCCCGTCCCGGTGTTCACCGCCACCCGGAAGCCCTGGACATTGAACGCCACCGAGCGCGGCGTCCCGCCCCAACGCCCCTCGGCGGCGAGCTCGACGCCGGCCTGCTCCGCGGCGCCGTAAATTTCCGTCAGGGGCACCAGGGTTCCCTCGCAGACCACGGCGTCCATGTCCAGGACGCAGCCGGAGGGCGGCACGCGGCGGAGGCCGGCGGCGAAGGCGCGGATGCGGAGGGCGAGGTCCTCTGCGGCGGCCAGCGTCGCTTTGCCGGCCACCACGGTGCCGGCAGATCCGAACGCGCCGGAATCGTGGTCCACGAGGTCGGTGTCGGACTGCCGGAGGGTGACGCGGGCGGCAGAGGTAGACAGCGCGGTGGCCGCGAGCTGCGCGTGGACGGTGGTGGTGCCGTTGCCGAATTCTGCCGTCCCGACGTCGGCGGCGTAGGTCCCGTCGGGCAGGAGCCGGAGCCTGGAGTGGGCAAAGTGGCCGCGTGGCGGGACGGTGTCGATCATGGACAGGGCAGTCCCCTCCCCGACCACCCAGTCCGGTCCCGGGCTGTCGAGGCCGGCCGCACGCCAGCGTTCCCGTCCACGGGCCAGGGCGTCCTCCACCAGCTTCGTGCACTGGTCCAGGCCGTAGCTGCCGTAGCGGACGTCTTCCTGGGGCTCGTCGCGGATGGACAGCATGTCGTCGCCTTCCCGGACCATGTTCCGGCGGCGGAACTCCAGGGGGTCCATGCCGATCCCTGCCGCGAGCTCGTCGATGCCGGATTCGATCGCGAAGATCATCTGGCTGAGCCCGTAGCCGCGGAAGGCACCGGACGGCACGGTGTTGGTGTACACGGCGTGGGCGTCCACTTTCTTGTTGGCGCATTTGTACACCGCCAACGACTCGCCGCAGCCGTGGAACATGACCCCGGTGGCGTGGTTGCCATAGGCGCCGGTGTTGGTGAGCACCTCCAGCTTCAGTGCGGTCAGCCTCCCGTCGCGGCTGGCGCCGGCCTTGAGATGGATGGTGAAGGGATGCTTGGTGGTGGCGGCGGTGAACTGTTCGGTCCGGGTGAATTCAAGCTGCACGGGGCGGTTGAGCTTCAGGGCCGCCAGAGCCACGACGTCCTCGGTGAGCACCTCTTGTTTGCCGCCAAAACCGCCGCCCACCCGTCCGGCAACCACCCGGATCTGCTCTTCCGGCAGGCCGAACACCCGGCCCAGGGTGCGCCGCACCAGGAACGGGACCTGGCTGGAGGTGCGGATCAGCAGGCGCCCGTCACCGCCGATGGAGGCGATGGAGGCATGGGTTTCGAGCGCCATGTGCTGCACCCGTTGAGTCCGGTACGTGTGTTCGTGGATGAAGTCCGCCGCGGCGAACCCGGCCGCCATATCGCCGAGCTCGGAATCCAGTTCCGCGACGACGTTCCGCTCCGGCCGGCTGATGCGGGCCGTGGTTGCGTCCTTGTCCCCGTGGAGGGCGGGGGCGCCGGGGAGCATGGCGTTCTCCGGGGTAAAGACCGCATCCAGCACCTCGTAGTCGACCTTCAGGGCCCGCACGCCTGCCTCCGCCGCCGCCACCGTCCCGGCGACGACGGCGGCGACGCGCTGGCCGGTGAACCGCACGACGTCGTCAAACACTCGGGTGTCGTCCGGGTCGTCGGTGTAGAGCTCGTGCTGCGCGGTCGAAAACAGCTGCGCCGGGGAGTCCTCATGGGTGAAGACCGCCGCGACGCCGGGAATCGCTAGCGCGGCTGCTGCGTCGATGGAGCGGATCCGGGCGTGGGCATGCGGGGAGCGCAGCAGTTTCGCGTGCAGCAGCCCGGGCAGTTCTTCGGCCGGGACGTCGAGGGTGTAGCGGGCCTGCCCCGTGACGATGGCGAGGCCCGCCGGCGCGGGAGCGTCGTCGCCCAGTTGTCCGGGGCGCGGCTCCGGCCGGCCGTGCCCCTCAGAAGAGGTGTCCGGGGCTGAGGTGTCCGGGCGGCTCCCCCTCCCGCAGACGGCGTCCTCGATGGCCGTGTACCCGGTGCACCGGCACAGGTTGCCCTTCAGGTTCCGCGGCAGGTCCGCCCTCTGCTCCTCATCGAACGTCGCTGCCGTCATCACCATGCCGGCCGTGCAAAAGCCGCATTGGAAGCCCTGCCGGTCCAGGAACTGCTGCTGCATCGGATGAAGCGCGGTGCTGTTGGGGTCACCGGGCCCGCCGGCGGCGCTGGCGGCGGCCAATCCTTCCACCGTGGTGACCGCCCGGCCTTCCGCGCGGACGGCGGGATAAATGCAGCTGTGCACCGGGACCCCGTCCACGTGCACCGTGCAGGCGCCGCAGTCGCCGGCGTCGCAGCCCTTCTTCACGCCCAGGTTCCCCTGTTCGCGAAGGAACGTGCGCAGGCACTGGCCGGGGCGGGGTTCGGCCTGCGCCGGGATGCCGTTGATCTCAATTCTCATGCTCAGGCACCTTCCGTCCGGGGTCCACCGTTCAGGGTCCCGCCCCGCGGCGGCCAGAAGTCACCGGATATGCGTAACGGGTCGCGGTCTGCCGGGGTGGTGAGTTCGGCCTGGATTTCATGGGCCAGCCGGTATGTCATGTCCTTGCGCCAGGCGGGCAGGCCGTGGACGTCGTCGTGGTACAGCTCATCGGGGATGGCGGCATCCAAGGCCTCGGAGAGAGCATCAGTGAGGGCGCCGGCGAGCGCCGCCGCGGAGGACTCCAGGCGCAGCTGCACGGGGCGCTTGGTGGCTGCGGTGACGGTCAGGACCAGGGCGCCCCCGACGTCGAGCCTTCCAATCAGCAGCACCGCTGACCTGCCCAGGTTGCTCAGCGACAACCGGCGGAAGGCCACCCGGGAGGACAGGGCCGCCGCCGGCAGGCTCACGCTGCGCAGGAGCTCGCCGGGAGCGAGGCAGTTCGTCCCGTCGCCCGTAACGAAGTCCAGCACCGGGAGCGTGCGGCGGGCGCCGCCGGGGCCCAGAATGGTGGCCGTGGCGTCGAGCGCCGCGCAAAGCGAGATCATTGGCCCGGCCGGCAGGGAAGTGCACAGGTTGCCGCCCACCGTGGACATGGTCCAGACCTTGAAGGAGGCCACAAAGGACTCGCAGCAGGGGCGGACGAGTTCCACGCCGGGCCAGTTCCCGGCCAGCCCCCGGCCGGCGTCCGAGCCGGCATCCTCATCCGGGAATGCATACAGTTGCGCGATGGTGCAGGTTGCCGCCAGCTCGATGCCGGCCGCCGACACCGCTATGGGTGTCCAGTCCGTGGAGCCAAGGTCCAGGAGGCGCCGGAGCGGTTCCTGTCCGGCGCCGGGGCTCCCGGAGGAGAAAAGCACGGTGCCCCCCGCGAGCCAGGCGTCCCCTTCGCGCCACTGCGCCGGATCCGCGGTGCGGACCACGGCCTCGATGGTGTTCAGGTCCACTGGGCCTCCTGACGTTCCGGCATGCCGGCGCTGCTGTCGTGATGGTTGCTGTCGTGATGATTGCGGGCGTAGTGGTGAATGGGGCCGCTGGCATCCTTCAGGGACACGCTGCCCTGGGCCAGCCCGGCGGCCTTGCTCCTGTTGACCACGAGTTCTGCCGTGATGGAGACCGCGACCTCTTCCGGCGTGACGGCCCCGAGGTCCAGGCCGATGGGTGAGTGCAGCCGGGCCAGGTCGCCGTCGGCCACGCCGGCCTGCCGCAGGGCATCGATCCGCCCGCGGTGGCTTCGTCTGGACCCCATGGCGCCGACATAGTCCACGTCCAGGCCGAGCGCGGCCTGCAGGAGCGGGACATCGAATTTCGGATCGTGTGTGAGCACGCAGATGGCCGTCCGGGCGTCGGTGCGGCCGGCCAGCACTTGGTCCGCCAGGTACCGGTGCGGCCAGGCCGTGGCCACCTCGTCCGCGGCGCTGAACCTGTCCTGCTGCGCGAACGCCGGGCGCGCGTCGCACACCGTGACGTGGAAGCCAAGGAGTTTCGCGGCCGGGACGAGCGCCGCACCGAAGTCATTGGCGCCGAAGATCAGCAGGCGCGCCGCGGGCAGCCGGCTCTCCACCAGCAGGCTGACGGGTTCCGGCTGGCACTCCCCCGCGGGCGCGAGCCGGATCAGCCCGGTACGGCCTCCCCTCAGCAGCGGTTCCAGCTGGGCTGCCGCGGCCGGCAGCATGCGCCCGGCACCGGCGGACCCGCCCGCCCCGAGCAGCGCGGCGAGTTCGGCCGACTGCAGTACCCGGAAGGCCGCCGGGTCAGGAACCACGACGGCGCCGCGTCCGCCGGCGTCCATCCTGCGGATCAGCGCGGCCCCGGCCGGATGCCTCCCGGCCAGGGCCTGCAGGCTGTCCAGACGCAGCCGGCCGGGCCCTGCGCCCAGGGGTTCGATGTGGATTTCCAGCCTGCCGCCGCAGGTCAGCCCGGCGGCAAACGCGTCCTCGGCGCTGTATCCGAAGACCTCTCGGCGCGTCCCGCCGTCGCGCATTGCCTCCAGGGCCGCTTCCACAACGGCCCCTTCAACGCATCCACCGGACAGGCTGCCCAGCACCTCGCCGGTCTCCGAGACCAGCATGGTGGTGCCCACGGGCCTCGGCACTGATCCGGCAGTGCCCACGACGGTGGCCACCGCGCAGAGCTGCCCGGACGCGGCCGGCCGCCATGTGCCCAGGTGCGGGAGCAGATCCAACATGGCCGCAGTCCCCGGCGCTAGTAGTCGGTCCGGGACTCAAGCGAGTTCCAGGCCTTGAAGGGATCCAATGCCGCGGGCGCTTGCGGGTCTGTCAGTTGCAGCCTGCCCACCGGCATGAGCGTGTCGCGCTGGTCGTTTTCGAAGTATTCGTAGAAGACGGCGTCATCGAACCCCGCAGCCGCGGCATCGTGCCGGTCCGCGGCGAACATCACGCGTGACACCCGCGCCCACAGTGCGGACGCCAGGCACATGGGGCACGGCTCGCAGCTGCAGTAGAGCGTGGCTCCGCTGAGATCGAAAGTGCCAAGTTCGCTGCAGGCCTGCCGGATGGCCGTGACCTCGGCGTGCGCCGTGGGATCGTTGGTGGCGGTGACGCGGTTGACGCCGTCGAACGCTAGCCCGTCCGCAGTGACCACCACTGCGCCGAACGGGCCGCCGCCGTTCAGGACGTTGGCCGTGGCCAACTCGATGGATCTCGCCAGGAACTTCTGGGCCGTATCGGTTGTAGTCATGCCGCCACTCCCTACCTGCGGAAGCCTGTACACCGTGACGGGTACGCAAGGGCCGTATGCGACGGTGACCAGTCTTCAGCATGTGCCTTGAAGGTTGCGCCTGGTAGATAGCTTCCCGGATCCCGGGCTGCCCGCCGTTGGCAAGATCGACAGTAGCACCGGGATGTCCGCGCGGCGCGCCCTATTTGAGGGAAGCCTGTTTTCGTTATGTGAAATCTCTATTTCCGGGTCTTCACGCCAACGCCGCCCTACCGCCCAACCGCCCAACCGCCCAAAAAAACGCCTACCGGCCAAAGAGCGGCAGCGCGCGGAGCCACCGGGAAAAGCCGCGGTCCCTCCGCTCGCAGTCGGCCGGAATGTAGAAGTCTGGGTCCGTGGCGCCGAAGTCCGTGGCGGCGAACGGCAGGTACAGCTCCACCCCGGGCGCCGGAAATTCAACGGCACTGTCCGTCTCCTCCGAGTTCATGGATTCCTCCTCATGCATTGCGTGGGCGCTTCTCCGCACCGAGTCGAAGCACGCGGAAGAGTTCCACAATTTGGAAATGATTTATTGTTATGTGGAAAAGAGTAGGGGCGGGCGGAGCCGGCGGTCAAGAGCGTTGGCCGCCGCGGTCACAAACCGTTTTTTCGAAAAGTGATGTACACCACGCCCGGACCGGGCTACGCTTAATCCCAATTCGTGGCGCAGGTCACGTAACCTGGGAGCAGCAGGCAGGGTCGTAATGAGCTGGCATCAACTGATGTCGGCTCTTTTTTGTGGGCCGACGGAATGAGAAACGCGCGGGAAACACGCGCTTAATTTCTATGTGGGACTTTGGTGCCACATACCTGAAGTTGGGAATCAGACCATGAGCAACAAGATCGTCCTCGGCCACAACCAGTACGGAAAAGCCGAAGTCCGGGTCGTCAAGATCACCAGGGACACCGACCGCCATGAAATCGAAGACCTGAATGTCACCTCGCAGTTGCGCGGGGACTTCGCGGCTGCCCACCTCGAAGGCGACAACAGCCATGTGGTGGCCACGGACACCCAAAAGAACACCATCTATGCCTTCGCCCGGGACGGCATCGGCTCCCCGGAAGCCTTCCTGCTGCGGCTGGGCAAGCACTTCACCTCGAACTTCGACTGGGTCACCGGCGGCCGCTGGGCAGCCGAATCCTACAAATGGGACCGGATCCAGGCCCACGGGACCGGGCACGACCACTCCTTCGTCCGCAGCGGCCAGGAAGTCCGCACCGCGGTCCTTGTCCGCGACAGCGGTACCGAGCACCTCATCGCCGGGCTCAAGGACCTCACCGTGTTGAAGTCGACCCAGTCCGGGTTCAGCGGCTTCCCGCGGGACAAGTACACCACCCTCCCGGAAACGTCCGACCGCATCCTCGCCACGGACGTATCGGCCCGCTGGCGCTTCAGGACCGGCACCGATTTCGGCACGTTCGACTTCAACAAGAGCTACGAGGACGTCAAGAGCCTGCTGCTGGAGGGCTTCAGCGAAAACTACTCCCACGCCCTGCAGCAGACCCTCTTCGACATGGGCGCCAAGGTCCTGGAAGCGCACACCGAGATCGACGAGATCAAGTTCTCCATGCCCAACAAGCACCACTTCCTCGTCGACCTCTCGCCCTTTGGCCTCGACAACCCCAACGAGGTCTTCTTCGCCGCCGACCGCCCCTACGGCCTGATCGAGGCCACTGTCCAGCGTGAAGACGCCAGCCCCGCAGAAATCGCCTGGTCCGGGATCGCCGGCTTCTGCTAGGACTCCCGGGCCGGCCGGCCCGGGCCTCCGGCGCCGGCACTCCGGCACCCGTTAGCCAGACATTGTTAGCCGGACAACGACGTCCGCCATGAACCAAGAAGGTCTGCCATGAACGCACGCAAAAAATCGACCGCCCGGCTGCCACGCACCCGCGGCACCGGCGGCACCGGCGGCACTCCCCGCCCCGAGGACCAACGGCTCTCCGTCGGAAGCAGCTTCGCCTACGGCTTCCAGCACGTCCTGACCATGTACGGCGGCATCATCGCCGTCCCCCTGATCGTCGGCCAGGCCGCCGGCCTGGCCCCGGCCGACGTCGGGGTCCTGATCGCCGCGGCCCTCTTCATGGGCGGCCTGGCAACGCTGCTCCAGACCCTGGGCGTGCCGTTCTTCGGCTCCCAGCTCCCCCTGGTCCAAGGCGTCTCCTTCGCCAGCGTGGCGACCATGGTCGCCATCGTCACCGGCGGCGGCGGTCTCCCGGCCGTCTTCGGCGCTGTCATTGCCTCTGCAGCCATCGGGCTGCTGATCGCCCCGGTGTTCTCCAAGATTGTCCGGTTCTTCCCGCCGGTGGTCACCGGCACAGTCATCACCACCATCGGCCTCACGCTGATGCCCGTGGCGGCCAACTGGGCGATGGGCGGGAACAAGAAGGCGGCGGACTATGGGAGCGTGGCCAACATCGGGCTGGCGGCCATCACCCTGGCCCTCGTGCTCCTGCTGAGCAAGGTCGGCAGCGCCACCATTTCCCGCCTGTCCATCCTGCTGGCCATGGTCGCCGGAACCGGGGTCGCCGTCGTGACCGGCATGGCGGACTTCTCAAAGGTTGGTGACGGCCCGATCGTCGCCTTCCCCGCACCGTTCCACCTCGGCGCACCCACCTTCGAGGCTGCCGCCATCATCTCCATGCTGATCGTGGTCCTGGTCATCCTGACCGAGACCATGGCCGACATCCTGGCCGTCGGCGAAATCGTGGGCACCCGGGTCGATTCGAAGCGGATCGCCGCGGGCCTGCGGGCAGATATGGTTTCCAGCCTCGTGGCGCCGGTCTTCGGTTCCTTCACGCAGAGCGCGTTCGCCCAGAACGTTGGCCTGGTCGCCGTCACCAAGATCAAGAGCCGCTATGTGGTGGCGGCCGGCGGCGTCATCCTGGTGCTGCTGGGCCTGCTGCCGGTGCTCGGCCGCGTGGTCGCGGCGGTCCCCACAGCCGTCCTGGGCGGTGCGGGAATCGTGCTCTTCGGCACGGTGGCCGCGAGCGGCATCCGGACCCTGGCCAAGGTGGAGTACCGGAACAACATGAACCTGATCATCGTCGCCGCCTCCATCGGCTTCGGGATGATCCCGATCGCCGCCCCCACGTTCTACGACAAGTTCCCCAGCTGGTTCGCAACGATTTTCCATTCCGGCATCAGCTCCGCAGCGGTCATGGCCATCGCGCTGAACCTGCTCTTCAACCACCTGAAGAAGGGCAACTCGGAGAACCAGTCGGTCTTTGTGGCCGGAACGGGCCGGGTCATCCGCGAGGAAGACCTTCAGTGCCTTGCCGAGGGCGACCGCTACGAGAACGGCAAACTGATCGACTGCGACGGCAAGGAAGTCCCGGTGGAGTCCGCCGCGACATCCGAACACTAGTCCCCCAAGACACCACCGGCATGAGCGTTGCGGCCCCTCCCCGTGAAGGAAAAGGGGCCGCAATCTGGCCTGGCGGACTGCGGCACGGCCGCTGGATGTCAGCTCTTGTTGAGGTCCTGGGAGATCGCCAGGGCTGCCTCGCGCAGCAACGGCACAGCCCGGTCCGCGAAAGTCTCGTCCACCCGGGAAACGGGCCCGGAGACGGAAATCGCCGCGGGGGTCGGCGCGTTGGGGATGGCAATCGCGAAGCAGCGGACGCCGATCTCCTGCTCTTCCTCATCGATCGAATAGCCGCGGCTGCGGATCAGCTTCAAGTCGGCGAGCAGGGATTCGACGTCGCCGATGCTCTTCGGTGTGGGTGTGGGCATGCCCTTCCGGGTCACGATGCCACGCACCGTCTCATCGTCCAGCTGGGCCAGGATCGCCTTGCCCATGCCGGTGGCGTGCATGTAACCGCGGCGGCCCACTTCGGTGATCATCCGCATGGAGTGCAGGGACGGGACTTGGGCCACGTACATCACCATGTCAGAGTCCAGCACAGCCATGTTGGCGGTTTCCCCGAGCCGTTCCACGAGGGACTGGAGCTGCGGCCGGGCGAGCGCCCCGAGCTGCTTGTTCGCCGCCTCGCCCAGACGGATCAGGCGCGGGCCCAGGGCATAGCGGCGGTTCGGCAGCTGCCTAATGTAGCCCAGGGTGACGAGGGTGCGCAGCAGCCGGTGGATGGTGGGAAGCGGCAGGTCGGTGGAGGACGAGAGTTCGCTGAGGGTGACGTCGCCGCCGGCATCGGTGATCAGTTCCAGAAGTTCGAAGACGCGTTCAACGGACTGCACGCCTCCGGGGGCTTTTTCCGCCATAACTTTGCTCTCCTGAGGGGTTGCTTACGACAAATTTTATCCACATCGTGAAAAAAGTGCCTAGTGGACACAAGATACAGTACCGCCCCCGCCGCCGACGGACCCCTGGGGGCTTGTATTTCCACAAAGTAGATAATAATATCCATCATACGAAATAAGTGAGTGCAGTAAGAGCCCGTCCGCGGGCCGACTAGGAGGAAAATTCAATGGCGAATCCCAGCCCCGGAAATTCGATCACCCTGCGCGTGGAGGCGCCCTCGAGCTTCACCGCCACCAGCGAACTGGCCGCCGCCGTCGGTGCGGCCGGCGCCGCGATCACGGCCCTGGACGTCACCGAATCCCACCATGAGACCCTGGTAGTCGACGTCACCTGCAACACCACGGACGACGAGCACGCCGCACGTGTCAAGGACGCGCTCAACGCGCTCGACGGCGTCACGGTCCGGAACGTCTCGGACCGAACCTTCCTGATGCACCTCGGCGGCAAGCTGGAAGTTGTGCCGAAGGTCGCGCTGCGCAACCGCGACGACCTCTCCCGCGCCTACACCCCCGGCGTCGCCCGCGTCTGCCTGGCGATCGCGGAAAACCCTGAGGCCGCCCGGAACCTGACCATCAAACGCAACACCATCGCCGTCGTCACCGACGGCTCCGCCGTCCTGGGCCTCGGCAACATCGGCCCGGCCGCCGCACTGCCGGTCATGGAAGGCAAGGCCGCGCTCTTCAAGCAGTTCGCCAACGTCGACGCCTGGCCGGTCTGCCTGGACACCCAGGACACGGAGGAAATCATCCGGATCGTCAAGGCGCTCGCCCCGGTCTATGGCGGGGTCAACCTTGAGGACATCGCCGCTCCGCGCTGCTTCGAGATCGAAACCCGGCTCCGCGAGGAGCTCGACATCCCGGTCTTCCACGACGACCAGCACGGAACCGCAATCGTCACGCTGGCAGCCCTGACCAACGCCCTGCGCGTGGTGGACAAAAAACTCTCCGAGGTCCGGATTGTCGTTTCGGGCGTCGGCGCCGCCGGCTCCGCCATCATCGCGCTGCTCAAGGCACAGGGGGCCCGCAACATCATCGCCGCCGGCCGATCGGGAGCGATCCACTTCGGCGAACAGTACGACGACGAGCACCGCACGTGGATTGCCGAGAACACCAATGAACGGGGTTTCTCGGGCACCCTGCACGAAGCGCTCAAGGGAGCCGACGTCTTCATCGGCGTCAGCGCACCGCACGTGATCGGCGAAGAACAGGTGGCATCCATGGCCAACGACGCTATTGTGTTCGCCATGGCCAACCCCACGCCGGAAATCGACCCGGTGGTCGCATCACGGCACGCCGCTGTGGTGGCGACCGGCCGCAGCGACTTCCCCAACCAGATCAACAACGTCCTGGCCTTCCCAGGGTTCTTCCGCGGGCTGCTGGACGCGGGGGCGGCGGACATCACCCCCGAGATGCTGGTGGCCGCCGCCGCGGCGATCGCCAACCGGGTCGCCGACGACGAGCTCAATGCCAGCTACATCATTCCCAGCGTCTTCGACCCCCACGTTGCCGCCGACGTCGCCGCGGCGGTTGTCGCGGCTGCCCATGCGACGGTCCCGGCCGCCGCGCTGACCCACGCCTGATTCGCCGCCTGCTTCACCGACCAGGAAGGACCACAATGGCCCTCACCATTTCAGCCCGCCGCCCCGTTGACCGCGCGGAGGAGATCCTCACACCCGAGGCGCTGGCCTTCATTGAGCAATTGCACCAGCGATTCGCCGCCACCCGCGTGGATTTGCTCAAGGCCCGCGCGGTCAAACGCGACGAGGTGGCCCGCACCGGCCGGCTCGATTTCCTGCCGGAAACCCGTGATATCCGTGAAGGCGACTGGACGGTGGCCCCGGCCCCGACAGCCCTGCAGGACCGCCGGGTGGAAATGACGGGTCCGGCCGCACCGGCCAAGATGGCCATTAATGCCCTGAACTCCGGGGCCAAGGTCTGGCTCGCGGACCTCGAGGACGCCAGCACTCCCACCTGGTCCAACGTGATCGAATCAATCCTGAACCTCCGCGACGCCGCGGCGGGAACCCTGGCCTACACGTCCCCCGAGGGCAAGGAATATACGCTCCGGACCGATGCCCCGCTGGCCGTCGTTGTCGCCCGCCCGCGCGGCTGGCACATGGCAGAGCGCCACCTGCTGATCGACGGCGAACACACCGTAGGCGCCCTGGTGGACTTCGGCCTGCACTTCTTCCACACCGCCAGGCAGCTGCTGAAGAATGGCCATGGCCCTTACTATTACCTGCCCAAGATGGAGAGCCACCTCGAGGCCCGGCTGTGGAACGAGGTCTTCGTCTTCGCCCAGGACTACCTCGGCATTCCGCAAGGCACCATCCGCGCGACCGTCCTGATCGAGACCATCCCCGCAGCATTCGAAATGGACGAGATCCTCTACGAACTCCGCGACCACGCCTCCGGCTTGAACGCTGGCCGCTGGGACTACTTGTTCAGCATCATCAAGTACTTCCGTGACGCCGGCTCGCGCTTTGTGCTGCCGGACCGCGCCACCGTGGCTATGACCGCGCCGTTTATGCGTGCCTACACCGAACTGCTGGTCAAGACCTGCCACCACCGCGGCGCCTTCGCCATGGGCGGCATGGCGGCCGTCATTCCCAACCGCCGCGAACCCGAGGTGACGGCCCAGGCGTTCGAGAAAGTGCGCGCGGACAAGACCCGTGAGGCGAACGACGGCTTTGACGGTTCCTGGGTGGCCCACCCGGACCTGGTGCCGGTCTGCCGGGACGTCTTCGACGCCGTCCTGGGCGAGCGGCCGAATCAGCTGGACAGGCAGCGCCCGGAAGTCTCGGTCACCGCGGACCAGCTCCTGGACGTCGCCTCCGCCCGTGGCACGGTCACCGAGGCAGGCATGCGCCTGAACCTGTACGTTGCCGTCGCCTACACAGCGGTGTGGATTTCGGGCAATGGCGCGGTCGCCATCCACAACCTGATGGAGGACGCGGCGACGGCGGAAATCTCGCGGTCCCAGGTCTGGCAGCAGATCCGCAACCACTCTGTGCTCGCCGACACTGGCCGGACCGTCACCCGCGAGCTGGTATCCGGGATCCTGGCCGAGGAAACCGAGAAGCTCCGGGGCGAGGTGGGCGAGGACGCTTTCATGAAGCACTACCTGCCCGCCAGCAAGCTCATCGGCGACATCTGCCTGTCCGAGGACTACACGGACTTCCTCACCACGCCGGCGTACGAGCTGGTGGGCTGAGGCATGGCAGCCACCTCCGCCAGTGCCAGGCCGCAAGCACGCAGCCATCTGCAGAGCCAGGGTCCGGTAACGCCGGCCCTCTCCGGGGCCGACCTCGCCCGGATCGATGCGCAGCTCGCCGACACCGACCGGCTGCTGGAGCGCAGCTACCCGGGCGACGACGGCTCCCGCCAGCCGGTGCACACCGTCTACGTTCCGGCCGACCGCTTCAGCCCGGAGTTCGCCGCGGACTGGGGCGCCCAGGCCCTCGCCGCGGTGGATGCCCGCGGCGGCGTCGAAAGCCTGTGCGCGCTGCAGGGCCAGGAAACCGAACTGGCCGCCGCCGTCGCGCCGCGGGTCCGGGCCAAGCTCTCACGCGAGCCGATCGAGGACCTCCGTCTGGACTTTGAGGACGGGTTCGGGGACCGGGGCGACGACGCCGAGGACGCCGCCGCTGTCGCCGCGGCATCCGCCGTGGCCGCCGCCGTCGCCGCCGGTACCGCGCCGCCGTTCATCGGGATCCGCTTCAAGTGCTTCGAGGCTGCCACCCGCGCCCGGGGTCTGCGGACCCTGGATCTCTTCGTCTCGCAGCTGGCCACGGCCGGCGAACTGCCGGACGGGCTCGTCCTCACCCTGCCCAAGGTCACCACGGTGGCGCAGGTGGAGGCCATGGCCTTCGCCGTGTCCCGGCTCGAGGAAGTCCACTCGCTCCCCGCGGGCCGGCTCCGCTTTGAGGTGCAGGTGGAAACGCCGCAGCTCATCCTGGGCCCGGACGGAACCTCGCCGGTGGCGCGCCTGCCGCACGCGGTGCCCGGCCGGATCAGCGGGCTGCACTACGGCACCTACGACTACTCAGCATCGCTGCAGATCTCCGCCGAATACCAGTCCATGGAACATCCCGTGGCGGACTTTGCCAAGGAAGTCATGCAGCTTGCCGCGGCCGGCACCGGGATCCGGCTCTCCGACGGCTCCACCAACATCATCCCGGTGGGCGGGAACGTGGAGCAGGCCTGGCAGCTCCACGGCCGGCTGGTCCGCCGCTCGCTGGAACGCGGCTACTACCAGGGCTGGGACCTCCACCCCGCCCAGCTGCCCAGCCGGTTCGCCGCGACCTACGCCTTCTACCGGCAAGGGCTCCCGGCCGCCGCTGCCCGGCTCCGCAATTACATGGACCAAACCGCCGGCGGCGTTCTGGACGAGCCCGCCACCGCACGGGCTCTGGCAGCCTTCGTGCTGCGCGGCGTCCAGTGCGGCGCCGTCGGCACCGAAGAAGTCCTGGCGCTGGCCGGCGTCGGGCTCCCCGAACTCACCGCGCTGGCCCACCCCCGGCTGGCCAACACCTCCACTCCCTCAGCAAAAGGAACGCACCCATGAGCAACTATTTCTACCCCGAAGGCGGGCTTCCGCCGCAGACCCAGATCCTCTCCGACCGGGCCGTGGTCAAGGAGGCCTACACCGTCATTCCGAAGGGCGTGCTCCGGGACATCGTCACGAGCAAACTGCCCGGCTGGACCAACACCCGTTCCTGGATCCTGGCCCGGCCCATCGCCGGTTTTGCCACGACGTTCTCGCAGCTGATCGTCGAGGTGGGACCGGGCGGAGGCTCGGAGAAGCCCGAGCCGGAGGCCGGCGTCGAAGGCGTCATCTTCCTGACCAAGGGCGCCCTGGCACTGACCCTCGAGGGGGAAATCCACAGGCTGGGCGAGGGCGGCTACGCCTACCTCGCCGCGGGGGCCCAATGGTCCGTGGCGAACGAGTCCGGGGAGATCGCCAGTTTCCAGTGGATCCGGAAGGCCTACGAGCCGCTGGACGGCTACACGGCGAAATCCTTTGTAACCCGCGACCAGGACGTCGCACCGCGGGCGATGCCGGACACCGACGGGGCCTGGGCCACCACGCGTTTCGTGGACCCGGAGGACCTCGCCCACGACATGCACGTCAACATCGTCACCCTCAAGCCCGGCGCCTCCATCCCCTTCGCGGAAACCCACGTCATGGAGCACGGCCTCTTCGTGCTGGAAGGAAAAGCCGTCTACCGGCTCAATGACGACTGGGTGGAGGTGGAGGCCGGCGACTTCATGTGGCTGCGCGCCTTCTGCCCCCAGGCGTGCTACGCCGGCGGTCCGGGCAACTTCCGGTACCTGCTGTACAAGGACGTCAACCGCCAGATCCGCCTGACCTAAGACCGATCCACCAATACCGATCCACCAATACCGACCCACCAATACCGATCCACGCAGTGGAGTCCGCCCCGTCTGTGAGGGCGGACTCCTGCGTGGTTCCGCCGGTCGCGCCTCCGCGCCAATTCTGGTCACCCAGCCCGGAGCCCTTGCGGCCCGGGCGATGCTTGCTAGCCTGAGGCTGTGAAGTACGAATCCCTGTGGATCGGAATGCTCCTTGGCGCGGCCCTCGGCTTCGCCATCGGGGTCACCACCGTCGACAAGCCATTCACGGGCCTCCTGATCGGCCTCGGGGTCGGCGCACTCGTGGGTCTGGGTATCCGCAAGGACCCAACGAAGCGGTAGGGAATTTCGCCGCATCTGCTGCCCGCGTGCCCTGAACTGCCGGAGCCTGAACTCCCCTAGGCTCCCGCGCTCCGAGGTGCCGGGGCAAGAATATCGGGGTCCCTCGCGCCTCACCCCGCAGCCACACCCCCATTCGCTCACCCCTTGACTCCCCGGCCCAACCTTCCCTACACTTTTCATAAAGCAGAATCTTAATTCCACAAAGCGGAAAACAAGCAAGGATCTGCAAGGCAAAGGTGCCCGGGATCCAGCTCCCGCCCACACCGGAAGGAACCCACAATGACGTACACCGTGAACTGCTCCATCCTCCTGACGGAGCTCCCCCTCTGGGAACGCCCGGCCGCCGCGAAGGCCGCCGGTTTTGACGCCGTAGAATTCTGGTGGCCCTTCGAGACCTCCGTCCCCACCGACGTCGAGGTTGCCCGGTTTGAGAACGCCATTACCGACGCCGGCGTGCAGCTGACGGGCCTGAACTTCAACGCGGGCGACATGCCGGGCGGCGACCGCGGCCTGGTCTCCTGGCCGGCACGTTCCACCGAATTCCAGGACAACATCGAAGTCGTCGCCGGCATCGGTGAGCGCCTCGGCTGCAAGGCCTTCAATGCCCTCTACGGCAACCGCATTGACGGCGAATCCGCTGAGCAGCAGGACGCCATTGGCGCCGAAAATCTCGCGGCGGCGGCTGCCGGCGTGGCCCGCATCGGCGGCACGGTCCTCCTGGAACCCGTCAGCGGCGCCCCCCGGTACCCCCTGCTCAAGGCACAGGATGCCCTCGATGTGATCGCCCGGGTCAAGCAGGAATCCGGCGCCGGGAACATCAAGCTCCTCGCGGACTTCTACCACCTGGCCGTGAACGGTGACGACGTCGCCGCCGTCATCGAAAAGCACGCCAAGGACTTCGGCCACATCCAGATCGCCGACAACCCCGGCCGCGGGGCTCCCGGAACCGGGCAGCTTCCCCTCGGCGAATGGATCGCCCGCAGCCGCGCACTCGGCTACGAGGGCTACATCGGCCTCGAATACAAGGAACCCGCGGGGACCGCATTCAGCTGGGCCATCCGCCAGCGCGTCTCGCAGTAATCCCCACCCGCTCCCTCAGTCCGCACCAGCGCAAAGAAGCACACCCGCGCTAAAACGCACACAAAGACGTCAGAAAGAGAACCACAATGAGCAACATCGCAGTCATCGGCCTCGGTATCATGGGCCTGCCCATGGCCATCAACCTCGTCAAGGCCGGCCACACGGTCACGGGCTTCAACCGCAGCCAGGACAAGACCGACAAGCTCGTCTCCGAAGGCGGCAAGGGTGCCGCGAGCATCGCGGAGGCCGTCAGGGACGCCGACGTGGTCATCACCATGGTGCCGGACTCCCCCGACGTCGAAGGCGTGGTCAGCGGCCCCGACGGCGTGTTCGCCAACGCCAAGCCGGGCGCCCTGTGGGTTGATGCCAGCAGCATCCGCCCCGACGTCGCCAAAGGCCTCGCCGACGACGCCCGGGCCGCCGGGATCCGTCCCCTCGACGCCCCGGTCTCCGGCGGCGAACAAGGCGCCATCGACGCCGCGCTGTCCATCATGGTGGGCGGTGACGCCGCCGACTTCGAGGCGGCAGGGGATGTCCTGGCCGCCGTCGGCAAGACCATCGTCCACGTGGGGCCCTCCGGCTCCGGCCAGACCGTCAAGGCAGCCAACCAGCTGATCGTGGCCGTCAACATTGAAGTCCTTGGCGAGGCGATCGCCTTCCTCGAGGCCTACGGCGTGGACACGGACGCCGCCCTCAAGGTCCTCGGCGGCGGTTTGGCCGGCTCCAAGGTCCTGGAGCAGAAGGGCCAGAAGATGCTGGACCGCAACTTCGACCCCGGCTTCCGCCTGGCCCTGCACCACAAGGACCTCGGCATCGTCACCTCTGCGGCCCGCGAGGCCAATGTCGCCGTCCCCCTCGGCGCCATCGTCGCGCAGCTCGTCGCCGCCACCGTCAACCAGGGCGACGGCGGCCTGGACCACTCGGGCCTCTTCAAGCAGGTCCTGAAGCTCAGCGGCCGCAACTAAGCGGCGCTGCCGCCCCGTCAAGGGGCATTTCGACACGAACGCACCGGCCGGCGTCGGGATTTACGACGGCGGCCCGCCCTCCCCCCAACAAGAGGTGCCCGCGACGATTCGCCGGGCCTGCCTTCAGCACACCCAAAAACAGACTTTCAAGGAGCACACCATGACGAAGATGCGCACTGTAGACGCAGCCGTCGCCATCCTGGAAAAGGAGGGCGCCACCGAGGCGTTCGGCCTGCCAGGCGCGGCGATCAACCCGTTCTATTCGGCCATGAGGGCCCACGGCGGCATCCGCCACACCCTGGCCCGCCACGTTGAAGGCGCCAGCCACATGGCCGACGGCTACAGCCGGGCCAAGGACGGCAACATCGGCATCTGCATCGGCACCTCGGGCCCCGCGGGCACGGACATGATCACCGGCCTGTACGCGGCGTGGGCCGATTCCATCCCGATGCTCTGCATCACGGGCCAGGCACCCGTGGCCAAGCTGCACAAGGAGGACTTCCAGGCCGTGGACATCGAGTCCATCGCCAAGCCGGTCACCAAGTTGGCCATGACCATCCTTGAACCCGGCCAGGTTCCCGGAGCCTTCCAGAAAGCTTTCCAGCTGATGCGCTCCGGCCGCCCGGGCCCGGTCCTGCTGGACCTGCCGATCGACGTGCAGATGGCCGAGATCGAATTCGATATCGACACCTATGAGCCCCTGCCCGTGGAGAAGCCCAGGGCCAGCCGGAAGCAGCTGGAAAAGGCAATGGACATGCTCACCGCAGGCGAGCGCCCGCTGATCGTGGCCGGCGGCGGCATCATCAATGCCGGAGCCTCGGCGCAGCTCGTGGAACTGGCCGAGCTGCTGGGCGTCCCCGTGATCCCCACCCTGATGGGCTGGGGCGCGATCCCGGATGACCACGAACTCATGGCCGGCATGGTGGGCCTGCAGACCAGCCACCGGTACGGCAACGAGAACTTCCTGCGCAGCGACTTCGTGATCGGCATCGGCAACCGCTGGGCCAACCGCCACACCGGCGGCCTGGACACCTACACCGCCGGCCGCACGTTCGTGCACATCGACATCGAGCCGACCCAGATCGGCCGCGTGTTCTCCCCGGACTTCGGCATCGCCTCCGACGCCGGCGCCGCCCTGGATGGGCTGCTGGAGCTGGCCCGGGAACGCCGGGACGGCGGGTCCCTGCCGGACTACACCGCCTGGGTTGACGAATGTTCCGGGCGCAAAGCCACACTGCACCGCAAGACCCACTTCGACAACGTGCCGATCAAGCCGCAGCGCGTGTACGAGGAAATGAACAAAGCATTCGGCAAGGACACCACGTACGTGTCCACCATCGGACTGTCGCAGATCGCCGGCGCCCAGATGCTGCACGTGTTCGGCCCGCGCAAGTGGATCAACGCCGGACAGGCAGGCCCGCTGGGCTGGACCGTCCCCGCCGCGCTGGGCGTGGTCCGCGGCAAGCCGGACCAGACCGTGGTTGCCCTCTCCGGTGACTACGACTTCCAGTTCATGATCGAGGAACTGGCCGTGGGCGCGCAATTCAACCTGCCGTACATCCACGTTGTGGTCAACAACTCCTACCTGGGCCTGATCCGCCAGTCCCAGCGCGGCTTCAACATGGAACAGAACGTGTCCCTGGCGTTCGAGAACATCAACTCCACGGATCTCTCCGCAACCGCAAGCGGCTACGGCGTGGACCACATTAAGGTGGCCGAGGGCCTGGGCTGCAAGGCGATCCGGGTGGAAAACCCGGAGGACCTGCCTGCCGCGTTCGACAAGGCCAAGGCGCTCCTGGGCGAGTTCAGGGTTCCGGTGGTGGTGGAAGTCATCCTGGAGAAGATCACGAACATCTCCATGGGCACCGAAATCAACGCCGTCAACGAGTTCGAGGCCCTGGCCGAGACCGCCGAGGACGCCCCCACCGCCATTCTGGCCCTGCAGGCCTGAGATGCGCGTCGTCATAGCGCCGGACAAGTTCAAGGGATCGCTCTCGGCCCCGGACGTCGCCCGGCACCTCGAAGCAGGGCTGCACGCGGCGGCCCGCGACAGCGGACAGATCAGTAATCTGGAGGTACTGCGGATTCCCGTGGCCGACGGCGGCGAGGGCACCCTCGATGCCGCCGTCGGCTCCGGCTTCACCCGCCGCAGCGCCGTCGTCAGCGGCCCCACCGGCGCGCCGGTCCGGGCGGAGTTCGCGGTCCGCGGACGTGAGGCGGTCATTGAGATGGCCGCCGCGTCCGGCCTCGCCGTCCTGCCCGGCGGCAGGGGCGGCCGCCCTGATTCCGCCTCCGCCAATGGCGCCAGCAGCAAGGGAACCGGCGAACTGATCCGGGCCGCGCTCGACGCCGGGTGCCGGCAGATCATCCTGGGCGTCGGCGGCAGCGCCAACACCGACGGCGGCGCCGGGGTCCTGCAGGGACTCGGTGCCAAGCTCCTCGACGCCGACGGCAACGAACTTCCGCCCGGCGGTGCGGCCCTGGCCCGGCTGGACTGGATCGACTTCTCCAACTTCGATTCCCGCCTGGACGGCGCACGCTTCGTACTCGCCAGCGACGTCGACAACCCGTTGCTTGGTGCCCAAGGCGCCGCTGCGATCTTCGGCCCGCAGAAGGGCGCCACCCCCGAGGACGTAGCAGCCCTCGACGCCGCCCTGGCCCGCTTTGTGGACGTGCTCTGCGCCGAAATCGGGCCCCGCGCGCGGAAGGCTGCGGACGCTCCGGGTGCCGGGGCTGCCGGCGGCGTGGGCTACGCAGCCATCGCGGTGCTGGCCGCGACCCGCCGGCCCGGCATCGACGTCGTCCTCGAATTCACCGGGCTGGCCGAGCGGCTGGCCGGCGCGGATCTGGTGATCACCGGCGAAGGCAGCCTCGACGAACAGACCCTCCTGGGCAAGACTCCGGTGGGCGTTGCCCGGGCGGCGCGCCGCGCCAAGGTTCCGGTGGTCGCGGTGTGCGGCCGGTCCGTCCTGACCCCGGAGCAGATCAGCAGTTCCGGGTTCCTCGCAGTCCACGCTTTGACGGAGCTGGAAAGCAATGTAGACACATGTATAACCGACGCCGCGGCGCTGCTGGAGCGCCTCGGACGGCAACTCGGCGAGCAATTGGCCAACGTGGCGCACTCCGCGCAGGGCGCCCGCACCCTGGACAGTGCTCCGGGAAAGGAGACCCTCAGTGTCTGAAGAAACCTACGACGTCGTCTTCCGCGGGCAGCGGGTGCTGACCACCGCCGGCATCGCCGCCCGGGAAGTCGGCATCCGCGGCGGCGTGATTGTCGCGATCGAGCCGCTGGGCAACGGCCTCTCCGGCCGTGAAGTCATTGAGCTTGCCGACGACGAGACCCTCCTGCCGGGCCTCGTGGACACCCACGTGCACGTCAATGAGCCCGGCCGGACCGAGTGGGAGGGATTCGCGTCCGCCACCCGGGCGGCAGCGGCCGGCGGCGTCACCACCATCATTGATATGCCGTTGAACAGCATCCCGCCCACCACTACCGTGGAGGCCCTGAAACTGAAGCGGGAGGTGGCCGGGGACCAGGTGTTCGTGGACGTCGGCTTCTGGGGCGGAGCCGTCCCGGGCAACAAGAACGAACTGCGGCCGCTGCACGACGAGGGCGTTTTCGGCTTCAAATGCTTCCTGCTGCACTCCGGCGTGGACGAGTTCCCGCACTTGGAAGCGGACGAAATGGAACAGGACATGGCCGAGCTCAAGTCCTTCGACTCGCTCATGATCGTCCACGCCGAGGACTCCCACGCGATCGACCACGCGCCCCACCCCGGCGGCGACCACTACTCCACGTTCCTGGCCTCCCGCCCGCGCGGGGCCGAGAACAAGGCCGTCGCCGAGGTCATCGAACGGGCCCGCTGGACCGGAGCCCGCGCCCACATCCTGCACCTTTCCTCCTCCGACGCGCTCCCCATGATCGCCACCGCCAAGCGCGACGGCGTTCGCCTCACCGTGGAAACGTGCCCGCACTACCTGACGCTGACGGCCGAGGAAATCCCGAACGGCGCCACAGCCTACAAGTGCTGCCCGCCGATCCGCGAAGCTTCCAACCGCGAACTGCTGTGGGCCGGCCTGCAGGACGGCACCATCGACTGCATCGTCTCGGACCACTCCCCGTCCACCCTGGACCTGAAGGACTTGGAAAACGGTGACTTCGCCGTGGCCTGGGGCGGCGTCTCCTCGCTGCAGCTGGGCCTGTCGCTGATCTGGACCGAGGCCCGGCACCGCGGCATCCCGCTCGAGCAGGTTCTCTCGTGGATGGCGGCAAAGCCGGCCCAACTCGCCGGCCTGGGCAATAAAGGCCAACTGGCGCTGGGATACGACGCCGACCTCGCCGTATTTGCCCCGGACGAGGCTTTCGTTGTGGATGTCTCCAAGCTCAAGCACAAGAACCCCATCACCCCGTATGACGGCAAGGCGCTTTCCGGCGTCGTCCGGCAGACCTACCTCCGCGGCACCCTGATCGACGGCCGGACCCCGACCGGCAAGCTGATCCGCCGCGGCGGCGTGTGAGCCAGGCGGCCGTGGCCGGCACCCCGCCCGCCGTTCACGGACGGGCCCGGAATAACGGGCAGGCACGGCAGGCCGGCCTCACCGCGAAGGGACTGGCGGTCTGGGTCACGGTGCCGGACGACTCCGACGTTGACCCGGTGTGCCTGGCCCGCGCGGCCGAACTCGTGCTCGGCCGCGCCCTCAGATGTGCCCCGGAGGCGGAAGTCCACTTTAGGCCCGCCGCCGGAGCCGCAACATCCGCCGTCGTCCGGTCCCCCGGAGACGACGGCACCCCGGCGGGAACAGCAGATCCCGCCGGGGACACCGGCGGGGACACCGGCGGGGCGGGCCTGGAGCCCGTCCCCGGCAGCATCAGCCGGCTCGCCGTCGACCTCGCGGCCGGAGACGCCAGGCTGGATGGAGAGCGGGTGCCCCTGACGGATCTGGAGTTCACGCTTCTGAGATGTCTCGTGCAGAACTGCTCCCGCACGGTAAGCCGGCAGGAGCTGCAGCTTTGCCTCGACGCGTTCGACACCCCGGGCGCGGCAACCCGGTCCATCGACGTGTACGTCGGACGGTTGCGCCGGAAACTCAAGGGCTGCCGGCACGCCGTCGTCACCGTCCGCAGCGGCGGCTACCGCTTCGTCCCCAGTCCGCGGGCGACGGTCCGCGGACCAGCGGAATACAGCATCTGAGCTCCGCTGCCACAACCATCCCGACCCTCGATCGAAGGAACTGCATGCAATCCACCGTGACCACCAAGCTGCACGCCATCACTAAGCTGCACAGCGAAGATCCAGCACCCGGGTTCACGCTGCCAGATGCTGCGGGCCGCCGGATCTCCCTGGCCGATTATCGCGGCAAAAACGTCATCATCTACTTCTACCCCCGCGCAGCCACTCCCGGGTGCACCACCGAGGCTTGCGACTTCCGAGACAGCCTCGCTGCCCTCCACGGCGCAGGCTTCGAGGTCCTTGGCATCTCACCCGACGCCCGGGAGGCCCTGTCCGCCTTTGCCGCGGAACATGCGCTCACGTTCCCCCTGCTCGCGGACGAAGACCACGCTGTGGCCCTCGCGTACGGCGCCTGGGGCGAGAAGCTGATGGACGGCGAGGTCCGCGAAGGCACGGTCCGGTCCACCGTGGTTGTCGGTCCCGATGGCAACGTGGTCCTGGCGCAATACCACGTCAGTCCGCAGGGCCACGTGCGGGCGCTGCGGGAGGAGCTCGGCATTTAGGGGCTCGGACACCATGCGGGCGGACCCGGACATGCGCGGGCTGCAAACGGCCTAGAAGAGGACGTCCGCCACCGCCTGCGTCAGCTGATGGATCACTTCAGTGCGTTCCGGGACGTCGCTCAGGTCGTGGCCCTTGGTGTAGATCACCAGCGCGTATGCGGTGCCGTCCCGGGCGAGGATGCCGGCGTCGTGCAGTTCACCGCCCAGGAGCCCGTACTTGTGGAAGACCGCGATCCCTTCCGGAACGGCGGCGGGAATGAGCGTTTCGTAGTTGGTGTCCTGCATATAGGACAACAGCTCGGCGGTGTGGTCGGCGTTCAGGAGCGTCCCGGAGTAGAGGCGGGAGACGATGGTCGCCATTTCCGCAGGTGTCAGCGTGTTGGTTTCCGGGTCATAGCTCACACCCAGCGACGCCGCGTACTCTGTCAGTTCCTCGTGGCCCACTGCGTCCATGATCAGCGACCACGAGTCATTGTCGCTCTGCTGGATCATCTCCCGGAGCTGGAAGCCGGCGGTGTAGCTCCCCAAAGGGTCATCGAGGCTGGCCGCCCCGGTTTCGACCAAGTGGTAGTAGGCCGCCGCGGCCAGGACTTTGGCTGTGCTCGCGGCCACGAATTTCTCCCGGACACCGTATTCGTGGACGTCCGCGGTACCGGCGCCCTGGGAGAGGCCGACCAGCGCCACGCCGATCTGGTACTGGCTGTTGGCAGCGAGAATGGCCTGGATGCGCGCGTCCAGGGCCGCGTCCACCGCGCTCGACGCCGGGCCGGATGCCTGGACCGCAGCATTGAGACTGGCTGACGGCGAAGCACCGGCCTCAGCCGTCGTCGCGGCAGACGGCGCGACCGACGTCGTCGTGGGATTCGCCGCCGTCAAGCGGGCTTGCGCAAAGGAATAGATACCTGCGGCCAGGACGACCGCGAGCACTGCTGCACAGACCGCAACCATCAGGGTCCGTGGCCGGACGGTCACTCGACGCGCCCGCGGCCGGAAGTGCGCCCGAATCCAAATCGTCGCTGCTGTGGATTTTGCTGTTCCATAATGACTTCAATCTAGCTACGGCAGCTATGCCGGAGCTATGAAAAAGCTGTTGGCCCCAAGCCTGCCAAAGCCGCCCCGGACGGGTCCTTGCCAGGCTCAGCCGGCGGAATACAGCCTGGGTCCACGATGTTGTGCATCACAGACCCATTGTCCCCTCCCCGAAGGATCATCATGAGCGCAAACATGACCGTCAAGCTTCAGCCCGGCACGCCGGCCCCGGATTTCACCCTGCCGGACGCCGAAGGCAAGCCGGTTGCCCTGGCCGATTACCGCGGCAAGAACGTCATTGTGTACTTCTACCCGCAGGCCGCGACCCCGGGCTGCACGACCGAGGCGTGCGATTTCCGCGACAACCTCGCGTCTCTGCAGGGCTCCGGCTACGAGGTCCTGGGCATCTCCCCCGACGCCCCCGAAGCCCTGGCCCACTTCACCGGCGACTTCGCCCTGACCTTCCCGCTCCTGGCCGACGAGGACCACGCTGTCGCCCTCGCCTACGGCGCGTGGGGCGAGAAGCTGGTCCACGGCGAGGTCACGGAGGGCATCGTCCGCTCGACCGTGGTGCTGGACCCCGAGGGCAAGGTCAAACTGGCGCAGTACCAGGTCAAGGCACAGGGCCACGTGGCGTCGTTAAAGGAAGCGCTGGGCGTCTGACGACGCACCGCTCCGCAGCGTCGCCAACAGTCCGGGTCCGCCCGCCTGGCTAGACCTTGGTCCCCGCCACCACGGTGGCGGTGGACCGGAGCCGGATCGCGCCGTCGTGCTCGTAGCGGCCCAGCAGCGCGAACACATCCGAGCGGATCAGGGCCCGCGACTCCGCGTCCGCCTTGGCCAGGCCCATCGCCACGGTGGTCGCGATGTCGGTCATGAACTCCCAGTAGCTCTCCGGGGATTCGTGCACCAGGTCGGTGCTGACCTGGTGCTCGGCCACCTCGGCCAGCCCGGCCTCCTTGAACATGCGGGTCATGAAACCGGCTGGTGCGCAGCGGAACAGCCCGGGGGTCTCGGCGGGCGGAATGGGCAGTTCCCGGTGCCGGGCAATCGTGCCCAGGATCAGGCTGGCCCAGGGGTTTGCGGCCGCGCGTCCCCAGACGACGGCGCCCACCCGGGCGCCCGGCCTCGCGGTGCGCGCCATCTCTGCCATGGCCGCGGACATCACGGGGAAGAACATCAAACCGAAGTGGCTGTACACGGCGTCGAACGTGTTGTTGCGGAACGGCAGGGCGGCCGAATCGCACACTTGAAAGTCCAGGTTGCTCAGGCGCCGGGCCGATGCCTTCTCTTCTGCCACCCGGAGCATTCCGGCCGAAATGTCAGTCAGGACCACACGGCCTTCCGGCACCTGCGCGGCCACGTTGAGGCCGGGCTCCCCCGTGCCTGCCGCGACGTCCAGCACCTCTGAGTCGGGGCGGAGCCGGAGCTCCTGGCGGAGGGCGTCGCCGAACGGGGCCTGCCAGCCGAGCAGTTCCGCGTCCCATTTCTTCCAGCCCGCCGAGAACTCATCCCAGAGCAAGCGCTGCTCCTCACGAACACGGTCGGCTGAGGCTAACATGGCGGATCCTTAGCTCGTCTGTACCTAGCCCTAGTCTGCTCTGGGATGCGGTCCGCGGCAATGAGTCGAAGGGCAGTAGGCTTAACGGCATGTCTCCCCACGAAACCCCCGGCACAGCAGGCAACGACCCCCAGCGGGAACCGGCACAGGGCAACGTTCAGGGCGGCGTTCCGGAGCGCCGCGAGGTCACCGTCCGCCGGGCCCCGAAATATGTTCCCTTCCTGATCCTGGGCGGGCTCCTGGGCGTGGCCGTCGCGGCCATCATCGCCTACGCCCTGCCCGGTGACCCGAGCTTCGACCGCTCCTCGGTCTTCGGCTTCTTCATGGTCCTCTGCGCGGCCGGCGGCGTCATCGTGGGTGCCGCGATCGCCCTGGTCCTGGACCGCCGGAGCGTCCGCCGCGCCGAGCACGCCGTCGTCGAATCCGCACCGGACGCCGACGACGACGAGGGCCGCGGCGGGAACCTCCGCTGAAGGGCGTCAGGTCATAAACCGGCCGCCGGAAAAGTCTTAGCGCACATCGTGAGATAATCGACCAGTGGCACGCGGCGATGGAAAACTTTCTCATGATCTTCTCCCAGGCGAAAAAGGCCCTCAGGACGCATGCGGCGTCTTTGGGGTCTGGGCACCCGGTGAAGAAGTAGCAAAACTCACCTACTACGGGCTGTATGCACTGCAGCACCGCGGTCAGGAGTCGGCTGGCATAGCAACCAGCGACGGCAAGCGGATCAACGTCTACAAGGACATGGGCCTCGTTTCCCAGGTCTTCGACGAGACCACGCTGAACACCCTGACCGGGCACCTGGCCGTCGGCCACTGCCGCTATTCCACTACCGGTGCGAGCCACTGGGCCAACGCCCAGCCCACCCTGGGCGCGACGTCCACGGGCACCGTGGCCCTGGCCCACAACGGCAACCTGACCAACACGGCCGAGCTCAAGGCGATGATCGAGGACCGCAACGGCGGAAACCTCAGCGGCGAGATGAAGCAGGGCAACACCTCGGACACCGCGCTGGTGACCGCGCTCCTGGAGGGCGAAGAGGGCAAGTCCCTGGAGCAGACGGCCATGGAGCTGCTGCCCAAGATCAAGGGCGGCTTCTGCTTCGTCTTCATGGATGAGGGCACCCTCTACGCGGCCCGCGACACCTACGGGATCCGCCCGCTGTGCCTGGGCCGGCTTGAACGCGGCTGGGTGGTTGCCTCCGAGCAGTCCGCCCTCGCCACCGTCGGCGCCAGCTTCATCCGTGAAATCGAACCCGGCGAGTTCATCGCGATCGACGAGGACGGCGTCCGCTCGCAGCGCTTCGCCGAGGCGACGCCGGCCGGCTGCGTTTTCGAATACGTCTACCTCGCCCGCCCGGACGCCTCCATTGCGGGCCGCTCGGTGTACGAATCCCGCGTCGAAATGGGCCGCCAACTGGCCCGCGAAAACACCCAGGAAGCGGACATCGTCATCCCCGTACCGGAATCCGGCACGCCCGCGGCGGTCGGCTACGCCGAGGAATCCGGCATCCCCTTCGCGCACGGCTTCGTCAAGAACTCCTACGTGGGCCGCACGTTCATCCAGCCCTCGCAGACGCTGCGCCAGCTCGGCATCCGACTCAAGCTCAACGCCCTAGAATCCGTGATCCGCGGCAAGCGTGTTGTGGTGGTGGACGACTCGATCGTCCGGGGCAACACCCAGCGCGCCATCGTGCGGATGCTCCGGGAGGCGGGCGCCGCAAGCGTCCACATCAAGATTTCCTCCCCGCCGGTCAAGTGGCCCTGCTTCTATGGCATCGACTTCGCCTCCCGGGCGGAACTGATCGCCAACGGCGCCACCATCGACGAGATCACCCAGGCCATCGGCGCCGACTCGCTCGCCTACATTTCCGAAGACGGCATGATCGACGCCACCCGCCAGCCGCGCGAGCGTCTCTGCACCGCCTGCTTCACCGGCAAGTACCCGATCGAGCTGCCCGGCGCGGACAAGCTCGGCAAGAACCTGCTCGAACGCACCGACCTCGGCGGCCTCCCGCCCGCCGCCGGCACGGCTGCTTCCGGCGCGGCGCCCGCGGCCTCCGCAGCGTCCGACGCCGAACCCGGCACGTCGATCTCCGACGATCCGGCCGAGAAGGCCGGCGCCACCGGCTGCGATCCGGGGCCGGACTCCGAATTCGAAGAACTGCTCACCGATGCCGACCGCGTCACCACAGCCGACAAGAAAGAGCCAGTATGACTTCCGCCTCCCCGGCCGCTGACATGAACGCCGCCCAGAACGCCGGCATCACCTACGCCTCCGCCGGCGTCGACGTCGAAGCGGGAGACCGCGCCGTCGAACTCATGAAGGACGCCGTCAAGGCAACCCACAACGCCTCGGTGATCGGCGGCGTCGGCGGGTTCGCGGGCCTCTACGACGTCTCCCGGCTGCTGACCTACAGGCGCCCGCTGTTGGCCACCTCCACGGACGGCGTCGGCACCAAGGTGGCAATCGCCCAGGCCATGGACATCCACGACACCATCGGCTACGACCTCGTCGGCATGGTGGTGGACGACATCGTCGTCGTGGGCGCAGAACCGCTGTACATGACCGACTACATCGCCTGCGGCAAGGTGGTCCCGGAGCGCATCGCCGACATCGTCCGCGGCATCGCGGCCGCCTGCTCGGTCGCCGGCACCGCCCTGGTGGGCGGCGAAACCGCCGAACACCCCGGCCTGCTCGGGGAGCACGAGTACGACGTCGCCGGGGCCGCCACCGGCGTCGTCGAGGCCGACCAGCTGCTCGGCCCGGACCGCGTCCGCGCCGGCGACGTGGTGATCGGCATGGCCTCCTCCGGCCTGCACTCCAACGGCTACTCCTTGGTCCGCCGCGTCATCAACCACGCCGGCTGGGCCCTGGACCGCCAGGTCTCCGAGCTCGGCCGCACCCTGGGCGAGGAGCTCCTCGAGCCCACCCGCGTCTACGCCGCGGACTGCCTGGACCTCGCCCGCACCTTCCCGGTGAACGGCTCCGCGGGCGGCAAGGCCGTCCACGGCTTCAGCCACGTGACCGGCGGCGGCCTCGCAGCCAACCTCGCCCGCGTCCTCCCGCAGGGCCTGCTGGCCACCGTCGACCGCTCCACCTGGGAGCTCCCGGCCATCTTCAAGCTGGTTTCCGAGCTCGGCAACGTCCCGCTGGCCGACCTCGAGCGCACCCTGAACCTGGGCGTGGGCATGGTCGCCATTGTTTCGCCGGAAGCGGCCGACGCGGCCGTGAACCGGCTCAACGACCGCGGCCTGCCGTCCTGGATCATGGGCACCGTCGAGCAGAACTCGGATGCGGTCCTCAAAACCGGCCCGAATTACGTCCAGGGCGCCAAGGGCGTCGACGGCGGCGCCGTCCGGCTGGTCAACGCCTACGCCTAAACGGGCCCGACCCACGTCGAGTGCTCCCCAGCTGCCGTTTTGAACGCTCAGAACGGCAGCTGGGGAGCACCCGATCCGTTTAAGCCGCGGCCCTAAACCTCCAGCAGGCTGAAGACGCCGCCCTGCGGATCTCTGAGGGTGGCGATGGTGCCGGCTTCCTCGATCTCATCCGGTTCGATCAGCACGACGCCGCCCGCGGCCACCGCAGCCTGCACCGCCGCTGCGACGTCGGAGACGCCGAAGTAGACCTGCCAGCCCGGCTCGAGGGTGTCCTGCGCGTCGCCGGGGACCCGGGCGATGCCGGCCACCTCGGCGCCGCCCACCATGAGCGTGGTGTAGGTGCCGCCGTCGTCCTGGGGGTATTCGGTCACGTCGTGCCCGAAGAGCTGTTGGAAGAAGCCGACGGCGGCCTGCGGCTCCGGCGTGAGCAGTTCAGCCCAGGCCAAGGTGCCCGCTTCCTGGCTCCGGCCGGCTCCGATGTGGCTGCCGGCCTGCCAGGCCCCGGTGGTTCCGCCGCCGGGCGGGGCGAAGAAGACCATGACGCCGGTGTCACCGATCTCCTCGGGGCCGAATTCAAGGTGCCCGGGAGAATGGGCCAGTTCGGTGGCCAGGTCCCGCGCGTCGTCGACCGCGAAGTACACGTTCCACCGGCCCGGTTCCGCCGCGGCTTCCTGCCGGGGGTTCTGCGGCGCGAGCACGGTAACCAGGTCGTCGCCCAGGAAGGCTTTCGCGTAGCTGCGTCCGTCCGGAGTGGGCAGGTCTTCAAACCGCCAGCCGAAAACCTCCGAGTAAAAGACCTTCGCCGTCTCCACGTCGGGGGTCTGGAGGTCCGTCCAGCAGAGCTCGCCCTCGGCGAATCCTTTGCGCATGGTCATGGCAGTCCTTCCGGGGCATCGGTGTGGCGTCCGGGAAAATCCGGCACGAACAACCTAGCCCGGCGCCCCGCCGGTGACAACTGCGCCGGCTCATCCGCGGCGCAGCGCGGGCCAGCCAGCCAGCCGGCCGGCCCGGATAGGGACGGCTGCGGGCACAAGAAAGGCCGCCGGCCACGCCTGTTACAGGTGTGGCCGGCGGCCCGAAAATCGTTGGCTGGCACCGCGGTGCCGGATGGATCCCCCGGAGAAAACTGCCGGAAGGAAGCGTCGACTAACCTATGCGACGGGAATCAACCTCGTCGTCGTCGTCTTCCACATCGTCCGCGTACTTATCCACATACGCTGAATAATCCGGTTCAACCGGGTCATCCGCGAAGTGGCTCGTGGCACGACTTCCCGGGCCCGTGAGCTCGCGCTGAAGGGCCGAATAGTCAGTGTTCGGGGAGTAGTACTTGATGTCCCGAGCCTGCTTGGTAGCTTTTGCCTTTTGACGGCCGCGCCCCATGGCGTGACCCCCTTTTGTACTTGGACCGGAGGTGGTCACCTTTTGGCGATCGGTGAGGCCCCGGAATGTTTGGTCAATTTGTCGTACACCTAGATTACATGCTTTCGGCGCCAACTGCTCGCCGGCCCGCCCCCTGTGGACAGTGTGGCGCCTCCCGCAACGGTGGCCGCAGCCGCTGGCGCATGCGCGGTGCCGCGCATCTTCGATAGAGTTTCGTGATGTGCGCCCAGAAAAGGGCCGCGACGCCGGGCTTCCAGCCTCGGCAAAGACGCACGGAAGTGGTGAATTTCTCAGTGACCGAAGAGAATCCAAGGAACGACGCCGGGACTATCCCGCCGCCGCCCTCGAGGCCGCCGACGTCCGCCCTGCCCGTCATCACAGCCGACCGTGGGCGGCCCACGAATCCTGCGGCGGCACCCGTAGCGGCGAAACCCGCGCGCCCGGTCCTTGCCGGCACCGCGTTCGCCGGCGCCAGGAAAGCGCTCTCACGCACCAAGAAGGCTCTCTCACGGCGGGCACGCCCCCTGGTCCGCCGGATCCGCCGGCAGGGGCCAAAGCGGCTCGGCGTGGCCGCGGCCGTCCTCGTGGTGCTTGCGCTTCTGGTCTGGTGGGCTGTGGCCGCATTTGCCGGCAGCGGCCAGGCCTCCCCGGAAAACGACAGCCCGGCCCCCGCCGCTTCGTCGGCGTCCGCCCCCGCCAGCCGCGGGGCGTTGCCACTGGAAGGCGTCAGCCCCCTGGACTTCCAGCTGCGGGACTGCTTCAAGGACTTCGACCCGGATGCGCAACAGTCCACCGTCGTGGACTGCGCCACCGGCCACTCGGCGCAGTTGGTCGCCGTGGAAAAATACGGGCCAGATGACTCGTACCCGGGCCGGGACCAGCTCAAGCAGAAGGCACGCGATGCCTGCAAGGCGGCTCCGCTCACGGCAAAGGCCGGCGACTACGACCTGAGCTACAAGCTGGCCTACCCGAGCCCGCGCAGCTGGGAGATGGGCGACCGGCGGGTCGACTGCTACGCCGCGACGAACGGCGGAAACGTCATCAAGGAGTCCCTGCTTCCCTAGGCTTGCCCGGCGGCGCCTACTCCTTGCGCCGGACCGAGAGCCCGGTGCCCGTGGCCGCGCCGCCGCTGGTCAGCTCCCTGTCCCCCAGCCCGCCCATGGTGAGTTCCATCAGGTCCGGCGCGGTGTCCACCAGGACGGTGTCGCCGTCGGCGATTTCGCCGGCCAGGATGGCCTTTGCCAGCCGGTCGCCGATCTCGCGCTGCACCAGGCGGCGCAGCGGCCGCGCGCCGTACGCGGGATCGAAGCCGGATACGGCCAGCCAGGCGCGGGCACCCTCGGTAACTTCGAGGTTCAGCCGGCGGCCCTTGAGCCGCTCGCCCAGCTCCTTGACCTGCAGTTCCACGATCCGGGAGAGCTCCTCCACGCTCAGCGGATCGAACAGCACGACTTCATCGAGCCGGTTGAGGAACTCCGGCTTGAAAGAAGCGTTGACCGTGGCCATGACGGCGTTCTTCTTGGCCGCGGCGTCGAGGTTGGGGTCCACGAGGAACTGGCTGCCCAGGTTCGAGGTGAGCACCAGGATCACGTTGCGGAAGTCCACGGTGCGGCCCTGCCCGTCGGTGAGCCGGCCGTCGTCGAGTACCTGCAGGAGGATGTCGAAGACCTCCGGATGGGCCTTTTCCACTTCATCGAGCAGCAGCACGGAGTACGGTCGCCGCCGCACGGCCTCGGTAAGTTGGCCGCCCTCCTCGTAGCCGACATACCCGGGAGGCGCCCCGACGAGCCGGGCCACGGAGTGCTTCTCCGAATATTCGGACATGTCGATCCGCACCATCGCGCGCTCGTCGTCGAACAGGAAGTCCGCGAGGGACTTGGCGAGTTCGGTCTTGCCGACGCCCGTGGGCCCGAGGAACAGGAAGGAGCCGGTGGGCCGGTTGGGGTCGCTGATCCCGGCGCGGGCGCGGCGCACGGCGTCGGAGACCACGGCGACGGCTTTCTTCTGGCCGATCAGCCGCTCGCCCAGCACCTGCTCCATGTTCAGCAGCTTCTGGCTCTCGCCCTGGAGCATGCGGCCCGCGGGGATGCCGGTCCAGGCCGAAATCACCTCGGCGATGTCGTCGGCGGTGACCTCGTCGGCCACCATGAGATCCTGCTTGGCCCCGCCGCCGGCCACCCGGGCCGACTCCGCTTCGGCGGCCACATTGAGTTCCCGCTCAAGGGCAGGAATATCGCCATACTCGATCCTCGACGCGGTCTCCCAATCGCTTTCGCGCTGGGCCTTTTGCGCTGCCGAGCGGAGTTCGTCCAGCTTGGCCTTCAGGTCTCCCACTCTGTTGAGGCCGGCCTTCTCGGCTTCCCAGCGGGCGTTCAGCGCGGCCAGTTCTTCATTCTTGTCCGCCTTGTCCGCGCGGAGTGTAGCCAGCCGCTCCACGGAGGCAGGGTCCTTCTCTTTTGCGAGGGCTAACTCCTCCATGGTCAGGCGGTCCACGGAGCGGCGCAGCTGGTCAATCTCCTCCGGGTAGGAATCGATCTCCATGCGCAGCCGGGACGCGGCCTCGTCCACGAGGTCGATCGCCTTGTCCGGCAGCTGCCGGCCGGAGATGTACCGGTTGGAGAGCGTGGCGGCGGCAACCAGGGCGGAGTCGGCGATGGCAACCTTGTGGTGCGCCTCGTAGCGCTCCTTGAGGCCGCGCAAAATGCCGATGGTGTCCTCCACGCTGGGCTCCCCGACAAAGACCTGCTGGAAGCGGCGTTCCAGGGCGGGGTCCTTCTCGATGTTCTCCCGGTACTCGTCCAAAGTGGTGGCGCCGATGAGGCGCAGCTCGCCGCGGGCCAGCATGGGTTTGAGCATGTTGCCGGCGTCCATGGAGCTGTCCCCGGTGGCCCCGGCACCCACCACCGTGTGGATCTCGTCGATGAAGGTGACGATCTGCCCCTCAGAGTTCTTAATTTCCTCCAGGACAGCCTTGAGCCGCTCCTCGAATTCGCCACGGTATTTCGCCCCGGCCACCATCGAGGCGAGGTCCAGGGCGATCAGGGTCTTGCCGCGCAGGCTTTCGGGGACGTCCTTGGCCACGATCCGCTGGGCCAGGCCTTCGACGACTGCGGTCTTGCCCACGCCAGGCTCGCCGATGATCACCGGGTTGTTCTTGGTGCGCCGGCTGAGCACCTGGATGATCCGTCGGATCTCGGCGTCGCGGCCAATCACCGGGTCCAGCTTGCCGGAGCGGGCGACCGCCGTCAGGTCCGTGCCGTACTTCTCCAGCGCCTGGAAGGAGTTTTCGGGGTCGGCATTGTCCACCTTGCGGTCGCCGCGGACACCCGGCAGGGCGGCGAGCAGCGCCTCGTGGGAGGCGCCGGAGTCGCGCATCAGCTTGCCGACGGCGTCACTTCCGGACGCGAGACCCAGCAGCAGGTGCTCGGTGGAGACGAAGGAATCGCCAAGCCGCTCGCACTCGTTCTGGGCGTTCTTGATGGCCTGCAGGGCGGTGCGGGACATCTGTGGCTGCTGCACGGAGCTGCCGGAAGTGGACGGAAGGGCCTTGATGGCACTGCTGGCCTGGACGCTGACGGAATCCGGGTCCGTCCCGGTGGCGCGGAGGAGCGCGACGGCGACACCCTCCCGTTGGTCCATGAGCGCCTTGAGCAGGTGTGCGGGCTCGAGCTGCGGATTGCCCGCGGTCGAGGCGTTCATGGCAGCCGCAGCGAGGGCCTCCTGGCTCTTGGTGGTGAATTTGGCGTCCAACGAGGGCTCCTTCCGGAAAGGTCCTGATATTAAAGTTGAGTCTACATCGCTCAACTTTGAAATGAGGGAGGCTGGCTCCATGTTTGCCGACAGCGAAACGCCTGTCTAGGGCCGGCCGCCCGCGGCCACCCGGGGCGCCCCCTGCCGCTGGGCATGCCCTCCCCCGCGCACCCCCGCCGCGGGACATGCCCTCCAGCGCGCCCGAAGAGTGGACATAGCCCCACCATGCCCAGCGCCCGGGTCCAAGGCTGGACATGTCCCCCCGGCCCGGGCGCGAACAATGGACATGTCCCCTCGGGCCGGGCGTGAACAATGAGCATGCCCGGCGGCCCTTAGCCTGCGCGGCCCGCGTGAATGACTTAACGTTGCTTAACGATCGGCGGGCTCCTTACTGTAACTGGGGTCACAGCAAAACGAACCGACGCGAAGGAGGGCCGGACATGCACGAACACGCCATAAGCGCCACCGTCGACGGCCCCGTACCGCCGGTTTCGGCCGCTGCCGTGGCCCGCGCTGCAGGGGTTTCCTCGGCTGCGGTTTCCTACGTCCTCAACGGCAAAGGCGGCGTCTCGCCCGAGACCCGGCGCCACATCATCCACGTGGCGAACGAGCTCGGCTTCAGGCCCCGTAAGCCGTCGCAGTCAACCGACCCGCAGCGGACCCGGGTCATCGGGCTGATCCTGCCGAACATCATCAATCCGATGTTTCCGCGCTGGGCGCAGGGCGTCATCACGGCCGCGGCGGAGTCCGGCTACGAAGTGTTCGTCGCCACCACCCAGGACGATCCGGAGGTGCTCGCCCAGGTCACCTCGACACTCGCGCACCGCAACGTCGATGGCATCATCCTGGCCGCCTCGCTCCGGGACGACGCCACCGCGCTCCGCACGCTGAGGGCGGCCCGCATCCCCTACGTGTGCCTGTCCCGCAGGGCGGACTTCCTCGACTCGGATTTCGTCGGGATCGACGACGACGCCGCAGCCACCACGCTGATGCAGCACATGCTCAGCCACGGCTTCACCGAAATCGCCACAGTGATCGGCCCCCGGTTCTCAACGGCCTCCCTGGCCCGCGAACAGGCGTTTGTCCGCACAGCCGCCGCGGCGGGCATCACGATCAGCGGCGACCGGAAGATCAGCACCAGGGTCAACAACGAGGGCGGCCGGCTGGCGGCGGAGCGGCTCTTCTCGGCCGGAACGCCGCCGCAGGCCGTGGTCTGCGGCAGCGACGAGCTTGCCATCGGCGTCATGGAATACGCGTTGTCGCGCGGCCTGCGCATCCCGGACGACGTCGCCGTCGCCGGCTGTGACGGGCTGCCGCACAGCCGCTCCGGGCTGATCAACCTGACCAGCATTGTCCAACCGCAGCAGGAAATGGCCAACGAGGCGTTCGCCATGCTGCTCAAACGCATCGATTCCCCGTCCGCCACCTACACCTCGAAAGTGTGCCGGCACCGCCTGCACGTCGGGCGGACGTGCGGCTGCACGCCCCCTGACAGCTGAGGCCGCGCCACACGCGGGCCGGCCCGTCCGCGGCCAGCCCTACCCGTTCCCGCGACTCTGACGAACCACGCGCCGCGCGCACCGCCGCGGCCGCCTACCTCCCGTATGCCCTTTCCGCATGCCCGCCCTGACCACCTATCCCCCCCCAACGAGCCAAGGACCCCGACCCATGTCAGTTGTATCCGCAACAAAGAAGATGCGCACGCCACAGGAAATCAATGGCGTGATCTTACGCCGCGTCATGCCGCTGCTGATCGGCGCCTACATCATGGCCTTCCTGGATCGCACCAACATCGGTATGGCCAAGGACCGGCTGGAGATCGACCTCGGCATCTCGGCCACCGCGTACGGCATCGGCGCCGGGCTGTTCTTCCTGACCTACGCCCTGTCCGAAATCCCGTCCAACCTGATCATGCACAAGGTCGGCGCCCGGTTCTGGATCATGCGGATCATGATCACCTGGGGCATCATCTCCGCCGGCATGGCCTTCGTCCAGGGCGAATGGTCCTTCTACATCATGCGGATGCTGCTAGGCGTGGCCGAGGCCGGACTCTTCCCGGGCGTCATGTACTTCCTGACGCAATGGTTCGTGGTCAAGGACCGCGCCAAGGCCAACGGAATGTTCCTGCTCGGCGTCTCCATCGCCAACATTGTCGGGGCCCCGCTGGGCGGGCTGCTGCTGACCTTTGACGGGCTCGGCGGCCTGCACGGCTGGCAGTGGATGTTCCTCGTCGAAGGACTCCCGGCCTGCGTCCTCGCCTACGTCGTCTGGAAGAAGCTCCCGGACCGCCCCAGCATGGCGACGTTCCTCACCGCCGAGGAAGCCGCCGATCTCGAGGCCCGCATCGCCGCCGAGGAGACCGCCGGCGCCGCGGCCTCCGGCAACCACCTGCTCCGCGATGTTCTCAAGGACAAGCAGATCCTCCTCGTCGTCGGCGTCTACTTCACCCACCAGATCGCCGTCTACGCCCTGTCCTACTTCCTGCCCTCCATCATCGGCACGTACGGCAAGCTCAGCCCGCTGCAGATCGGCCTGCTGACGGCCATCCCGTGGATCTTCTCCGCGGCGGGCGCCCTGCTGGTCCCCCGTTTCGCCACCGACGGCCGCCGCTCCCGGATGCTGGTCACCGGCACCATGACCGGCATCGTCGCCGGCTTCGCCCTCGGCGCCGTCGGCGGGCCGCTGCTGGGCATGATCGGCTTCTGCCTCGCCGCCTTCAATTTCTTCGCCCTGCAGCCGATCCTCTTCACCTACCCGGCCACCCGCCTCAGCGGCGCCGCCCTCGCCGGCGGCATCGCCTTCGTCAACACCATCGGCCTCTGCGGCGGCTTCCTGGGCCCCTACGTCATGGGCTTCATGCAGGACGCCACCGGCTCCAAGCTCTCCGGCCTGTGGTTCATCGTGGGCATGTGCGTCATCGGCGCGCTGCTGTCCCTGCTGCTCAAGCGCGGCACGGAGAAGCCCGCGATTGTTCCGGCCGCCCACTGACGCACTGCTCCCACCGCCCGTTCCGGACGCGCCCCGCCGCGCGTTCGGAGCGGGTCCGCAAGCCATCTCACTGCAAGGACTACTCATGGATTTCACCGCCAAGCGCATCCTCGTCACGGCCGGAGCCAACGGCATCGGCCTGGCCATCGCCAGCAAGTTCCGGGAACTCGGCGCCACCGTCTTCGTCACCGACATCGACCCCGACGCCGTCGACAAGGCCCGCGTCAACGGGCTCCTCGCCGCGGTCAGCGACGTCTCGGACGAGGGCCAGGTCCGCGAACTCATGGACACCGTCCGGGACGAAATGGGCGGCCTCGACGTCCTCGTCAACAACGCCGGCATCGCCGGGCCCACCGGGCCCCTGGAATCCCTCGACGCCGCGGCGTGGAAGGCAACCTTCGACGTCAACATCCATGGTCAGTTCTTCTGCATCAAGCATGCCCTGCCCCTGCTGCGCGAGGGCAGCGGCGCCTCTATCGTGAACCTGTCCTCGGCCGCCGGGCGGCTGGGCATGGCCGGCCGCAGCGCCTATTCGGCGTCGAAGTGGGCCGTCGTCGGACTGACCAAAACCCTCGCGATCGAACTTGGCCCGGACGGCATCCGTGTCAACGCCATCTGCCCCGGCGCCGTCAACGGCCCACGCATTGACTCCGTCATCGCCGCCAAGGCCCGGATGCTCGAGCTGCCGGCGGACGACGTGTCCGCGCTGTACCACAACCAGTCCTCGCTGGGCCGGCTGATCGAGGCCGAGGACATCGCCAACATGGCCGCCTTCGTGGCCAGCGACATGGCCCGCAACGTCAACGGCCAGGCTCTCGCCGTGGACGGCAACACCGAAAAGCTCTACTGACCTGAACTGCCTGGGGAGCCGGTCCGCCCCAGGCCGCCGCCCGCCCCGCACCCACACTGCCCCGCCCTGCCCACCAAGGAGACATTCCCATGGCTGCTGCCCGCAAGGTCATCATCACCAGCGCCGTCACCGGCGCCATCCACACCCCGTCCATGTCCCCGCACCTGCCCGTCTCCCCCGAGGAGATCGCCGACGCCGCGATCGGCGCCGCCGAGGCAGGCGCCGCGATCGTGCACATGCACGCCCGCGACCCCAGGGACGGCCGCCCCTCCCAGGACCCCGAGCACTTCGCCCCGATCCTGGACAAGCTCAAGCGCAACACCGACGCCGTCATCAACATCACCACGGGCGGCTCGCCGCACATGAGCGTCGAGGAGCGGATGCAGCCGGCGGCGCTGTTCAAGCCGGAGCTTGCCTCACTCAACATGGGCTCGATGAACTTCGGGCTGTACCCGATGCTGGACCGCTTCACCGAGTTCGGCCACGACTGGGAGCGCGAAGGGCTCGAAAAAAGCCGCGACCTCGTCTTCAAGAACACCTTCCAGGACATCGAGACCATCCTGGGCATCGGCAACCAGAACGGCACCCGCTTCGAGTTCGAGTGCTACGACATCTCGCACCTGAACAACCTCGCGCACTTCCACGGCCGCGGGCTGGCCAGGGGCCCGCTGTTCGTCCAGTCGGTCTTCGGCCTGCTCGGCGGCATCGGCGCGCACCCCGAGGACCTCATGCACATGCGCCGCACGGCGGACCGCCTGCTCGGCGAGGACTACGAGTGGTCCATCCTGGGCGCCGGCAAGAACCAGATGCCGCTCGCCACGATCGGCGCCGCCATGGGCTCCCACGTCCGGGTGGGCCTGGAGGATTCCCTGTGGATCGGTCCCGGCCAGCTCGCCGCGTCCAACGCCGAACAGGTCACCCGGATCCGCACCATCCTGGAAGCCCTCAACTTTGAGGTCGCCACCCCCGACGAGGCGCGGCAGATGCTGCAGCTCAAGGGCCGGGAAAACGTAGGGTTCTGAGCCGATGAGCATCCTGGTGGCCCCGGACAGTTTCAAGGGCACCTTCACGGCGGCCGAGGTGGCCGGGCACATCGCGGCTGGCATCCGCTCGGCCAGCGCGGCGGCACGCGAGCTGCCCGTGGCCGACGGCGGCGAGGGCACCACCGATGCCCTGGCCCGCGGTCTGGACGCCCGGCCCGTCCTTCTCACCACGGTCGGGCCGTGGGGCGAACCCGTCGAGGCAGCGGTCGGGCTCACCGCCGACGGGACCGCCGTCGTCGAACTGGCCGTCGCGAGCGGCCTCAACCTGCCGTCCGCCGGCGGTCGTGACCCGCTGACGGCGAGCACGTACGGCACCGGCGTCCTGATCGCGGAGGCCGCCCGGCACGGCGCACGCCGCATCGTGGTGGCGGCAGGGGGCTCGGCCACCACCGACGGCGGGGCCGGCGCCATCGCCGGGATCGAGGAACGCGGCGGGCTCCGCGGCGCCGAACTGGTGATCCTGAGTGATGTCACGACGCGTTTCTCCGACGCCGCACGCGTGTTCGGGCCGCAGAAGGGAGCCGGGCCGGCCGCGGTTGAGCTGCTGACACACAGACTCGAGCTGCTCGCGGCGGAGTTCGCCCGGGACTACGGCGGCGATCCCCGCTTGGTGGACCGGACCGGCGCGGCGGGTGGCTTCTCCGGCGGAATGTGGGCCCGTTACGGCGCCCGCCTGGTGTCAGGGGCGGACTATGTCCTGGATTTGCTGGGCTTCGACGCGCAGCTGGCTGCCAGCAGCGCGGTGGTGGTCGGCGAGGGCCGGCTGGATTCCCAGACCGGCCAGGGGAAGATCGTCGGTGCCATCCTGGCCCGTGCCGGCACCACGCCGGTGTACGCGGTGGTGGGATCGGTGGATGCGGACCTCGGCGACTACGCAGACAGCTTTGCCCGCATCATCGTGGCCGGAGATCCGGCAGCCATGCAGGCGGCGGGGGCGGAACTGGCCCGTGCGGCTGCGGCGGCTTCCCATGCTGCTGGTGCTGCTCCTGCTGCTCCTGCTCACCTGTGAGTCCGCGGGACATGTCCTCTGCTGCCCCGTGCCAGTGGACATACTCCCTTTATGCCCATCCCCGGGCCCGAAGACTGGACATGTCCCCCGCAGCCGGACGTGACCATGGGACATGCCCTCCCTCGTCTCCGCAAAATTGCCCAAAAGCTGGACATGCCCATCCCGCCACGTGTGACCACCGGGCATGCCCTCCGCTGCCCTCTGCCAGTGGACATAGGCCCGTTGTGCTCATCCCCGGACCTGAAGACTGGACATGTCCCCCGCTGCCGGACGTGACCACTGGACATGTCTCCCGCAGCCGCACGATTGGCTGAAAACTGGACATGTCCCCAAGCGGGAACTGGTGAAAACCAACTCGCGAAGCCCGGCCTAGCGGAGCTCGGTGGCGCGAAGCCTGGACCGGTTCGGATGGCACGGCTCAGAAGGAGTGGCCGGGTTGATGAGGCCCAGTTAAGGTGACCCGGCTCGTGAGGCCGGCTCGAAAGTCGCTGCCCGCAAGTCCGGGCTCAGGAGGAGCGGTCCGGGGGGCGCGGGGCCCCCAGCGCCACGACGGCACCGCAGGATCCCGGGCACCGGAGCATATTCCTTGACAAGGCGCACCCCGCTGCCTGGCGCGCACTCAACGGGCTGGGCCTGAAAGCCATGGAAGCCGCCACCGAGGCCGGGCTGGACGACACACTCATCGAGTTGCTCAATGTCCGCATTTCGCAGATCAACGGGTGCGCCTTTTGCCTGGACATGCACGTGGGCGATGCCGTCAAGAACGGCGAGTCGGCCCAGCGCCTGGCCGTCCTCCCCGCATGGCGCGACACCACTCTTTTCTCTGAAAAGGAGCGCGCAGCCCTGACGCTGGCCGAGGCCATCACCACCATCTCTGACGCCTATACCCGCGACCACGAAGGCGCACAGGCCAGGCGGCACCTGACGGCCGAAGAATTTTCCGCCGTCAGCTGGCTGGCGATTACGATGAACGCGTTCAACCGGGTTTCCATCGTCAGCCAGCACCCGGTACGCGACGCCCGCGGCTAACCCACCGTCCACTCCCGCCAGCCGCCGGTACCAGAACACCCAGTCGGCGGACAGGTGTCCGCGGCTAACGCACCGGCGTTGCGTGGACGGCCAAGCAATGAGCCATAGCCACAACTGGCGTGCAGTCGTAAGCTCGAAAAGTGGGGCGGAGCCGCGGTCACCGAGGGAGCACTGCCATGAGGTGGGTCAGGCCGGGTCACCCGGAGTACGACGAAACACGAAGACTCTTCAACGCGATGATCGACCGCCATCCGGCCGTCATTGCCCCGTGCGCCAACCCGGAAGGGGTGGCGGAGGCGTTGGCGTACGCGCGGACACACGGCTTCGAAGTCGCCGTCCGGGCCGGCGGCCATTCCGTAGCCGGCATGTCCATGAACGACGGCGGCCTCGTGATCGACGTTCGTCCGATGAAATCCGTGCGGGTGGACCCGGAGGCCCGCACTGCCACGGTGGGCGCGGGCCTTACCTGCGGCGAGTTTGACCGAGCCACCCAGGAGTACGGCCTCGCCATCACGGGCGGGCGGGTCTCCACGACCGGGCTCGCGGGTTTCACGCTCGGGGGTGGGTCCGGCTGGCTCGAGCGCGCCTTCGGCTTCGCCTGCGACGACCTCGTCTCCGTGGATCTGGTCACCGCCACCGGCGAGCAGGTGACGGCCAGCGCCCAGGAGAATCCCGAACTCTTCTGGGCCCTGCACGGCGGCGGCGGGAACTTCGGCGTCGCCACCTCGTTTACGTTCGGCCTACATCAGCTGGGGCCAAGCGTGCATGCCGGGGTGCTGATGTGGCCCGGGGACGCAGCCCCGGAACTCAGCCGCGGATACCGGGATCTGGCCTCCGCGGCTCCCAACGAAGAGTCCGCCACCCTCATCTACGGGATTGCACCGGCGGAACCCTTCGTGCCCGCGGCCATGGTGGGCAAGATGGCGGTGTACGTCGTGTATGTCTTCGCCGGGGATGCCGGGGAAGGCAAAGAACATGCCAAGGCATACCGGGAACTGGGCCCTGTTGTGGACCTGGTGGAAGATACCGGCTACGCGGACTTCCAGTGCTCCCTGGACGACCCGCCGGGCAAGTACAACTACTGGAGCGCGGACTATCACGACGATCTCTCCGACGACGCCCTGGACGTCATCATCGACTCGGCCCGGAACCTCCCGGGACCAAGCTCCCAGCAACTGATCGCCCATTGGGGCGGGGCGGTGAACGGGCCGGCCGCCGCGGCCACCCCGCTGCTGAACCGGACCGCCAACTGGGTGAGCCACCCGTTCGGCCTGGGCGACACCCCGCAGGGCGGGCAGGACGCGAAGGCATGGGTCAAACGCTTCCGCAAGGACATCTCCCCCTACGCGACCGGGGGCGTCTGGCTGAACTTCATCGGCGACGAAGGCCAGGCCCGGATCCGCGCGGCCTACGGCGACGAAAACTACAACCGGCTGGCAGAAGTGAAACGCGAGTTTGATCCCGGGAACGTGTTCCGCGGCAACCAGAACATCCGACCCGCCGTCGCGGCATGACCCCGACGGCGGCGCCGGCCCGGTGCCCGCAGTCCGGGCCGCGCGTGTCCGGGGTCGGGGCTAGACTGCCACCATGGCCGTCTACGTCGATCCGCCACTCTGGCCTGCCCACGGAACCCACTTTTCCCACCTGGTCTCGGACACGTCGCTGGCGGAACTGCACGCCTTCGCCGCAGCCGCCGGCATCCCCGGGCGAGCGTTCGATGGCGACCACTACGACGTCGCCGAGGCCCGGTACGAGGCCCTGGTGGCGGCCGGCGCCATTGCTGTGGAGGGCCGGGTCCTCGTCCGAAAGCTGATCGCCAGCGGGTTGCGGATCCCGGCACGACGGCGCGGCAAGGCCCTCCGGGTCCCGCTCCTGAACCGCTGGAACGAGGCGTTGCCGGGCCACGACGCCCTCTTCCTGGACCTGCTGGACCGCTGGGGCGAGGAACACCGGAAGTACCACGGCCGCACCCATCTGCTGGCGGTGCTGGAAGCCCTGGACCTGCTGTGCGATCCGGCCGATCCGCCCCGCACCGTGCTGCTGGCCACCTGGTTCCACGACGCCGTCTACCGCGGCGTTGCGGGCCAGGACGAGGAAGAGTCGGCGCGGCTGGCCGACGACCGGCTCAGGCATGCCGGTCTCCCAGCCGCCGAGGTGGACGAAGTGGTGCGGCTGGTGCTGCTGACGGCCGACCACTGCCCGGAGCCCGGAGACGACGACGGCGCCCTGCTCAGCGACGCCGACCTCTCCGTCCTAGGAGGGGAACCGGAGGCCTACGCCCGCTACCTCGCCGCCGTCAGGGAAGATTTCGCCCACATCGGCGACGCCGACTTCGCCGCCGGCCGCGCCGCCGTCGTCCGCCAGCTGCTGCAGCTCGATCCGCTCTTCCACACCGACCGTGGCCGGACACTGTGGCTGGACGCGGCCCGCCGGAACCTGCAGGGCGAACTCGCGTGAGCCGTGTCCCGGCCTCCCGCCGGAGGCCGGCGGCTCAGGCAGCCACGCTGAGGTGATTCGCCAGCCGGTCGAAGGACTCGCGCCACCCTTCCCCATGGCGGTCGCGGCTTTCCGCGGAGTCGAACGGCCCCTGGGTGAAGGTCATCTGCGTGCCGCCGTCGATCTCCTCCAACCGGATGGTCACCTCGGTCTCGAAGCCGCGGGTGCCGTCCGGCCTGTCCCAGGCATGGGTGAACACGAACAGGTGCGGCGGCTCGACATCGGTATGCACCCCGCTCCACCAGAATTGCTGCCCGGTACTGTCCTGGATCATGCAGGCGCGGTACAGGCCGCCAACTTCGAGGTCCGCGTCGACGCTCTCGCGCGGGACGTGGAAGCCGCGCGGACCCCACCACTGCGGAGCCTGGTCCGGGTCCGTCAAAGCCGACCACACACCCTGGATCGGCGCCCTGAACTCGCGGACAATGACCAGCATGAGGTCCGTGTCGCCGGATGCCGGTTGGCTCATGGTCCTCTCCTTCGGATTGCTTGAACTGACAGGCGAAGTGCCCCGGCCTGCTGGCTGCGCTGCCGCCGCCTAGCGCCGGCCGGGGCTGTAGGCGGTCACATACGGGGTGTTGCTCGGGATGATTTGTTTGCCGAGCGGCATCAGCGAGATGGGTATGAGCTTGAGATTGGCGATCGCCAGCGGAATGCCGATAATCGTGATGGCCATGGCGAAGGCCGTAACGACGTGTGCGATCGCGATCCAGATCCCGGCCACAAGCAGCCAGATGACATTTCCCACCAGGGTGAATATGCCGTTGCCGCCGGGCTTGTCCACCACCATTCGGCCGAACGGCCACAAGGCATAGGACGCGATGCGGAACGAGGCCAGGCCCCACGGAATGGTGACGACCAGCAGGCAGCAGACGACGCCGGCCAGGAAATATCCCAAGGCAAGCCACAGGCCGCCGAAGAGCAGCCAGATGATGTTCAAGAGTGTCTTCATGGATTAATTCTCGCCCGTAGGAGTGACATTCGGATCAGTGGTTTACCCGGAAAGATCCCTGACTTTCGCGCCCAACCCCGGACAGGTTTCCACGAGCCCGGTCCACGGGTGCCCGGCCGGGTTGGGCCCGCCTCGTCGGTGCTTAGGTATCGGCCTGTTTGACCATGGCGGCCTCAACGTTGATCTTGACCTTGTCGCTGACCAGCAGGCCGCCCGCTTCAAGGGCGGCGTTCCACGTCAGGCCGAACTCCTTCCGGCTGATGTCCGCCTCGGCACTGAATCCGGCCCGGGTGGCGCCGAAGGGGTCCACCGCTACGCCGGTGTACTCGACTTCGAGCTCCACCGGCTTGGTGACGCCACGGATTGTGAGCTCGCCGGTCAGCACATAGTCTTCCCCCTCACCCCGGATCCCGGTGGCCCGAAAAGTCATGTCGGGGAACTGCTCAACGTCGAAGAAGTCCGGGCCGCGGACGTGGCCGTCGCGGTTGGCGTCGCCCGAATCGAAGCTGGCGGTCTTGACCGTGGCGTGCAGGCTTGCGTCCGCCAGCGACTCGCGCACCCTTGCCTCGGCGGAGGCCTCGTTGAACCGGCCGCGGACCTTGCTGATGCCCGCGTGGCGGACGCTGAAACCTATTTCGCTGTGGGACATGTCCAATGTCCACACTCCGGGGGTCAAACCTTCGGGCAGAGTCACAACGGTCTCCTTCGAGCGGTGGCGGGCCTGTCCCACCGGGGCGGTCGGGGTATTCCCCACTCTGCATGCTAACGAGGAAGCCCGTCCCGGGCTAGGTCCCACCGGCCCTGAGGCGGGACACGCGGCACGCGACACGCCAGCGGCCACGCCGGGCGGCTGCGTCGCGCGGCGGCGGCGGGATTTCCGGCGGCGGATCCAGCGGTCCGGGGCCGACGCGTTCTCTGGCCTTCGCTCCACGGGCGGGTTACTCTGGCCTATAAATGCCGGGCAATCACCGAATTTCGCAGAACTATTCACACAGTCCTGATCAACCAAATGATGTGAGGAATCGTGGCCAGGTCCCTGGGGAAACGTGGCAAGGCGGGTATCTGCGCTTGCTTGCTGAGCCTGGGTCTGTTGCTTTCCGCCTGCCAGCCCGGTCCGCCGGAACCCGCACCGCGCCCGAGCCCCGGCACACCCTCGTCCCCCGTGCCGTCGCCCCCACCGCCGTCGTCGTCTGCCGCGCCGTCGGCCGGGGGGCCCGTGCACTTCACCGCCCAGGGTGACATCGGCGTAGGCTCGGGCGCCAAGAAAGTGCTCGACGCCGTTGCCGGCCTCAATCCCCACCTGAACCTGGCCCTGGGCGACTTCGCATACAAGGCCGGGCTCGAACAGGAGTTCTGCGACATGGTCACCGCGCGTCTCGGCGAGAACTTCCCGTACCAGTTGGTGACCGGAAACCACGAGAGTGACGGCCGGGATGGCGACATCGAGAAGTATGTCCGGTGCCTGCCCAACAGGATGCCTGGCCTCCAGGGCGAATACGGCGTCCAATGGCGCCTCGATGTCCCCGAGCAGAATCCGGTTGTCCGCTTCATCATGGTTTCCCCCGGCATCGATTTCCGGGGCGGGGAGCCGCTGGACTACTCAAGGGACAGCGAACGCTGGCGCTGGACCGCGGACGCAATCGACGAGGCCAAATCGCAGAACATCCCCTGGACGGTGGTGGGCATGCATACCCCGTGCCTGAGCGTCGGCAACTACGACTGCCAGGCGGGGCAGGACTTCACGAACATGCTGATCGAAAAGCAGGTGGACCTGGTCCTGTCCGGCCACGACCACGTCTATCAGCGGACGCATCAACTGGCCACGGGCGGAGGCTGCGCGGAACTCGTTCCCGCGACCTTCGCCTCCGCATGCCTGGCCGATACCGATGACGCCATGGCCCAGGGCTCGGGGACCGTGTTCGCCACCATCGGCGTTGGCGGCGTCGGACTCTACAACGTCCGGTCCGAGGACCCGGAGATGCGCTACTTCGCCAGCACATCCGGGAAGAACCAGGACCCGGCTTTTGGGACCCTGGATGTCATGGCGACGGCGGATGAACTTGCCGCCCGGTTCATTCCCGCCGACGGCTACAGCTTCTCGGATTCCTTTACCCTCCGCCGGTAGTGATTCGCCGCCAGGAGCCGGAAGGCCGGTGACCCGCCGGCCTTCCGACTACGTCCGCTTCCTAACGCCTCAAGCCGGCACCCAGATGCTGATCCAATCCAGCAAGACGTGCCCCTGGGCCGCCGGGGCCGGACAGCCGGTGAGGCAGGACTCAGTCTGCAGGATCAGGTGCATGGGCGACGTCGGGGCCTTAGTGCTGACGCCCAGGGACCGCCCGTCAAGGAAGAACTCGACCTTCCCCGGGCTCCATTCCATCGTGGCCACATGCCACGAAGTGACGTATTGGTCGGAGTCGAGCTTCTCCCAAGCATCCTTGCCGTTCCGGTCATAGTGGACGGCGCCGTAAATAATTTTGGCCAGGTCTCCTTCGGGGAAGTCCACCTCGCCGTCCCGGGGCCAGACGCCGCTGTCCGGCCACAGTAGCCATGCCGTTTTGAACCCGGGCAGTGCATCAGCCCGGTAGCGGACCGAGTACCGGCCGTGGAGGAGGCTATTGGCACGCGGTGGATTGGAGCTGGCGTTGGGGATCTTGGGCGTCGGCGCGGCCCCCATCGAGATCCCGTTTTCCGAGTGCAGGTACCAATCCAGCGAGCCGTTGCGGACGCTAAGCACCTTGGACGGGTAGTAGCCGGACTTGCCGCCGCTGCGTTGGCCGGCAGTGTCCGGAGTCCCGTCCTTGTAGCCGGCACTCCACCGTGCGCTGTAAAGCGGGCCCGGGAATCGGCCCAGCGGGACGTCGCCAGCGGAGAAGTCGTCGACAAAAACCTGCTTCCACCCGGGCAGGTCACCCGTCATAGTCGTGTCCGTGGTCCGGACCGGAATCGGGGCCGAGCCAGGTGCGGATTGGAGTGCCGGCGGACTCTTCGTTGCCGGGGCGGCCCCTGTAGCGTCACCACCCTCCGGGACTCCCATCGGTGCCCCCGAAGCGGAGCCAGAGTCCGTGGTGCCGGCGCCCGGGGCGCCTGACGGTCCGGCCGGCGACGCCGAAATGGACGTGAACAGCGGCCGCTCGCCCCGTGGAGCGGCATCCGTGCCGCACGCCGCCAGGGCCAAGACCATGACCATGGCGGGAACCGCCATGGTCATGAGAGTCAGGAGACGCCGGCGTCCTGCCGGCACGCGCCCCCAATTAACGGGTGTCCGCATCGGGCCAGTGTCGCATGTAGGCAACCGCCCATCAACAGTTTTGCCTCAAATTTGGTTGAAAGATCCAGTTAATCCAAGGTTAATGCAAGGTGGCGAAACCAAACTTTAAGCCTGGGGTATATCACTAAGTTGTCGACAACCGAACAGCGTAAGCATTGGGTCTATTTTCCGGTCGGAGGAGTCGGAAAGCGCTGTAGTTGCGACGAGCAGAATACGTCATTGAGTGGTGAGGCCAGTGTCCATCCCGAATCTCAAGCCGAACGTGCGCCCCCAAACGACGCCCCCACCGGCAAATCCCTCGGTCAGCGTGGTGATCCCCACATTGAACGAGGCAATGAATCTGCCGTGGGTGCTGCGGCGTATGCCCTCCTATGTGGATGAGGTAGTAATTGTTGACGGCCGTTCCCTGGACGGCACAGTGGAAGTGGCCAGGGCCTTGCGCCTGGACGTCGTGGTGGTTGCAGAGCCCCGCCCTGGCAAAGGAAACGCCGTGCGGGCCGGATTCGCCGCTGCCTCCGGCGACATCATCGTCATGCTTGACGGCGACGGCAGTATGGACCCCCAGGAGATCGGCTGGCTGGTGACTCCGCTCCAGCACGAATACGACTTCGTCAAAGGCTCCCGCTATGTGACGGGCGGCGGCTCAGACGACCTCACATGGCTGCGCAGCGGCGGAAACAAGATGCTCACCCGGCTCGCCAACACTGTCCTCCACAGCGACTACTCGGACCTTTGCTACGGCTACATCGCCCTGCGCCGCGAATGCGTTGACATTCTGGAGCTGGAGTCGGACGGGTTCGAGATCGAAACTGAACTGATTGTCCGGGCCTCAAGGGCGGGCCTGCGCATTGCCGAGGTACCCAGCCACGAACTGTCACGCATCTCCGGGCAGTCAAACCTGCATACCTTCCGGGACGGCTGGCGGGTCCTCCGCACCCTCGCCCGCGAGCGCGTCAGCTGGGAAGCCCCGACCGCCGGCGCCCGCCCCGAAGCCCTGCGTCGGGTCAAATACAAATACCCCAACGAGGTCTTCCCGCACGTTCCCACCGATCCCAGCAGCGTCCTGGGCGTACGGGCAGGCGAATAGGATGTCCGAGAACTCCAGCCTTCCGGAAGTATCCGTGGTCATCTGCTCCTACTCCGAGGACCGGTGGGACCGGCTGATCGGCGCCCTGGACTCGGTCCGCACCCAGACCGTCCCGCCCAAGCAGACGATTGTCGTCGTGGACTACAACGTGGACTTGTACAAGCGCCTGATCTTTACCGTCCCGGACGCCGTAATCGTCGAGAACAGCGGACCCAAAGGTCTCTCCGGCGCGCGCAACACCGGGGCGGGCATCGCCAAGGCAGAGATCGTGGCCTTCCTCGATGACGATGCCGAAGCCGAACCGGACTGGCTCGAGCGGCTCGCGGCGATGTACGACGACCCCGACGTTCTGGCTGTCGGAGGTCGGGTGGAACCTCTCTGGGAGGCAGGACGGCCGGGCCACTTCGCCAGCGAACTCGACTGGATTGTCGGCTGCACGTACCGCGGCATGCCCAAAGTCGCCACTGAGGTCCGCAACGTCATTGGCGCGAACATGTCCTTCCGCGCCAATGTCCTGGAAAGGGTTGGCGGTTTCAACACAGCCCTGGGCCGCCAGGACGCCGTCCCGCTGGGCTGCGAAGAGACCGAACTGTGCATCCGCGCGGTGATCGGAGCTCCCGGATCCCGGGTGGTCTATGAGCCGGCGGCCCTGGTGCATCACCACGTTCCGGCCGAGCGCGGCACGCTGCGCTACATGCTGGCCCGTTCCTGGGGCGAAGGGATTTCCAAGGCGCAGGTCAGCAGGGTGGTCGGCCACAAACGGGCGCTTGGCCCCGAACGGCGCTACGTCCGGCAGGTCCTCCCACGTGCAGTGTTTGCCGGAATCCGCGGCTGGCTCGGCGGCGGGGACCGTGCCGGGCTCGGCCGGGCAGCGGCCATCATCGCCGTGCTGGCGTCCACCGCGACCGGCTACGTGCGCGGCCGCCGCCTGCCTGCGGCGCCATCGCCGGCCAAAGCGGCCGCGGTGTCGCCGGAAGAGCCGTGGCGGGAAGTCAAATGAACCGCGCAACGCTCTTCCCCGTAAACCGTCCGGGGCAGGCCCTGCACCCGGAACCACCTGACCGCAGGAACCCGACCCCAGAAAGCTTGGATCATGAGCCAACCTGAGCGCGACGTGAAACAGCCCATTGGCGCCTCTACCGGAGCCTCCTTCGATGTCCACGGGATCGTGGGCATCGACGTGGAGGCGGGAACGCCGGGGGAACCGCAACTGAGGGACATGCTCGCCCCGTTCCTGGGGATGTCCACCGCGCCGCGGCGCATCACCATCGGTGCCAAGATATCGCCGGTTTCCAGCCAGTCGCACGCGGAGGATGCCTACCGGTTCACCGGGGAGTCCCTCTATATTCCGGCGGACCGCGTCCAGATCATCGAAACGAAGGACGGTTACAGGATCGAAGGCGCCGGCGAGCTCCTGACCTCTGTGATTCCGCTGCTGGACCGGCTGTGCGTCCGGGAGGAGACGGCGATGATCCATGCCGCCGTGGTGGACTTCCGCGGCTCGGGGGTTCTCCTGCCGGCCTGGGGCGGGGTTGGAAAGACCAGTACGGTGGCGAAGCTGGTGGCCATGCCCGACGTTCGGTTCATGGCCGACGACTGGGCCTTCATGGGCGCCGGCGGAATGCTCATGGGCTATGCCAAACCGATGTTCATAAAGCCCCACCACCGCGCCATCTACCCGGACATGTTCCGGGGAACGCGCAAGCCCCTGGCCCCAGGATGGCTGACGACGCCCGTCGCCAATCTGGCAACGGCGGTCCATCCGGTCATTGTCCGCTATCCGAAAACAGCCGCGTTCACCCGGCGCTGGTCCCCCGAACACCGCATGGTGCAGCCGGAGCACGTTTTCGGGGCGCAGCGGATCTCCTCCGCGGCTCCCGCACAGCTGGCCATCTTCCTCGAGCGCTTCGACGGCGCGGACGCGCGGCTGGAGGCACGCAGCGCCGAGTGGATGACGTCCCGGGTCGTCGGCAACTTCCATTCGGAACTGCCAATGGTCTCGCGGCGCCTTGTCGAGGCCCTCGGCGCCACCAGCCTCGTCCCCCTGGAGGAGCATTTTGGCCAGAAGGCGGCCGTGGTGCGCCGGGCCCTGGAGGACGTTCCCTGCTGGCTGCTCCGGCTGCCCGCCGCCTGGTCAGCGGACCAGGCCTCTGACTTCATCGCGAATCTGGTTCGTTCAAAACTGGACGAGTGAGGCGAGGCCACGTGAGCGATCTGAAGGTGTCGGTTGTCGTTCCGGCGCGCAATGCCGCAGCCTGGCTGGGCGAGTGTTTGGAGTCGATCCGCAGCCAACACCCGTACGAAATGATCGTGGTCGATGGCTGCTCGACGGATGACACTGCCGAAATCGCCCGCGACTGCGGCGCAACTGTCATCTCCGATGAGGGACGCGGCCTGCCTGCCGCACGGATGCTCGGCGCCCGGAGCGCCACCGGTGAAGTAGTGGCACTGATCGACGCTGACGTCGTCCTTCCGTCGAACAGTCTGCCCCGGCTGCTGACCGAATTCGAGGCCGGTGGTTATGACGGCCTGCAATTCGGGCTGGCCAGTGAAGCCGATGGCCCCGGTTACTGGGGTGCTGCGTTGGCCTGGCACCATAATCACAGCCGGGTGCGCAAGTGGTTTGGCGTCAGCGCCACGCTGATGCGCCGCGACGTACTGCTAGATGTCGGGTTCGACGACGACTTCCGCTCCGGCGAAGATGTGGAACTGAGGATCCGTCTGGAGCAGGCAGGATACCGGCTCGGCGTCTCCGATTCCGTTGTGGTCAGGCACCGGTTCGACGATACGTTCGACTACGCCCGCGACCAGTGGCTCCAGGATGGGGCCGGGATGGCCCGGACCGTCCGCAAGCACACAGGCCGCGCCGGCTGGCTGGTGATGCTGCCCTTCCTGGCCACTGTGCGGGGCGTGGGCCTGTCTCTGGTCCGCGCACCCCGCTTCCTGCCGTACTGGATGGGCTTTCTGCTCTACAACTATCGCGCCATGGCCGGCGAGCTCCTGCGGCCGGCACACAAACAAATCTCGGTCGGCGGGAACGCGGCCTGGCTGGCCGCCGCGAGGATCGCCCCCATGGTGACGGGCTTCCTGTTCTGGGCACTCGCGGCCCTCGTGCTCCCGCCGGAGCAAATAGGTCTTGGGTCCGCGGTGGTCGCAGCTGCGCTCCTGACCGTGCAGCTGGGGATGCTCGGCGTCGGGCCCGCCACGCTGACACTGCTGCCCACGGAAAGTGATGGCGGCCGGCGCCTCATCGCCACCGGCCTGCTTACCGTGGCAACGTGCTCCGTACTGGGCGCGGGCCTGCTGGTTGCCGTCACCTCGTGGCTCGGCACGGGCGTGGGCGACGCCTGGGCCGACCCCCTGGTCACCGTTCTTTTCCTGGCCACGGCACTGCTCGCCGCCAGCGCCTACCAGCTCGACCACGTGGGCGTAGCCCAGGAACGGGCCGACCGCACGCTGGTCAGAAGCCTCGCACAGTCCCTCGTGCAGCTCCTCTTCCTGGCTGCCGTGTTGGCCGTTGGACTCCGTGACCTCGCGGTGATTGTGGGCGCCGTTGCCGCCGGCGCCTTGGCCAGCGTCCTCGTAGGGCTGCGCCAGCTGGCCCGGGCCCACGTGTCCCCCGACTGGAAGCATGGCGTCCGGCTTCGTCCGGCCCTAAATCTCCTGAAGCCGGGGCTTCCCAACCACGCCCTCACGCTCGCCGACCGCGCGCCCGGCTACCTGCTCCCGCTCATCGTTGCAGCTACCCTGGGCCCGGCGCCGACTGCCGCTTGGTACGTGGTGTGGATGATGGCCTCCGCGGTGTTCTTCGTGCCGCAGTCCGCCGGGTTTACCCTGCAAACGGCACTCGCGGGAACGCGGGCGCGGCCGGGCCTCCTCGCCTCCGCGTTGCGCGCCAGCTTCCTGCTGACGCTCGTGGCAGGGCTGATACTGATGCTGGCCGGCCCCTTGGTTCTGGGCTTCCTCGGGCCGCAGTACGCGTCCGCGTGGGTCCTCATCCCTGTACTCGTCCCGGCACTCCTCCTGAGTTGCGTGACACAGGTCTACTACGGGCTGTGCCGGGCCCAAGGGCGGCTTTTCGAATCTACTATCGTCGCCACTTTAGCAGCCGTCCTGGTCGTGGCACCCGCCGCGGCCGTGGCCCAGCAATATGGCCTCACCGGAGTCTCCGTCCTCTGGGCCGTCGCCCAAGCAACAGCTTCGTTGATTGCCGCTTGGCGGCTGTTCACCCTGACCCGAGTGAAACCCGCGGCCACCGCAAGCGAGATTCCTTCAGCGCGACACCAGCCGACCTGAATCGAGAGAAGATGACACACGAAACGGCAACTAGCCTCCCCGTGCACACCGGCCATCGGCATGACGCGCACGCCCATGCGCACGTCGGCGGTGTCAAACCGCCCACTCACCGCAACCTCGGGCTGACGCCGTCGTGGCACATCGGTGCCCTGGCCGCAGCGGCCGCGGCCGCCCTCGCCCTCGGCGTCTGGAGCATGACCCAGGTCGATCCCCTTCTGATCGGCGGGGCTGGACTCATTGGCGTCCTCCCCCCGGCCTATTTCGTGGCGCTCGGGCTCAGCCTGGCCGCATTTGTCGGTTCGTTAAGCCTCCGCCGTTTGGTCCCGGTACTTTTGACTTGGCAGCTTCTGGTGACAGTGGTAATCCTCGCGGGAGCTGACCCCATCATCCATGGCCTGCCCCGACTCGAGGCCAGCTTCCGACATCTCGGCATTGCCGACACCATTGCCCAATCGGGCCAGCTAGATCCGACCCTGGACGCGTACTTTGACTGGCCCGGATTCTTCAGCATGCTGGGAATGTTCTCCGGAGCCACCGGGGTGAAGGACCTGTTTGGCATCGCAACTTGGGCGCCGATGGGGATCAACTTCCTCTTGCTCGCGCCGCTGCTGGCCTTGGCCCGGCGGTTGACGGCAAATCCGCGCCAGGCATGGGCGGCTGTCTGGATCTTCTACCTGGCCAGCTGGATTGGACAGGACTATCTGTCGCCGCAGGCGCATTCGTTCGTGCTCCTTCTCACCCTGGTCGCCTGCCTGCTTAGCGTCTTCGGCGGATGGGCCTGGCCCACGGAGCGCACCAGGTTCTCCCGGTGGCTTACCCGCAATGTCAGGAAGCTCGACAGCTCGGTGCCCGGTTACGGCGCCGTGGAACCGATCCCGACAGACACCGCGGTGCTTGTGGTGGTCTGCGGGCTGTTCCTGCTTGCAATGACGGCTTCACATCAGCTCAGCCCCTTCGCCGTGATCCCCATTTTGGCTGCGCTTCTGCTGACCGGTCATCTCCGGCTGCGCTTCTTGCCCGTCCTGGCCGTGGTCCTGCCGGTAGGCTGGCTGCTCTTTGCGGCCTCAACATTCTTGGCGGGGCACTTCGGCCAACTGATTGGCTCCATTGGTGACATTGGTGCGAACAGCGTCGGTGCGCTGAGCACCAGGGTCTCAGGCAGCGACGCCCATGTGCTGGTTGTCTACACGCGCATCGCCGAGGTCGCCCTAGTCTGGATTCTCGCCGTTGCCGGCGCCATAGTGGGCTACCGGCGGAAGGTACCGTGGTTGGCCGCCGCGGCCGCAGCGCTGGCGCCGCTGGTGCTGATTCCGCTCCAGCCATATGGCGGCGAGCTACTTCTGCGCTTGTACCTCTTCAGCCTTCCGTTTGCTGTCTGTCTGGCGGTGCTGCCACTGATGTCTGAGAGTAATTCCGGGCTGAACGTGCGCCGAGCCCTTGGGCTGCTGCTCATGGGTGCGGTACTGGCTACGGCCACGGTCGTATCCCGATACGGGAATGACGGGATGGAGAGCTTCAACAACGACGAAATCGCCTTAGTGAACCGCCTCTACTCGACTGCTCCCACCGGCGCCGTCCTCATTGAGGCAGTGCGCAACACCCCGTGGAGATATCAGCACTACGCGGACTATGACTACCGGGCGCTCCTTGCTGCCGAGCCCATTCCCAACGCCGCGCCGCTCAGCTGTGACGCGGCCAACCAGATCGCCCACAAAGCGGGCGCGTACCTCATCGTTACCGAAAGCCAGCGGGAGGCGGCCGAACTTCGCGGTTCGACTCCAGTCGGCGATCTTCAACGTTTTACCGCCACCTGCGCCACGAGTCCGGGCTGGACGAAAATCTATGAAAACGCAGGCGGCGTGATTTTCCACATCAAAGGAGTTAGCAATGGCAACTGAACGCAGCTACGTGAGCTATGCGACGGCAACCGTCGCCCTAGCAGCCATACCGCTCTCGTTTGTCGGCCCCGAGGGCCTGCGCTTGGCGGTGATCGGCCTGCTGATGCTGGCCGGGCCTGGAACGGCGCTGGTGCTGCTCCTCCGCTTCGCCCCCCCGCGTTCGGCCCATGCCGCTGGCGCGCTCCCCCTGAGCATTGCCATCGCAATTGCCTTCAGCCTCACGATGTCCACCCTCGTGGCGACGGCGATGATCTATGCGCGGTTGTGGTCACCGCCAGCGGGCGTATGCATCCTGTCGATCATGACCCTCGCTTTCCTGGGCGTTGAGCTCAAGAGGCCACAGCGGGCTCTGGTGCGTGCGAAATGATCATTTTCCTGACAGGACTGGCCACAATGACGGCACTCATGAGCTGCGATGTGCTCCGCGTGTTGCAGCCGGACAAGGCACTCCCGCGCGCCGTGGTGATAGCCACGGCGGCCCTGCTGGCCATAGTCGGCGTCGCGGCGGTCGTGCAGTTGGTGCATCTGGCGCAGCTGGCATGACAGAAGCCGGCCGGACGGTGCCCCGGCACGAACTCACATTAACAAGTCGAACCAACACGGAAAGTAATTTCAATGAGAAAACTTAGAACTCTCAGCATGGTGGGGACGCTCGGAATCCTCGTAGCCGGGTCCCTTGTCTTCGGGTCCGCCCCGGCAGCTACGGCCGCAACCTGCAGCACCGCACCGACTAACTCCTATCCAGGCACCATTGTGCTCGCCACCAGTTTTGAGGCGGGCGGCTTTTGCGGCCTCATCCCCCAGGTGTCCGGCACCGGCACCGCAACGATTTCCAGCTCACGGGCACATACCGGAACGCACTCAACCAAGCTGCACGTGACCACGGATTCCGGCTCACTGGCAAACCTCTCCTCCCCGGCTTTTTCCTCGGGGACCAAGACCTCGTACGCAGACGGCTGGTTCAATATCACCGTTGCCGGCGTTTCCGGCAATGACGTCCCGTACTTCCGTTTCTTCTCCGGCTCCACCCGAGTCGCGGACATCTACCGCTACAACAGCAACGGGCAGCTGTGGCTCCGGGTCACGTCACCGAGTGGCACCTTTGTCTACACGAAGCTGGTCTCCAGCAGCATCTCTCTGAGCGCCTGGCACCATGTGTCCATGCGGGTGACCGCCAACGGCAATTCGTCAACAATCCAGGTATGGTTCGACGGCGTGCAGCGCTACAGCAGCTCGAGCGTCCAAATGCTCGGGAGCAGCCTGAGCAAAGTACAGCTCGGGGCCGAGCACAACCGGCAAAAGGGCGACGAATACATCGATGACGTCGTCATCAAACGCTCCTAGCCTTCAGATGGTCCGCGGGCGGCCCAGCCTCATTCAGGCGCCTTGGCCGCCCGCACGAACTCCCCGATCTTGGCCAAGTCCTTGATGCCGCGCGCCGACTCGACGCCGGAGGACACATCGACACCCCACGCCCCGGCCTCCGCCGCTGCCCGGGCCACGTTGGCAGGATCGAGACCGCCGGCCAGCAGCCACTTGCGTCCGGTCAGGGCCTTGGCCCGGACCGAGCCGTAGTCCCAGGCCTCGCCTGAGCCTGGCACGGCGGCGTCGATCAGGAGCAAATCCTCGCCCCAGTCGCTGAAGGCCTCCGGCGCGGCGGCCATGGTGACGGCCCTGATCAGTTTCATCCCGGCGTCGTGCACTGTCCGGACGTCGGCGGGTGAGCGGTCCCCGTGGAGCTGGATCCAGACCAGGCCCGCCTCACGGGCGACGGCGACGGCGTCGGCGGCCGGTTCGTGCCGGAACACCCCCACCGCGGGCACCCCGTCCGGGACGTGGACGAGGAGGTTCCGGACCTGTTCCGGCGTGACCTCCCGGGGGCTGCGGGTCAGGACGAAGCCGACGGCGTCCGCGCCGGCGCCGGCCGCGACGCGGACCGCATCCGGGGTGCTCAGGCCGCACACTTTGACAAACATTCGGGCTCCTTCTGGGCGCTTCCTGCCTCCGACGTTAGCAAGGCCGGGCCCCCGCCGCCGACTTTGCGTCGGCACGGACGTGCGCAGCCCCCGGCGGCGTCCCGGCCGCGTCGGCGCAGGCGCCGCCCCCGGAAACGGGCCGATAGGCTGAGGCCATGGAGATCATCCGCTATGCCGAGCTCAAAGCCCACCCCTGGCGCAACGGCGGCGGGGTGACGCGCGAAGTGGCGCGCCACCCACGGACCACGTCCATGCAGACCGCCCTGCAGACCGGCCCGCGAGATACAGGGCAGGACAACGCCTGGGACTGGCGCGTCAGCATTGCCGAAGTCTCCAAGGCGGGCCCCTTCTCCGCCTACACCGGGATGGACCGTGTACTGACAGTGATTGACGGCGACTTGCTGCTGCTGAGCGTGGACGGGGCCGAGCACCCGCTGGAGAAGTACCGGCCGTTCCGGTTCTCCGGCGACGCGGACTCGGCGGGGGCACTGCCCACCGGCGACATCCGGGATCTGAACGTCATCACCCGCAACGGCGCCTTCAAGGGCTACACCTCGATCATCGAGCTGTCCAAGAAACGTGCCCATCCGGTGTTCGCAGGCCAACTCGGCATCCTCCTGCAGGGGCAGGGAACCGTCAGCCCCGGGACTGCCGGCAGCCTTCCCACCGGGCCGGCCGCCGTCGCCCCCGCGCCGGAGCGCGTCGAGCTGAACCGTTACGACGCCGTCGTCGGCGCCGATACCGCGACGCCGGAAATCCTGGGCCGCGGATTCCTGGCTGTCATCTCGATCGACCCTGCGGAACCGGGCACCGTATAGCGCTGTCCGCCTACACCCGGGCGCCGCTGACACGCACCGAGTCCCCGGACAGCCGCTGCGCGAGCCAGATCGGGACGATCGAGACCACGATCAGCACGACCGCCACGACATTGACCACGGGCGCCTGGTTCGGACGGAAGAGGTTTTGCAGGATCCAGATCGGCAGTGTGGTCTCGCCGGCCCCGATCGTGAACGTGGTAACGATGATCTCGTCGAAGCTCAGCGCGAAGGCCAGCAGGCCGCCGGCCAGCAGGGCGGAGCGGAGCTGGGGGAAGGTCACCAGGCCGAACGTGGTGAAGACACCGGCGCCGAGGTCGGCAGAGGCTTCCTCGAGGCCGGCGCTGGTGCGGCGGAGCCGTGCAATGGCGTTATTGAACACCGTCACCATGCAGAACGTGGCGTGGGCGATCACCACCGTCCACAGGCTCAGCGGGACGCCCAGGATAGTGGTGAACATGTTGTTCAGCGCGATGCCCGTGACAACCCCGGGCAACGCGATGGGCAGGATGACCAGGAGGTTGATGACGTCACGGCCGAAGAACTCATAGCGCTGCAATGAGATCGCCAGCAGCGTCCCCAGCACCAGCGAAATGATGGTCGATACGACTGCCACCCACAGGGAGGACACGACGGCGTCCCTGACGCCGGGCGAGTCAAAGGCCTTGCCCCACCATTCCAGCGTGAAGCCCTTGGGCGGCCAGCCGAAAGTCCGGTCTGCGTTGAACGAGTTCACCACCACCAGCAGCAGCGGTGTGTAGATGAACAAAAACACCAGCGCCGTGACAATGCCCAGGACCACCTTGGCGCTACGGGAAAGTCTCATGATGCTCCTCGCACTACAGGCTGTTCAGGGCGCCGGTGCGGCGGACGACGAAAAGGTAGAACATGATGATGGCGATCGGCACGAGCGATACCGCGGCGGCGAAAGGCAGGTTGTTGGCCGCTCCGACGTTGGCGTAAATCACGGTGCCCAGCATCTGGGTGGTCCCGCCGACGATCTGCGCAGTGATGTAGTCGCCCAGGGACAGGGAGAACGTGAAGATCGTGCCCGCGATGATGGAGGGGACCAGCAGCGGAAGCATGACCAGGCGCATGGTGGTGAGCGGCTTCGCGCCCAGGTCCCCGGAGGCCTCCAGCAGGGAGTCGGGCACCCGGTCAAAGCCCGCGTAGATCGGCAGGATCATGTACGGCAGCCAGATGTAGGACAGGGTCAGGATGACGGCGGTTTCGCCGTAGCCCGGCGAGGACAGTCCGATCGGGGTCCCCAGCCACTCCAGCAGCCCACCCTCGGACAGGACATTCCGCCAGGCGTAGGCCTTGACCAGGTAGCTTGCCCACAGCGGCATCAGCACGGCCACCACGAGCAGTTTCTCCCAGCGGGCGGGAGCGACCTTGGCGATGAAGAACGCGATGGGCAGTGCCAGGATCATGTCAATCACGGTGACCGCCACGGCGATCCACAATGTCCGCAGGGTGATCCGCTGATACACCGGATCGGTCAGGACCGTGACGATGTTTTCCGTGGTCCAGACCGTGGACACCTCCCCGGTGAAGGTGTCCACGGTCCAGAACGCGGTGATAAGCAGTGCCGCCAAAGCGGCGATGTACACCAGCACCAGCCAGCCAGCCGGGGCGGTGAGCAGGGCCGCCAGCCTCAGCCGGGGCGAGCGGTGCAGCAACGCCGAGAAGGCGTTGGTTTTCGCCCGTGGCACGGCCCCGGCATCACCGGGCGCCCCGGGCGGCAGCTGTTGCGTATGAAGTGCCATCTTGCCTTAATCTCTGCCGGCCCCCGGGGCCGGCTCGTTATTGCGGGTTTGGTGCGGCAGAGCCGGAATCAGCCCTTGATTTCTGTCCAGGCCTTGGTCCATTCCGAGTAGTCGGTGCACTTGACGTCCTTGCGGCCATCGAGGCACTCGGCCACTGGTGTGGTCCAGAACCAGATCTTGTCGGCGTAGGCCGCATCACCTGAGTGGTACGTCTGGCAGTGGTTGGGATCCTTGGTCAGCTCGCAGGCTTTCGCGTTGGCCGGCGATTCGCCAAAGTATTCCGCCACCTGGGCGTTCGCTTTGGGGCTGGCGATGTAGTCGAGCCACTTGTAGGCGCAGTTCGGGTTCTTGGTCTTGGAGCCGATCATCCAGGTGTCCGACCAGCCGGTGGCGCCCTCGTCCGGGACGAGGGTTGCGACCTTGGCGCCGTCTGCCGTCGCGATGTTGGCCCCCACCTGCCAGGTGGTGCCGACCACGGTGCTCCCGGACGTAAAGGCCTGGACCTCCTTGACGACGTCGCTCCAGTACTCGCCGATGTGCGTGCGCTGCTGCTTGAGCAGGTCAACGGCCGCGGTCAGCTGGTCCTTGTCGAGGGCATAGGGGTTCTTGATGCCGAGGTCCGGCTTATGGGCCATGAGGTACATGGCGGCATCGGCGATGTAGATGGGCGAGTCGTAGGCCGTGACCTTGCCGGTGTTCTTGGCGGCGTCGTCAAACACCGCGCTCCAGGAGGCGGGCGCCGGGGTGACCTTGTCCGTGGAGTACATCAGCAGGTTGGCGCCCCAGCCGTGGGGCATTCCGTAGTTGACGCCGTTGACGGTGTTCCAGGCTTTGTCCTTCAGGAACGGGTAGATGTCCGGGTAGTTCTTCAGCAGGCTCATGTTGACCTGTTGCACGTCCTGGCCGGCGATCAGGCGCAGCGATGCATCCCCGGAGGCCGAGATGACGTCGTACTGCCCCGTGCGCATGAGCGTCACGGCCTCGTCCGAGGTGCCGAACGGCTTGAAGCTGACCTTGCACTGGGTTTCCTGTTCGAACGGATGCACCCAGTCGACGGCCGGGTCGTTGCTGCCATCCTCGACGTAGCCGGGCCATCCGAGGATGGACACCTGGCCTTCACCGGTGCCGATCTCGGTCTTGACCGGCTGCGCCGACTGTGCAGAACCCGATCCGCCGCTGGTTCCGCAGGCCGACAGCGCGAGGGCTGCGGCTGCAACCACCCCGACTACGAGGGAGGCCTTAGTTCCTGGTGCCATGATCCGTACCTTTCGCTGTGGAGAAAAACTCTGGACTGGAACGCTGCGCCGCGGCACGGACGGCAACCCCGCCCGGCATGGCCCGGCGTCAGGTAGTGCGGGGGACCGGAAGCCAAACGACGGCGTCGTCGTCCCAGCTGACTGTGACGGGCCCGTTCACCAGATCGGTGTCGCTGCCGGGCAGCTCTTCCGGAACGAGCGCGACGACGGCGGGTCCGCCGTCGAGCTGCACCCGCACCTGGGTGGCGTGCCCGACGTATACGAACGACGTCACTGTCCCGGGCCGGGAGGTGGTGCCGGAACGGCGCTCCGGTTCGCCGGTCCAGGCGACGCGCAGCCGCTCTGGACGGACGCACAGCGGCTCCGGCCGGCCATAGATGGCCTGGGCCTGGCCGGCGTCGAAAATGTTGGAGGTGCCGACGAAGTTGGCCACGAAGATACCGCCCGGGCGCTCGTAGATTTCGTGCGCGGTGCCGATCTGTTCGATGCCGCCGTTGTTGAACACGCCGATCCTGTCGCTCATGGTCAGGGCCTCCTCCTGGTCGTGGGTGACGAAGATGAAGGTGATACCCAGCGAGCGCTGCAGTTCCTTGAGTTCGACCTGCATCTGCTGCCGGAGCTTGAGGTCCAGGGCACCGAGCGGCTCGTCCAGGAGGAGGACCTTGGGCTCGACCACCAGCGCCCGGGCCAGGGCAACGCGCTGCCGCTGGCCGCCGGAGAGCTGGGCGGGTTTGCGGCCGAGGAACTTCCCGAGCTGGACGGTGTCCAAGGCTTCCCTGGCCCGCTCCCGCCGCTGGTTCCCGGGCATGCCGCGCACCCGCAGCCCATAGGCGACGTTGTCCACCAAGGACATGTGCGGGAACAGCGCGTAGTCCTGAAATACGGTGTTGACGTCCCGCTGGAAGGGCGCCATGGCCGTGACGTCCTTGCCCTCGAGTTCGATAGTTCCGGACGTCGGCAGCTCGAAGCCGGCGATCAGGCGCAGGACCGTCGTCTTGCCGGAGCCGGACGGGCCAAGCATGGAGAAGAATTCCCCGTGGCGGATGTCCAGGTCCACGCCATTTACCGCGACGGTGTCCCCGAAGACCTTGGTGAGCTTACGCAGACGGATCGCCGGAACCTCTTCCTTTCCGGTCGAGGTGCCGGCGGCCAGTGTTTCGGTCATGGGGTGCGCCTTACTCCGTTGCCGGATCGTCCACAGGAACCACGCAGCCGAATGTGATCCAGTCCACACTGGGCTGCTGGGCCAAATGCTATTACTCCATAGGTTTTGTGTATAGACCCTCCGGCAAAGCCCGGATTAGGATGTCATCAGCCCGGGCGGCGCGCGACGGCACCGCGGAAGCCGCAGGGATGCACGGCCGGGGAGGGGCGGATACCGCCGGAGGGAAGGGAGGCCCGAATGGTGTTGTCGCCCACGGGCGCCTCCCGGAGCCTGGCGGCGGTGTTCACGCCGATCAAATCACGCGGGCTTGTGGATGAAGTGTGCGGCCGGATCGAACAGGCCGTGGAGACCGGGCTGCTCACCAGCGGCCAGCGGCTGCCGAACGAAACCGAGCTGGCCGCGGCCCTCGGAGTGTCCGCGGTAACGGCCCGGGAGGCCCTCTCCCAGTTGCGTGCCTCGGGAATCATCCGGACCGCGCGCGGCCGCAGCGGCGGAAGCTTCATCGCCGACGACGTGCTGCCCTCCCGGGAACGGGCCCTGGCGCAACTGCATGAGCTGAGCCGGCTGCAGATCAGGGACCTCGCGCTGCATTACCAGGCGATCGCCGCGGCCTGCGCGGGCGTGGCGGCCCGCCGCTCCGACGCCGCCGACATCGCCACGCTGCGCTCGTTCATCCCCGCAGCGGACGATGACTCGCTGAGCTGGCGTCTGGCCCTCTCGGAGTTCCTGCTGGAAGTCGCGGCCATTGCCCGCTCGGCCCGGCTTGCCCGGGAACTCATCCGGCTGCAGGCAGATCTCGGCACCCTCACGCTGCTGCCCTGCGCCGACACCGGCTACCGCGGACGCACCGCCGTGATCCTCGGGGACGTGGCAGCCGCCATCGAGACCCACGATCCCGGGGCCGCCGAAACGGGGGTCAAGGCCCTCATCTCCGCCACCACCGACTGGCTGCTGACCGAACAGGCCAAAAGCTATTGACCGCACCCGCATTCCGGAGCCACGATCGTGGCCAACTTTTGCCCGCAAATGTCCGGCACCTTCGAGCTAAGGCAGCACCGATGTCCGAAACCACCTCCACCACAGGCCCCACCACAGCGTCCATGGCAGCGCCGGCCGAACCCGGCGCTGTTGGGAAGGCGGCCCGGCTGGCCGCAGCCGAACTCGACGCCACCATCGCCGGCATCGAGCACCGCCTGACGGAGTGGGCCGCTGATACCGGGGCCGCGCTGGCCGCCATGTCCGGCAAAGTCACCGGCACGGCCGTGGACAAGCTCATCCGTCCGGTGGTCGAGGAACTGGTGCAGCTGCCCGGCGGCTACGCGGCCGGAGCGGGGTTCATCGCCAACGCCGGGCTGCTCGGGCCCGAGCGCAGCTATATCGCCTGGTGGCAGGGCCCGGATCTGGAGCACGTCGACGCGCTGGCCAACTTCAGTCCCAACTCCATCAGCCGCTACGTCAAGGCCGAATGGTTCCGGATCCCCGTGGAAACAGGACGGGCCCACGTCACCGGGCCTTACGTGGATTTCCTCTGCACCGACGAGTACGTCCTGACCTTCACGCACCCGGTGTTTACCCGCCCGGACGGCCCGGTCGCGGGAATCGTGGGCATCGACGTGACAGTTCAGCGCCTGGAACGCGGAGCCATGGCGGCGCTGCGGCGGATCGGCGGCCGGGCCACCCTGGCCAATGCCGACGGCCGGGCCATCGTGTCGGCGGCGTCCGATATCGACGCCGGCGACCTGACCGCGCCGAACGAGCCGTGCGCGCAGTACCCCGTGGGGCGCACGTTCATTCTCTGCAGCGACGCCGTCGGGCTCTGATGCCGATTTGCTAAACTTGGAGGCCAAGGCCCTCTTCCAGGCCTCCGGACGACGGTTCAGTACCCGGCACGCGACAAGACTGGCCACAGGAGCTGTCATGTCGTGGCTAATACTCATTCTTTCCGGGGCGCTGGAGGCCGTTTGGGCCGCCGCCCTGCACCGGACCGCCCAGGCCAGGGGCCGCCGCCGGCTTGTCCCGGCCCTCGTCTTCCTCGTTTCCGTCCTCGCCAGCACCGGCGGGCTCGCCGTCGCCATGCAGTCCATCCCAACCGGAACGGCCTACGCCGTGTGGGTGGGGGTCGGCGTCGTCCTGACGTCCGGCTACGCGATAGCCGCCAAAGTTGAGCGCCCGACCGCGGCACGGATCCTGCTTCTTGGCGGGATTGCCGCGAGCGTCGCCGGGCTGAAGCTGGTGGCGTGACCATGGTGAAACCAGCTGCAATGTCATGGATGATCCTGCTCGCTTCCGCTGTGCTGGAGGCAGTCTGGGCCACGGCACTGGGCCTGTCCGACGGGTTCTCCCGCCCGTTGCCGACCCTCGTGTTCGCCGTGACGGCCACCCTCAGCATGGTGGGGCTCGGCTTGGCCGTGAAGCGTATTCCGCTCGGCACCGCCTACGCCATCTGGGTGGGGATCGGCGCCGCACTGACGGTCGGCTGGGCGATGGCCACCGGCGTCGAACCGGCCAGTCCGCTCAAGCTGCTGTTCATCGCCGGGATCGTCGGCTGCGCGGCGGGCCTGAAGCTCCTGCCGGCAAAGGAACCGGCACAAAGCGCTGTCCGGCGGGCCTCCCCCGCGGAAATTCCCCACGTTTAGGGCAGTACGACGGCGTGTCCGCTGCGGCGCGCCGTCGTGCAAGCCGTGCAACAGTCAAAGGTGGGGAGAATCGTCTGCCCGGCCGATAACAGGGGCCGGAATAGCCGCGCGCATCCTGGGGTTCTTGGCAGGGACGGAAGTCCTACGGAACTATTCAGTGCGCGAATGGAGACCAAGATGACGGCAGCAACAGTCCGGCTCGGCGACGGCCTGATGGTCAGCCCCCTGGGGTTCGGCGGCATGGCCCTGACCCCTGTCTACGGCGAGGTGGACCCGGCCGAGGCCCTGCGGACCCTGCATCACGCGGTGGACGCCGGCGTCAGCTTCATCGACACGGCGGACATTTACGGCGGCGGCAGCAACGAGGAGCTGATCGCGCGGCTGCTCAACGAACGCCGCGGCGAAGTCCAGCTGGCCACCAAGTTCGGCCTCGTGGGCACACCGTCGGCCGGTTACACGGACATCCGCGGCGACGCCGCCTACGTGCGGCAGGCCGTGGACCGCAGCCTGCAACGGCTGGGCACCGACACCATTGACCTGTACTACCTGCACCGCCGTGACCTCCGCGTTCCGATAGTGGAAACCGTGGAGGCCATGGCGGGGCTGGTACAGGCCGGCAAGGTGCGGCATCTGGGCCTGTCAGAGGTGACGGCCGAGGAGCTGGGCGACGCCAGCCGCGTCCACCCGATCGCCGCGGTCCAGAGCGAATGGTCCATCTGGAGCCGCGACGTGGAACGCAACGTAGTGCCCGCCGCCGCCGAACTCGGGGTGGGATTTGTGCCGTATTCGCCGCTGGGCCGGGGATTCCTCACCGGCACCGTGGACGCCTCGGCGCTGGGCAGCAACGACTTCCGCCGCAACATCCCGCGGTTCGCCGCGGATGCTGCCGGCGCCAACCAGGGCGTGGTGGCGGCCGTGCAGGCGGTCGCTGCGGAACTGAGCGTTGCCGGGCAGGCTGCAACTCCTGCCCAGGTGGCGCTGGCCTGGCTGCTTGCGCGGGGCCGCCAGCTGGGACTGCCCGTGGTCCCCATTCCCGGCACCCGCAAGGCGGACCGGATCGACGAAAACCTGGGTGCCCTGGCCCTCGACTTCACCGCAGCGCAACTGAGGACGCTCGAGTCCGCCGCGGACGCCGTCGTCGGTTCCCGCGCCGCGGACCCCAACTGGGTGTCCCAAGGCCGTGAATAGCGGCTCCGTAGACTGAAGCCCATGGACTCGCTCATTCACTCTTTACGTGACATCACCATCCGCCGGATTTCGGTCGGCGAGATGGACAACAATGTTTACCTGCTCACGGCCAAGGCCTCCGGCGCGCAGCTCCTGATCGATGCGGCCGATGATCTGGCCGCCATCCAGGGGCTGCTCGCGGACGCCGCCGCGGATACTTCCGCGACGCCGAAGCTGGCGCTGGTTGCCACCACCCACCAGCACTGGGACCATGTCCGGGCGCTACGGGGCCTGGTTGAAGCCACCGGTGTGAAAACGGCGGCCGGGACAGAGGATGCCCCGGAGCTGCCGGTGCCGGTCGATGTACTGCTGGATCACGGGGACGTCGGCAACTTCGACGGCTTCGACGTGACGGCTGTGCATCTGCGCGGCCACACACCGGGTTCGATCGCCCTTGTGTACCAGGACCCCGAGGGCCCGGCCCACATCTTTTCCGGCGACTCGCTGTTCCCCGGCGGGGTAGGCAACACACAGAAGGATCCGGCGCGCTTTGCCCAGCTGATCACCGATGTGAGCGAGCGGCTGTTCGAGGTGTATCCGGATGACACCGTGGTGCACCCGGGACACGGCCAGCCCACCACCCTCGGCGCGGAACGACCGCACCTGGAAGAGTGGCGCGCCCGCGGCTGGTAGGGCCTGAAACCTCATCGAGTGCTCCAGAACTGCCGTTATGAACCCTCTAAACGGCAGTTACGGAGCACTCGATGGTGGTTAGCTGGGGCCACGACCGCCGGGTTCCCTGACCGAGCTTGCGAGGTTAGGGAGCGGTTGGGGATTAGCGGCTGCGGCGTTCGTTCGAGGCCGGAGCCGACGCGCGGCGGGGGCCGGAGCCGCGGGCCGGACGTCCTTCACCGGAACGGCCATTGCCGCCGCCGGCGTAGGATCCGCCCGAGGTGCCACCTGTGTTGGAAGACCAGACAGCAGCGCTGCCACCGGATTTGCTGCCAGCGGACTTGGCGCCGGCAGCTGCACGCTGGCCGGTTGCCGGGCGTCCGCTGCGCTGGCCGCCGGTCGAAGCGCCGGCGCGGGGAGCGCCACCTGTGCGGGGTGCGCCACCGGAGCGGGGTGCTCCGCTGCGGGGAGCCGAAGCGCCCCGGGCGTCGCTGCGTCCCTCGGCGGCGCGTCCGTCCGAACCACGGCCGGCCGCGGCACGACCGCCGGCTGCCGGAACATCGTTGTGGTGCGCGTAGGCGGTGGTGCGGCCGCGGCCACGCGCATTCCGGCGCTCGGCGCGCTCGGCCTCGGCGCGGTCCTCGTTCTTCTCCGCAACGCGCTCGGCAGCGTTGCGGGCAGCAGCCTGGCCTTCATAGGCTACGGCGCGGCGCTCGGCGCGCGGCAGATCGGTGCGGGGAGCCTCGGCTCCGACGCGTCCGCGTCCGCCACGGCCACCACGGCCACCCGCAGTGGGTGCAGCCTGCGTGGTGCGGCGGGCGCGCTTGCGCTCGGCGTTGGCACCGGTGGAGCTACCGCCGCCGTGCTGTGCAGCCTTGGCGGCCAGCAGCGCGGCGCGGGTGCGCGGATCGATCTTGTCGGCCATTTCGCCGACCAGTTCAGCAACCAGCGGGGAGTTGGCGGTGACGCGCTCGAAGTTGACCTCTACGCCGGCAGCCTTCATCAGCTTCTTGACGTCGGACTGCTGCTCGGGCAGGGTCAGCGTGACCACGGTGCCGTCGGAACCGGCGCGGGCCGTACGGCCTGAGCGGTGCAGGTACGCCTTGTGCTCCGTGGGCGGATCCACGTGGATGACCAGTTCGACGTCGTCGACGTGGACGCCGCGTGCCGCGACGTCGGTGGCCACCAGGACGCGGACATCGCCGGAGGAGAACTCGGCCAGGTTGCGGTCACGGGCGTTCTGCGAGAGGTTGCCGTGCAGATCGACGGCGGGGATGCCGGCGTCGGTCAGGGTCTTGGCCAGCTTGCGGGCGTGGTGCTTGGTGCGCATGAAGAGCACGCGGCGGCCGGCGCCGGAGGCGAGCTCGACGATCAGCTGCTTCTTGACGGTCTGGTCGTTGACCACCAACACGTGGTGTTCCATGGTGGTCACCGCGGCCTGCGGGTCGTCCACGGAGTGGGTCAGCGGGTTGGACAGGTAGCGCTGGACAATCTTGTCCACGCCGTTGTCCAGGGTGGCGGAGAACAGCAGGCGCTGGCCCTGGGTGGGGGTCATGTCCATGAGCTTCTTGACCACCGGGAGGAAGCCAAGGTCGGCCATGTGGTCGGCCTCGTCCAGGACGGTGATCTCGACTGCTTCGAGGGTCAGGATGCGCTGGCGGATCAGGTCTTCCAGGCGGCCCGGGCAGGCGATGACGATGTCGACGCCGGCGCGCAGGGCCTTTTCCTGGCGGGCCTGGGAGATGCCGCCGTAGATCACGGTGGTGGTCAGGCCCATGGCCTTGGCCATCGGCTCGATGGTCGCGTTGATCTGCGTGGCCAGCTCGCGGGTGGGAGCCAGGACCAGGCCCATCGGGCGGCCGGGCTTGCGGAAGTGCTTGGCTTCGCGCTCTGCGAGTCGTGCCACCAGCGGGATAGCGAATGCGATGGTCTTGCCGGAGCCGGTGCGGCCGCGGCCCAGGACGTCGCGTCCGGACAGGGTGTCGGGAAGGGTCTTGACCTGGATCGGGAAGGGCTCCACGATCCCCTGTGCGGTCAGGGTGTCGGCAAGTGCTTTGGGCGTGCCGAGGGCAGCAAATGTAGTCATGTGTTTCAAAGTCTTTCAGGCGGTATCCGTGCGGATATCGGCCCCCGATGCCGGTTGGCTCAAGGGTTCGCCGAAGAAAAGTCAGGTGATCAACCGGGCTGTTGCCAAACTTCAGCAAGCGGCCGCCGGGACCAAATGGAACGCGTTCATCGACGCAGGATGTGCCTCTCACATGAAAAAATCCCACTGCCTGCGTGCGGATTCCCGAAGGAATCCGGCAGGGATCCGGCTGATGGACCGAAGCCGGTCAACCAAATCAAGAGTGGGCATCACTGCACATCAAGTTTTAGTAGTCTACCACCCAGGATGCCCGGGTCCCGTATCCGTGACGGCCGGCCCGGCCCCTAGCCCGCCATGCTGGGGGCTTGGAACAGCGGCATGTGGGACGACTGGGCCGATGCATGAGCGGATGAGTTAACGGCCGCCCGTGACGGCGTTTTGGCCGGTCCCGGCCCGGCCGGCCGCAGGATCACGAGCGCCTCGGCGTCGATGAGGCGGCGGGTCCCCGTCCGGGCATCCAGGATCCAGAACAGGTCCACGCCTGTGACGGTCTGGGTCACCAGGCCCCGGTGGAAGAGCTTCCCGTTGTGCCACGCCTCGATCTCGTCCCCCACGTTCAACTCGGCCGAGCTGCGGATCTGCCGTGCTTCGTCAACGTCCATGGTCATTGCCCTTCCCCAGCGTTCAATGTCTTGTGCCCAGCATTCATGACGCAGGTTTCAGAATGGTTTCCGGAGCGTGATTTCCACGTGTCCGTCCGCCTGCGCGGCGCCCGGACGGAAGCCCGGACGGTGTATTGACCGCCGTTACGTCCGGGAGGACCATGGTGGGCGGGAAGGGCCCCGCGACGGGCGGGCCGTGAGGGGAGTCGGACGCAATGCCGCGAATAGTCTCCGCTGGCCTGTTTCGGGTCATCCAGCTGGCGTTGTTTCCCTTGAGTGCGGCCGGCTACATCACGTCCGTCCCCGGGATGCTTGCCTACAGCCGGCGCACCGGCACGTCGGCCACGCTGCTCGCATCCCTCTACACGCGCTGGATGCAGCACCGTCTGGGGACACGGCCGGATGTCCCCGCGGCCCGGCTCATGGCCGTTCTGCCGAACGTGTCCGCGACTGGCATCCAGATGGAGACCGCTCCCACGCTCGCCGCCCACCTGATCACGGGCTACGTGCCCAGGCTCTACCGCTATCCGTACCCGGGGCCGGCACCGATGCGCCACCAGCCGACAGCACGGACCAGCCTCTATGACGCGGCCGTTCAACGGCACCGCGGCGGCATCGACCAGCTCGTGATCCTCGGGGCGGGATTCGACACCCGGGCGTTCCGGCTGGCGCCCGGGGACCGGGTGCGCTGCTTTGAACTCGACCTGCCCCGGACCCAGGCTTTCAAACTCGCGATGCTCGAAAGAGCGGGCCTCTCCACGCGCCTGGCCACGTACGTACCCGCAGATTTCGAGACCGAGGACTGGATGGAGAAGCTGATCGCTGCCGGTTTCGACCCGAACCGGCCCGCACTGTTCCTCTGGGAAGCGGTGACCATGTACCTGGACCGCGCCTCCGTCGAGGCGACGCTGCGCAGGATCGCCGGCACCGCGCCGGGCAGCATCGTGGCCTTCGACTACTTTTCGAGGGAAACGATCACCTCGGGATCGCCCTACATGCGGTATGCGCGGGCTACCGCGAGGTTCGTCGGCGAGCCCCTGACCTTTGGGATCGACAACACTCCCCCGGCCAGGAAAAGCGCCGCGGACTTTGTTGGGGGCTTCGGACTGGTCCTTGAGGAGCACAGGAATTTCGGCAGGGAGACCCGACGGCGGTCCGCGCCGGGAGGGTTCGTCACCGCCGTCGTGCCTGAAAACAAACAGCGAAACACGGCGAACCGCCGTAATGAGGGGAAACCATGACAAGACGCAGCGACAGCCACGAGCATGACGCCGCCGAGCATGCGGCCCTCGAGGATGCGGCCCCCGGTTCCGCAGCCCGGATGTGGGATGAAAAGTACAGCAGCCGGTCCAGGATGTGGAGCGGGGAGCCGAATCCGCAACTCGTCGCCGAGGTGGCGGACCTTCCTGTCGGCGAGGCTCTGGACCTGGGGTGCGGCGAGGGCGCGGACGCGATGTGGCTTGCTGCCCGCGGTTGGAGCGTGACGGGCCTGGACGTTTCCGCCGTCGCCCTGGAGCGTGCGGCCGCCCACGCCCGGGAACGGGGCCAGGACGCCGCCATCGAGTGGGTGCAGCAGGATCTTGCCACCTGGGTCCCGGACCGGTTGTTCGACCTCGTCACGGCCCAGTTCCTGCATTCCACCCAGATGCCGTGGCAGCAGGCGTTGCAGCTCGCCGCGGCCGCGGTGCGGACCGGCGGGACGCTGCTGATCGTCGGCCATCACCCCGACGGACTGCCACCGTGGGGCGCGCACCATACTCCGGAGAAGTTCTTCACGGCCGAGGACCTTGCCCGGGAACTCCGGATCGAGGAGCCGCTGTGGCGTGCCGAGGTCCTGGACAGCCGGCGTCGCAGCGCCSGCGGGCCGGTGACTGGCAATGAGGACCTCAAGCGCGGTGGCCAACATGAGCAGGCCCGGTCCAAGCTGCCGGAGGCCCGCGACCGCGTCAAGGACGCCGCCGCCGACATCGGGGCCGTCAGGGACGCCACTATAGGTTAAGGACGGCTTCGCCAAGGAGTAGCGGCCGCAACTGGACTGCCCAACTGGGCTGCGCCGCAGCTGAGCTCTGCAACGAACGGCCCCGCCCAAGGCGGGGCCGTTCTGTTGCGCAGGACCGGCCCGAGCCGGCCAACGCTGCGGGAAGCTAACGGCGGCCCTCGGCGGCTCGCCGCTGCCGTCGCCGCGCAAAATATGACAAAAGACAGCGGACGACAACTGAAGCTAAGATGGTCGACAGCTGTCGAACCCGCCCATGGGCGGGCGATCCGCGCCAATGCGATTCGGAGCCCCCGCGGCGGGCGGGCGTGCCGGCGTCGCAATTTCCCCTAGGGCCCGGCGATAGATGCGGGTCCCGGACCGGTTCCCGCGCCTTCCGGGAGCCTCGTCCCGCCGGGAGCGCCGCGGCACCCCACCGACCAGCCGGACCACATACGCGGACCGCTCCGACAACAGGGACCACGAAATACCGGCCCTAACCTTGATCTGCCCGCCAAAACTGTTACCTCCGTCACACTCTGACGGATCCGTGCGGCCCGCACTGCGGAACCCCCGCCGGCGACCGCCTGTGACAAGGAAGAAGCCTCATGTCTGAACGCACCACCACGGCCGCTCCGGCCACTGCAGAATCTGACATTGCCCAAACTGGAACAGCCGCCTCCGCCAACGGTGACTCCGGGAACCGCGAGCCGCACCTCGCCCGGGCCCTCGGCAACCGCCACATCCAGCTGCTCGCCATCGGCGGCGCGATTGGCACCGGCCTGTTCATGGGGTCCGGGAAGACCATCTCGCTCGCCGGGCCCTCCGTCATCTTCGTCTACATGATCATCGGCTTCATGCTGTTCTTCGTGATGCGTGCCATGGGCGAGATCCTGCTCTCCAATCTGAACTACAAGTCCTTCAGCGACTTCGCCGGTGACCTCCTGGGGCCGTGGGCCGGCTTCTTCACCGGCTGGTCCTACTGGTTCTTCTGGGTGGTCACCGGGGTGGCGGACATCGTCGCCATTTCCGGCTACGTGGACAAGCTCGCTCCCGGCACGCCCCTGTGGATCCCTGCGCTGCTCACGCCCGTGGTCTTGATCCTCCTGAACCTCCCCACCGTGAAGGCGTTCGGTGAAGCGGAGTTCTGGTTTGCCATCATCAAGGTGGTCGCCATCGTGGCCTTGATCGTCACCGGCGCGGTCATGATCGCCACCCACTTCACGTCCCCGAACGGCGCGGAAGCCAACCTCGCCAACATGTGGAACGACGGCGGCATGTTCCCGCACGGCATGTTCGGCTTCGTCCTCGGCTTCCAGATCGCCATCTTCGCTTTCGCCGGAATCGAACTGGTGGGCACCGCCGCCGCCGAAACTAAGGACCCGGAAAAGAACCTGCCGCGCGCCATCAACTCCATCCCGGTCCGCGTCCTCCTCTTCTACGTGGGCGCCCTGGTGGTCATCATGGCCGTCAATCCGTGGCGCACCATCGACCCCGCCAGCAGCCCGTTCATCGGCATGTTCACCCTCGCCGGGCTGGGGATCGCCGCGGTGGTCATCAACCTTGTGGTCCTGACCTCCGCCGCCTCCAGCGCCAACTCCGGAATCTACTCAACCTCCCGGATGGTCTACGGCCTCGCCCAGGACGGGAACGCGCCCAAAGCGTTCGGAAAGCTCAGCGTCCGCAAAGTCCCGCAGAACGCGCTGCTGTTCTCCTGCATCTTCCTGCTGGCCGGCCTGGTCCTGCTCTACTCCGGCGACTCCGTGATCGGCGCGTTCACGGTGGTCACGTCCGTGGCGTCCGTGCTGACCATGTTTGTGTGGTCCATGATCCTGGTCAGTTACATCGTCTTCCGCCGCCGCCGGCCGGCCCTGCACGAGGCGTCGTCGTTCAAGATGCCCGGCTCCGCCTTCATGCCGTACGTCGTGCTCGCGTTCTTCGTGTTCATGCTGGTGGCCCTGGGGCAGGCCGACGACACCCGGCTGGCACTCTTCGTGGCGCCCGTGTGGTTCCTGCTGCTGGGCGCTGCCTGGCACTTCAACCGCAAGTCCCCGCTGCAGCAGGCCCGGATTGTGGAATGGAAGGCCGTCCGCTCGCAGGAGGAAGCCCGCGCGTCTGCCTGATCCCCGCGCGGAAGCAACGGAGCGCTGAAACAAAGGGGCGCTGACGCGCAGGAGCCCCGGCCGGATCACCCGGCCGGGGCTCCTGTGCAGTGCTTGTTATGGTGCAGTGCTTGTTATGGTGCAGTGCGCGTCATGGTGCAGTGCGCGTTACGCGCGTTTGGTGACGGCGGCCGGGACGACGGCGACGCGCGGCGCGACGGCCACGGCGGCGATCCCGATCACGGCCGTCAGCGCGAACACTCCGGCAAACGACGCCGACGGCGCCGCCGTCGAGAACGCTGCGAACACGATCCCGGTGCCGGCGAGGGCCAGGGCACCGCCGAGGGAATCCGAAATGGACATCGCCGAACTGTTGAAACCCTCGGTGTCCTTGGTGGAGAGCGCCAGGGTCATGACGCTCAGCCGCGGATACATCAGGCCCATGCCGCCCCCGGCGAAGATCCATCCCGCGATCGCGACCGCGGCCGGCCAGGCCAGCACCGTGGTCACGAGGGCCAGGACGACGGCGCCAAGGACCAAGGCCGATCCGATCCGCACCGCCCTCCGGTGCTCCAGCCGGGTCCCCAGCCGGCCCTGGATGGCCGACGCCGCCGCCCAGGCGATGGCGCCGCCGGTGAGCGTGAGGCCAGCAAACGTCGGGGCGAAGGCGTAGCGTTCCACGAGCAGGTACGGCAGGTAGACCTCGGCGCCGAAAAACGCCGCGGATGCCAGGCCGCGGGTAAGGATCACGCTCGGCAGGCCGCGCCGGGCGGTCAGCGTTCCCCGCGGCATGAGGGGACGGACGGCCAGGAGCGCGACGGCGACGGCGGCCGCCGCCAGCACCCCGCCGGCGACCGGTACCGCGGCGGACAGGTTCAGGCCCAGCACGGCGAGCGCTGCCAGTGCCGCCAGCGCCAACTTGGCAAGGCCTCCCGGCGGACGGCCGCGGGGGCCCGGCTCAGCGGCCGGGGAATCTCCGTCGGCGCCCGTGCTGCCGTTCAGGCCGCGCAGGGCCGGGGCCGTCAGGAGCAGGGCCGGCACCACGAGTCCGACCACGCCGAGAAAGACCCACTGCCAGCCGGCCAGCTGGGCCACGGCGCCGGCCGCGAACGGTCCCACGAGGGACGGGATGACCCAGGCCGCGGAGAAGGCGGCGAATATTTTCGGATGCAGGACCGGCGGGTAGACCCGGGCAATCACCACGTACAGGGCCACGGTAAGCCCGCCGCCGCCGAGTCCCTGCACCAGCCGCCCGGACACGAGGACCGGCATGGTTCCGGCGGTACCGGCGATGAGCAGGCCGAGCACGAACATGCCCACTGCGGCCAGGAGCGGCGCCACCGGCCCCTTGCGGTCCGACCAGCTGCCCGCGGCCACCATCCCGATCACCCCGGTGGCGAGCGGCCCGGCGAAGGCCAAGGCGTAGAGTCCCGCACCGTCCAGTTCCCGGCTGACGAGCGGCATGATGGTGGTCACCGCCAGCGACTCGAAGGCCGCCAGGAACACCAGTGCGCAGGCGCCCAGGGTCACCAGCAGGTAGCTGCGGTGGAAGATGCCGGCCGATTCCGGGACGGCTTTCGGACGGGAATCCTGGTGAGGGGGCGGGTCGGTCTGGGGCACGTGCCACAGCTTACAACCGGACCCTCACAGCCCGCCCGCCTGTGGGCTTATCAGCTGGCCGGTGGGCTTATCAGCTGGCCGGCGGGCTTATCAGCTGCCGGTCCGCCTCGTCAGTCCGCCTCGTCGAACCCCTGGGCAGGAACCACGACGGCGCCACTGGCCCTGGAGTCCGGGTTCAGCATCCAGCCCACACGCTTGACGGTGCTCAGCATGACGACGCTTTCCACGAGCTCGATCCCGGGCACTTTTTGCTGCAGCGCCACCTCGATGTTCATCACGTCCGCCAGGGACTGCAGCCACATGATGATCACGAAATTCGTGGGCCCCGTGATGGAGGCGCTGAGCCGGACGTTCCGCATGGTCCTCAGTTCGGCGGCGGCTGCCTCGTGCCGCCCGGCCGGGACGTTGACGAACCATTGGCAGGTCACGGGGAAAGCGGAGAGTTTCTGGGCCACCTCGCACCGGAATGACAGGATGCCGCTGGCGAGCACACGGTTGAGCTGGCGCTGGACGGTGGCCGGGTGCCTGCCCAGGCCGCGGGCAATGTCTGCCGCCGTGGCCCGCCCGTCCCTGGCCAGGAACGGCAGGAGCGCCAGGTGGCTGTCCGGCAGCGCTTCCCGGGCGGCAGCCTGGGCAACCCCGGTGGCCTCGGGGCCGGCCAACGCCCGCACGGCGCCCTGCTGCGCGCGGCTCAACACGTTCAGCCGCCAGGAGCCGCCGCTCGCGTGCAGCCTGGTGCACAGGGCGGTCTGATATTTGAGGAGGCCGTCAATCTCCTTCAGCCGCGAGATGACTTTCAGGCTGAAATCGTCCAGGGAGGGCGTAATGACGGTCAGCATGAGGTCCCGATGGCTGGCTGCCTCCTCCACGGTGACGATTTCCGGCATCTCGGCGAGCCTGGCGGTGACTTCCTCGCGCCGGTGCATTTCGCAGTCCACGGCGACGAATGCCAGGCACATTTGCTGGGGGTCACCGATCAGGTGGGCGGTGATCCAGGACACGCCAGAGTCCAGCAGCCGCTCCCACCGGGCGGCCAGGGTGGTGGCGTGCACGCCCAGCACCTGGGCCGCATCCGCCCAGCTCAGTCGCGGGGCAATCTGCAGGACGTTGATCAGGGCGAGATCGTCCTCGCTGAGTTCCATCATTTTCCCCTTTATCCATGCACGAAACCTGCGGCAACAGTCTATTCGTGCATTTTTTCTGGCCTTCGGGCGGGTGTGAACTGTGTCACTTGAGAATAGACGCAGGACGTCCCCGCCGGACGTGAACCAAGGAACTTCGAAAAACAAGCCAGTCGCCAACCAGGCGATTTTCGACCAACGACAAACGACAAACGAGGAGAACACGTGCCGATCACCGCAGATGCCCGGGAAATGCAGACGGACCTTGCCCGGCTCCGCCACGAACTGCACCGGGAACCCGAGATTGGCCTGGCGCTGCCCCGCACCCAGGAGAAGGTGCTCAAGGCCTTGGACGGGCTTCCCTACGAGATCACCCTGGGCCAGGAGACGACGTCCGTCACCGCAGTACTGCGGGGCCAGGGGCCCGGGACTGAAGGGGGCTCCCGCCCGGCGGTGCTGCTGCGCGCTGACATGGACGGCCTGCCGGTGCAGGAGAAGACGGGCGTGGACTACACGTCCAGGATTGACGGCGCCATGCACGCCTGCGGCCACGACCTGCACACCTCCATGCTGGCAGGGGCCGCCACCCTCCTGGCCGAACGCCGGCGCCAGTTGACCGGCGACGTCGTCCTGATGTTCCAGCCCGGCGAGGAGGGCTTCGACGGCGCGAGCCACATGATTCGCGAAGGCGTGCTGGATGCCGCCGGCCGGCGTGTGGACGCCGCCTACGGCATGCACGTGTTTTCCGCCCTGGAACCGCACGGCACGTTCTGCACCAAGCCCGGCGTCATGCTGAGTTCCTCCGACGGCCTGGTGGTCACCGTGCTCGGCGCTGGCGGCCACGGGTCGGCCCCGCACTCGGCCAAGGACCCCGTCACGGCGGCCGCCGAGATGGTCACCGCCCTCCAGGTCATGATCACCCGCCAGTTCAACATGTTCGACCCCGTAGTCCTCTCCGTGGGGGTCCTCCAGGCCGGCACGAAGCGCAACATCATCCCGGAAACCGCACGCATCGAGGCCACCATCAGGACCTTCTCCGAGGAAGCCCGGCAGAAAATGATGGACGCCGTGCCGCGGCTGTTGAAGGGAATCGCGGCGGCGCACGGCCTGGACGTCGACGTCGACTACCAGCAGGAGTACCCGCTGACCATCACGGACGAGGACGAAACGCACACCGCGGAGAACGTCATTGCCGGCCTGTTCGGCGACTCCAGGCTCTCCCGCTGGGCCACCCCGCTGAGCGGCTCCGAAGACTTCTCGAGGGTTCTGGCCGAGGTCCCCGGCACGTTCATCGGGCTGAGCGCCGTCCCCCGGGACGCCGACCATGCCACCTCCGCGTTCAACCACTCCCCGTACGCCACGTTCGACGACGGCGTGCTGGCGGACGGCGCCGCACTCTACGCCGAGCTCGCCATCTCACGGCTAGCCGCACTCGCGGCCGCCGACGCTCCTGCAGCGGCCAACACTGTTGCCGCCGCCTCCGCCCTTTCCTAACCCGCACCCCGAGGGAGAAGACCATGACTGCAGCCACGATCACGCCGGCGGCAACCCGAACATCCACCCGCAAGACGCTCGTCGGCACCGGCATCGGCAATGCCGTCGAATGGTATGACTGGGCGATCTACGCCACGTTCACGCCGTTCATCGCCAGCCAGCTTTTCAGCAAGTCGGATCCGGCGTCCGCGGTGCTGTCCACGCTGGCGATTTTCGCCGTCGGCTTCGTTGCCCGCCCTTTCGGCGGCTTCCTGTTCGGTTGGATCGGTGACCGGATCGGCCGGAAGGCTTCCATGACCCTGGCCGTGGGGCTGGCGTCGGTGGGCAGCCTGATGATCGGCATCGCGCCGACGTTCGCGGCGGTCGGCGTCTGGGCATCGCTCACGCTCCTGGTGGCGCGCCTGATCCAGGGCCTGGCCCACGGCGGCGAGCTGCCGTCGTCGCAGACGTACCTGTCCGAAATGGCGCCGAAGGAACACCGCGGCTTCTGGGCCACCCTGATCTACACCTCCGGCACCGTGGGCATCCTGTTCGGAACCCTGCTCGGTGCCGTGCTGAACATGACGCTGAGCACCGAGCTCATGAACGCGTGGGGCTGGCGCATCCCGTTCCTGATCGGCGCGGCCATGGGTCTCTACGCGCTGATCATGCGGTCCCGGCTGCACGAAACGGACGTCTTCGAGGGTGAGGCCGCGACGGAGAAGCGCGCTCCGATCTGGCCGCAGATCGTCCGCCACCGCAAGCAGGCCCTCCAGGTGATCGGCCTGACGGTCGGCCTGACCGTGATCTACTACATCTGGGGTGTCGTCGCCCCCAGCTACGCCACCACCGCCCTGAAGATCGACCGGGGCGAGGCGCTGTGGGCCGGCGTGATCGGCAACATCGTGTTCATCGCGGCGCTGCCCTTCTGGGGCAAGCTGGCGGACCGGATCGGACGCAAGAAAGTGTTGTGGGCCGGTGCGATCGGCGCAGGCATCATGCACTTCCCGATGACCGCCCTGCTCAAGGATTCCGCCTGGCAGCTGGCCGTCAGCATGTCCGTCATGCTGATCTTCATCGCCGCCAGCGCGGCGATCGTCCCGGCCGTCTACGCCGAGCTGTTCCCCACCAGCATCCGCACCGTGGGCGTCGGAGTGCCCTACTCGATCTGCGTGGCCGTGTTCGGCGGAACCGCGCCCTATCTGCAGCAGTGGCTCGGCACCACCGTGCAGATGCCGCAGCTGTTCAATGTGTACGCCGTGCTGCTGCTCGCGATCTCCGCGGCCTGCGTCTTCACCATCCCGGAGACGAAGGGCAAAGACCTCACACTCTGATCCGGCCCGGCCCGGTAGAGCTATCGGTTGTGGCTGTTCTGGAGGGGGTTCAGGACAGCCACAACTGATGGCTCATCGCATTTAAAACGTCAGTCGCCGATGTAGCGGTCCCGCCCGGCCCGGTACCCGAACACCGCTGCGAGAGAGCCCACCAGCATGAACAGCACACCCGCCGCTGCAAAGGATCCGGTGGACTGGTGCAGCTGGCCGACCAGGAGCGTGCCGCTGGAGCCAATCCCGTAGCCCACGCCCTGCATCATCCCGGAAACGTGGGCCGCGGTGTGCCCGTCCCGGGTGCGGACCATGATCAGCGTCAGCGCGGCGGCGGTCAGGCTGCCCTGCCCCAGGCCGAGCAGCCCGGTCCACAGCCACAGCAGTTCCACAGGCCCGAAGATGCTCAGCGCGAAGCCAGCGCCGGTCATGAGCGCCACCGCCGTGTTGAGGGCACGCTGGTCCCGGAACCTGGTGGCCAGCGCCGGCGCGAACAGCGAGCCCAGCATCTGCAGCACAATCGAGGCCGAGACGATCAGGCCGGCCGTGCCGCCGTCCACCCCGCGTTCACGCAGGATCGGCGCCAGCCAGGCGAAGACGCTGAAGGACATCATGGCCTGCAGGACCATGAACCCGGTCACCTGCCAGGCCACGGCGGAACGCCAGACGTTGACGCCGCCGCCCGGAGCGCCGGCGGCAGGAACAGCAGAAGGACGACGCCGGCCGGCAGCGCCCAGAACCAGAGCGCCGCCGTCCATTCCCCGCTCGCGCGGAAGACCGGGAACGTGAAGCCGGCACCGAGCGCGGCCGAGGCACAGATCGCCGTGGTGTAGAGGCCGCCCATGAGGCCCAGGCGATGCGGGAAGTCGCGCTTGACCACGCCCGGCAGCAGCACGTTGCACAGTGAAATCGCGGCCCCGCACGCGGCGGTCCCGGCGAGCAGAGCCGGAAGGTGGCCGGCCGCCGGCAGTTCCACGGGCCGCAGCAGCAGCCCGGCGGTGAGCACCGCCATGGCACCGAGCAGCACCCGTTCGGCCCCGAACCGGCGTGCCAGCCCAGGGGCGAGCGGAGCGAACACCCCGAGCAGCGTCACCGGGACGGTGGTGAGCACCATGACCGCCCAGGCCGGAAGCCCGGCGTCGGCCGTCACCTCCGGCAGTACCGCAGCGAAGCTCGAAAAGACCGTGCGGAGGTTCAGCCCGATCAGGACCAGGCAGGTCCCCAAATACGCGAGCTGCCGGCGGCCGGCGGCGCGCGGCGGCCCGGCGGGGCCGTCCCGGAGAACGGCGCCGGCCGAATGGTCCAACTCGTCGGTTTTCCCAGCTGAGGTCACCCGCCCCATTCTTGCAGCCCCGCGTCTTCACCCCTTCCCTTCAATCCTTCCTCAGCGGCTCAACCCCTTCTCCGCGGCCGGTCCGCGGGGGCGGCCGCGGGGTCCCCGGGCGGCCCGGCCCGGCGGACTCAACTATTCTGGAAGGGATGAGCGAATCCCCAGAATCCCCCGGCCTGCAGGCAAACCCGGAGTCCGGCGTCCCGGACCAGAGCCAGTTGCCGCGCCCCGTGACCCCCGGCAGCCAGGCCTCGTTCGGCACCTATGGGGGCCGCCCGGTGAGCTTCGTGCGCCGCGGCACGCGCCTTCAGGGCCGACGCCAGGCGGCCTGGGAGGAACACGCGGACCGTTGGGCGGTTGAGGTCCCCCGCCATGTCGCCAACACCTCCGTCCACCCGGACTATGTGTTCGACGCAGAGGCCGAATTCGGCCGCACGGCTCCGCTGGTTGTCGAGATCGGCTCCGGACTGGGCGACGCCGTTTGCCACGCCGCGGAGCAAAACCCGGACAAGGACTTCCTGGCCGTGGAGGTTTACACCCCCGGCTTGGCCAACACCCTGATCAAAATCAACAGCCGGGGACTGAGCAACGTGCGGGTGGTCGAGGCGAACGCCCCTGAGGTGCTCGCAACCATGCTCCCGGCCGGCTCCGTCACGGAACTATGGGTGTTCTTCCCGGATCCATGGCACAAGTCCCGGCATCACAAGCGCCGCCTCATTCAACCGGCGTTCGCTGATCTCGCCGCCCGGGCCATCAAGCCCGGCGGCATCTTCCGGATCGCGACCGACTGGTCCAACTACGCCGTTCACGTCCGCGAGGTCATGGCGGGCTCGGCGGAGTTCGAGAACCTGCACCAGGGCGAGCGCGCCGGCGCGGACAGCCCCCTGACCCAGGTGTGGAAATCCGGCGTCGAGTCCCGCGTGGGCGGAGCACCGGTCAAGGAAGGCCGGGCGCCGGTCAGCACCGAGCACACCGGACCCAACGAGGGCGTCGACGGGACCGGCGGGTGGGCGCCGCGGTTTGAGGGCCGTATTCTGACCAGTTTCGAAAACAAGGCGCACGAAGCCGGCCGCCTGATCTTCGACCTCAGCTACCGCCGAATTTAGGCACCACGGCGCGCGTGCATCTTTTGTTGAGCGGCTTCGCGTGGCACGATTACGGAACGAACCACGCTTGGTAGTACTAAGGACACGATCATCAAACGAGAATTGAACGACGCTGCTGACGTCGCCGAGGACGTCACCAATTCGAAGCCCCTCGAAATCGCAGCGCGGGCCGGGTTCGCCGTGTCGGGGTTGCTGCACTTCCTCATCGGGCTGGTCGCGATCCGGCTTGCCATGGGCGGCCAGGGCCAGGCCGATGTCAGCGGCGCGGTGGAAGAGCTCGCCGGGCAGCCGGCGGGGCCGTTGCTGCTCTGGACGTCGTTTGCCGCCTGCGTGGCGCTGGCCATCTGGCAGGCGTCCGACGCCATTTTCGATTTCGGGCACCTGCCGACCAAGAAAAAGGTCGGCAAGAAACTCAAGGCAGCCCTGCAGGCCGTGGTGTACGCCTTTTTCGCGCTCACGCTCGCGTCGGTCGCCACCGGGGCCGGCTCCAACAACCGCGAGTCGACTTCCGATATGACCGTAAACCTCATGAAGGCTCCGGGCGGCGTGGCGCTCCTGGTGGTCATCGGCGCCGCTGTAGCCGTCACGGGGATCGTCTACGCGATCCGCGGCTTTCGGAAGTCCTTCCTCAAGTACCTGCGCATGCCGGCCCAGAAGCAGGCGCGCACCGCTGTGACGGTGATCGGCGTCGTCGGCTACGTCGCGAAGGGCGTCGCTCTGCTGCTCGTGGGCCTGCTGATCATCATCGCCACGGTGACGGCGCACCCCGAACAATCAACCGGGCTCGACGGCAGCCTGAAGGCCCTGCGGGAGCAGCCGTTCGGCGTGTACTTGCTGGCCGCAGTGGGCGTAGGCCTGATCTGTTACGGCATCTACATGGCGGTGCGGGCCAAGCTCGCGAAAATGTAGGCCCGCGCCGGTTTCCAAGTCCCGGACCGGACGGGACCGCCGCGCCCGCGAGTGGGCTACCCCTGGGGCACGGCGATGACAGCAACGGTCTGTTGCTGCTCATCGCGCATCTCGACACTGGCGATCCTGGCCAGCTGCACCGGCGTCGCCCCGGTGATCCGGACTCTGCCGGTGGGCGTGGCCGTCCACGCGCAGGCGCGGTCCACGCCGCCGTCACGGTCCTTTACCCAGAGTGAGAGCGTCCCGGCGACGGGCAGGCTGCGGCCGTCCACCGCCAGTTCGGTGCCCCAGGTTTTCCTGACGAGCCCCACCGTGACCTCCAACCCGCTGCTGGCCGCAACGGAATAGCTCGCGTCCGGTTTGGCGGGTTGGTTCAGCAGCGGACCGGCCAGGATCCCCAGCCCCAGGCATGCGGCGGCCGCCGCGGCCACCGCCGACGTCCACCGGCGCCGCACCTTCCGGCGTCGGGCGGCGAGCTCGTCCAGGAGCCGGCTTGGGACAGGTTCGGGTTCCGGCGGAACCAGAGCGCGGTCCCGGGCGGCCGCCGCCGCGGCGGTGAGCGCGACGGCGTCGGACACCGGGATCGCGTCCAGCAGCGCGGGGAGGCTGGCGAGTTCGTCCAGCTCCTGGCGGCAGTGGGCGCACACGGCAAGATGCTGCTCGAAGGCTGCGGCTTCGGCCGGCTCCAGCCCGCCGAGCAGGTACGCGCCGAGGAAGTGATGCAGCTCGGTCCCGTTCACTGCTGCACCCCCATTTCGTCGAGGATCGTCCGTAGGGCCCGGACGGCGTAGAACGCCCGGGACTTCACCGTGCCGCTGGGGATCTTCAAGTGGGCGGATGCCTCCTGGACTGTGTAGCGGCGGTAGTGGAGCGCAACAAGGACTTCGCGGTGTTCCGCGCTGAGCCGCAGCAACGCCTCTTCCATCAGCACCTTGTTGAGCAGCTCGTCGATGCGCCCGGCGCCGACGCCGCCTTCCGGGAGGGCCTGGACATCGTGGTCGCCGGCTTCCTGCGGCCGCCTTTGGGCCTTGCGGTAATTGTCGATCATGATGTTGCGGGCCGTCCGGAACAGGTAGCCGCGCAGGCTGCCTGTGATCTGCGGCGCCTGCTGCCAGACCCGCAGCACCGTTTCCTGGACGACGTCGTCGGCGAGCTGAGGATCCCGGGAGACGCTGAGGACAAAGCGTTTCAGGGCCGCACCGTGGTCGCGGTAGATCGCAGCCACGACGTCTTCGTCCAGCGGCATTGTCCACCTCCCGGAAATTGGTGCCCTGCCCCTTTACGACGTAGGGGCAGGCCCAATAGTTCAGTGTGCCCCAGGACAGCCCGACACGGACATGTCGGTTCCGCCATGAACCATTCCGCTCTCCATGGCGTCGTATCTCGTAGCGCCGGCCTCCGAGTTGGGCTGGCTCGAGTCTAGGAGCAGCAAATGAAGAAGCATCTCAGCATTGGCTTGTCCGCGTTCGCTCTGGCCGCCCTCCTGTCCGGCTGCGGCGGCGGAACGACCACGACGCCGACGTCGGCGGCACCGGCCACCTCCGCCCCCGCAGAGACCGCCACGAGCGCGCCGGCCAGTTCCGCGCCGTCGTCCATGTCCGCCGCGGTGCTCTCGGTGGCCGACTCCAAGGCGGGCCAGATCGTGGTGGCCGACCAGGGACTGAGCGTCTATTTCTTCGCCAAGAACACGAAGGATTCCGGGAACAGCGTCTGCACCGGCGCGTGCCTGACCTCGTGGCCCGCTGTCACGTCGACGACGGCGACTCCCACAGTTAACGGTGTCACCGGCAAGGTCGGAACCATTCCCACGGCTGACGGAAAGATGCAGGTGACCATCAACGGGATGCCGATCTACTACTACTCCAAGGATCAGGCCGCGGGGGACATCAACGGCCAGGGCGTTGGCGGGGTCTGGTTCCTCGTGTCACCCTCGGGGGAAATGATCACAGCACCGCCGGCCGGGTAGGCTCACCGGCCGCGGATCCGTCTGGCACGGGTTGCTCAGCACGGCACGGCCGGCGCCTGCATTTGGGGGCAGACGCCGGCCGTACCGGAAAACTGTCGGGGAAGGCCGCCTACGGGCGTGCCTTTTCGAACTCCGCCGACCTAGCGAACTCAACAGCCCCTTCGAACTCCCCGGCCTCTTCGAACTCCCCGGACTCTTCGAACTCCACAGCCGCGAGGATTTCCTGGGTCCGCGGATTGAGCATGAAGGCCTCGTCGTCGTCCTCCAGCATGAGGAATTCGCCCTGCTCCGTGGTGAAGTGCCAGGCCAGGGTGGTCTCCCCGTTGTGCACATAATTCGGATCGCCCATGGTGATCCGCACCAGGCTGTGGCCCGCGAGGTCGCACAGCTCGCGGATGATCTGTTCGAACTCCGGCGCGTCCAGGAGCGCTTCCTCGGCGGCTGCCGCCTGGCGCTCGGCGAGGTCGGAAAGCCGGGCCACCCGCCCGGCAATGTGGGCGTCGAGGTCGTCGTCGGAAAGGACCAGCAAGTCCTCCTGGCCGCGCAGCCACGCGGCATTCAATGCGACGATGTCCTCCGTTGCGAGGATCGACTCGAATTCCCCGTCCAGTTCTTCAATGCGCCGAACGGCCTCGGAGACCCCGTCGCCGGGTTCGTCTTCCTCTGTGCTTCCGGCGGCCCAGCCGCTGCCGCCGTCGAGGTAGCTGTCGACGTCGGTGTCGGTCAGGGCGCCGAAGGCGGCCACCGTGCGGTTGAAGAGGTCCAGGTGCGCGGCGGCACCCATTGCCTCCAGGCCTTCCCGGACGTAGGGGTCGACTTCCTCGCGTTCGGGCGCGGTGAACACGTACTGCGCGAAGCCGCCGGCCAGCGCCTGCGTCAGGTAGAAGTCCACGTAGTAACTGCGCAGCGCGGCCGGGGAGATCTCTTCCGTGTCCAGCAACTCCTCGAACATGGCGTTGACCACGTTGACGTTCGCGTCGACAACGTCCTCGTTTCCGCCTTTGAGGCTTTCGGTGGTCAGCACGGTGGGGTAGCTGTGGGCGGGCTGGATGGTGGGCTCACTGTGGGTCATGCGGAATCCTTACTGCTGGCGCTGCTGATACTCCGGACCTCTCCACGGTAGGTCCGTCGTCACGGCGGGCGGCCGAGCCCCGGTTGAACGTCAGGCGAAGTTTAAGCGGCGCTTGTGCGGGCGGCGGCGAAGTTCCGGGGTCCCGGCCGGCTCGGTAAGATGGATCAGATGACCACCTGCCGAAAGTAGCGCGCACATGCCATCCCATCCGGACGAGAGTGCGGCACTGGCAATACAGACTCCCGCGATCAACGACCGCTCCCTCGCGGCCGGGCTCGCTTACGCCATGGGGAGCCGCGTTTCCGGGATCTCCTTCGACGCCGCCACAGGCCTGCTGCTGGGCAAGGTGCGGGGCGGTTCCGACATGCCCTATTCCACGACGGCGAAGCTGGTCCGGAAGGCAGGCGGCTGGAGCTGCACGGTGGGCGTCTGCAGCTGCCCGGTCCGCAAGGACTGCAAGCACGTGGCGGCACTGCTCTTCGCGGCCGAAGACAACCCGGCCACCAGGATGCAGCTGCTGGCCCCCGCCGAGGGCACGCGGCTGTCCCGCCAAAGCGCGCCACCGGAAATGGCCGACTGGGAGCAGGCCCTTGGCCCCCTGATCGCCCACCCGGGGATCACGCCGTCCGCCAACGGCACCCCGCTGGCGCTCCAGTTCGACATCGAGGAACCCGCCCCGCACTTTTCCTACACGGGCCGCCGCGATCCGCTCCGCAGCGTCCGCCAGCTCAAGGCACGCCCCGTCATCATGGGCGCCAAGGGCAAGTGGATCCGCGGCGACGTCTCCTGGAGCACGCTGAGCTACCTGAACTACCGGCGCGAATGCAACGAGGCACACGTCGAGTGGATGCAGGAATTCCTCGCCTCGCACACCGCTGTGGCAAACCGCCAGCACTCCGGCACCGGACTGTGGCTGGGACTGAACACCTACGCCGGCAAGAACCTGTGGAGCCTGCTGTCCCAGGCCCAGAAAATCGGCGTCGCCCTGGTGCACAGCCGCGGCACGGAGCCGGTGCGGCTGGTCGAGCAGCCTGCCGCCGTCGGGCTGAACCTGGCGCGCATCGGCACCGGCGGGGACGACGGCGGTCTCGAGCTCGCGCCGACCATCACGGTCGAAGGTGAGGTGGTGGATCCGGCGTCGGTCGGGACCATCGGCCGCCCGGCGCACGGAATCTTCCTGGCGTCCGACGGCGGCGCCCTGCCCGGTACCGCCCCCGCCGACCCCGTCATCACCCTCGCCCCGCTGGAAAGCGGTCTCAGCGAGGAACTGCTGACCTTCGTCACGGGCGGGACAACCCTGCACATCCCCGCACGGGACGAAAGCCGCTTCCTGACCGGCTTTTACCCCAAGCTCAAGCAAACCGCCCGGGTTACCGCCTCCGACGAGTCGGTGGAACTGCCCACGCTCGCCGTCCCCACCCTGTCCCTGCTGGCCAATTACGGGGCCGACCACCGGGTCCGGCTGCATTGGGAATGGCACTACACGTCCGGAAACCTCGTCACGGCGCAGCCGCTGTGGCGGCACCCCGGCGATCACGGCTACCGGGACGACCCGGCCGAGGCGCGCATCCTCGAGGCGGTCGGGCAGCCCTGGGATGTGGTGCCGGCACTGGGCGAATCCGCGACCGGCGGCTGGGGCACGCCGCGCCTGGCGGCCACGGCAGAACTGGCCGGACTGGACACCCTCGCCTTCACCGAGGACGTACTCCCCCGGCTCCGCGACCTCCCCGACGTCTCCGTGGATACCTCCGGCGAGATTGCGGACTACCGCGAAGCCGAAGAAGCCCCGGTAGTGGCAATCTCCACAAAGGCGACGGACAGCCGCGACTGGTTCGATCTGGGCATCGTCATCACCCTGGAGGGCCAGCCGGTTTCCTTCGCGGCATTGTTTTCCGCCCTCGCCTCCGGGCAGACCCGCATGCTGCTCCCCAGCGGCGCGTACTTCTCGCTGGACCTGCCGGAGCTGCACCAGCTGCGGGCCCTGATCGACGAGGCCCGCTCCCTGCAGGACAACCCCGGCGACAAGGACGCCCCGCTGCAGATCAGCCGCTTCCAAGCAGGATTGTGGGACGAGCTCGCACACCTGGGCATCGTGGATGAACAGGCCGCGGCCTGGCGCGAGTCCGTAGGCGGCCTGCTTGAAGGCGGCATCAAGGGCCTTCCTCTGCCCGGGTCGCTGAACGCCGAGCTGCGCCCGTACCAGCTGGAGGGCTTCAACTGGCTGAGCTTCCTGTACCGCCACGGCCTCGGCGGAGTGCTGGCCGACGACATGGGCCTGGGCAAGACCGTCCAGGCCCTCGCCCTGATCTGCGCCGCAAAAGACGCCGCCGCAGGCGATGAAGCCGGGACCGGGTCCGGGACCGCCGCCCCGTTCCTTGTCGTCGCCCCCACTTCCGTGGTGGGCAACTGGGAGGCGGAGACGGCTCGGTTCGCTCCCGGGCTCAACGTGCGCGCCATCGGCGAAACCTTCGCCAAGAGCGGCACGCACCCGGCCGAGGCGATGGCCGGCGCGGACATCATCATCACCTCCTACGCCCTGTTCCGGATCGACTACGAGGCCTACGCCTCCCAGACCTGGGCCGGCCTGGTCCTGGACGAGGCGCAGTTCGTCAAGAACCACCAGTCCAAGGCCTACCAGTGCGCCCGCAAACTGCCCGCCGCCTTCAAACTCGCCATCACCGGCACGCCGCTGGAGAACAACCTGATGGAGTTCTGGGCACTGACCTCGATCGTGGCTCCCGGGCTCTTTTCCAGCCCCAAACGGTTCGCCGAGTATTACCAGAAGCCGGTGGAGAAGAACGGCGACAAGGGACAGCTGGACAAGCTCCGGCGGCGCGTCCGGCCGCTCATGATGCGGCGCACCAAGGAACAGGTCATCAGTGACCTGCCGCCCAAGCAGGAGCAGATCCTGGAAGTCGTGCTGAACCCGCGGCACCAGAAGGTCTACCAGACCCACCTGCAGCGGGAGCGCCAAAAGATCCTGGGCCTGATTGAGGACGTCAACAAGAACAGGTTCACCATCTTCCAGTCGCTGACCCTGCTCCGTCAGCTGAGCCTGGATCCCTCGCTGATCGATCCCTCCCTGTCCGGGGTGCGTTCCAGCAAGCTCGATGTCCTCTTCGAGCAGCTCGCGGACCTGGTGGCCGAAGGGCACCGGGCCCTGATCTTCAGCCAGTTCACCGGTTTCCTGGGCAAGGTCCGGGAGCGCCTGGTCGAGGAGAACATCGAGTTCTGCTACCTCGACGGCGGCACACGCAACCGCACCGACGTCGTGAACGAGTTCAAGAACGGCGCCGCGCCGGTGTTCCTCATCAGCCTCAAGGCCGGCGGCTTCGGCCTGAACCTCACCGAGGCCGACTACGTGTTCCTGCTGGACCCCTGGTGGAACCCGGCATCGGAGGCCCAGGCCGTGGACCGGACCCACCGGATCGGCCAGGCCCGGAACGTCATGGTCTACCGGCTGGTCGCCAAGGACACGATCGAGGAGAAGGTCATGGCGCTCAAAGCGAAGAAGTCGCAGCTCTTCGCCGACGTCATGGAAGGCGACGCACTCACCGGCGGCGCCCTGACGGCGGAAGACCTGGCGGGGCTGTTCAACGACTGACGCTGACCAACCCGGAAGCTGCGCTTTAGCCGCGCTTCAACCCTGATACGGCCGACCGGGGCTCCGCCCGCAGCCGGGCCAGCAGCGTCGCGGCGAGCAGCGCCGTCGTCATTTCCAGCGCGATGACTGCCAGCAGCGCCCCGGATCCCGACGGCGCCGCGTCGGCCCCTGCTGCCGCAGTGCTCACATGGTGACTGTGGCCCGTGCCGCCGGCTCCCGTGCCGAGGAGCAGGACCGCGTGCACCGCGGTCATGGCCAGCGCCGCGGCCATCACCTGGCGAAGGGCCCTGTGCCTGCCGTGGCGCCAGATGTGCACGGCGCACGGCAGGCACACTGCCACCATGGCGAGCATGAGCACGTTCAGCCAGGTCCCGTGCTGGTTCCCGGCGGCCAGCCACAGATGCGCGAGGCACGACGCCGCGGTCACGGCGGCGCAGATCCGGGAATGGAAGACGACGCCGGCGAGGCCGGCCCGGCGGCCCAAGCTGGCTGCGACACTCACGGCGCCGGCCTAGCTGTGGCAGTGTGCGCCGGCGTCGCCATCGCCATGGCAGCTTGAGGACTGTTGAGCGTTGGCCGGCACGTCCAGCACGGGGCTCCGGTCGAAGAAGCCCTCGGGGCGGAGCTTGAAGCCGACCGTGTCCACCGGCATGATGGGCCAGTCCTCGATCCGGGGGAAGTGGGTCAGGCCGAAGGTGTGCCACACCACGATGTCCTGGCCGTCGATGTCGCGGTCCTGGGCAATGTAGGCCGGCAGGCCTGCTCCCCCGGCGTGCTGGTTGACGAAGTCCCCCGTGGGGTACCGCTCCTCCTCCGCGAACCGGGTGACCCACAGGTCCTTCGTGGCAAAGGCCGCGCGCCTGGCGATGGAGGACTCCGGATCTGCCAGGAGAGTGGGCTGGCCCTGGGCATGCAGCTTGTAGCCCACGGGTTCGCCCAAGCGGTTGCGTGATTCCGGGTTGGAAATGATCCAGGTCCGGCCGCTGCGCGCGTCGGCTTCCCGGACGGCTTCCGACTCGCGCGCCAGGACAGTCCGCTTCCGGGAGAACGCGTTGCCGCGTTCGTTGCCCTCGCCCATTCCCTGGCGGACCACGTCTTCTTCTTCGACCCGGTTGGTGAGGCCGTCGACCGCCATATCGAGACGGGCGCTGAACAGGTGCTGGTGGTACGGCGCGCCCAAGCCCGGGGCGAGCTGGGAGATGTTGGCCGAGCCGCCTTCGGGGTAGGCGGAGGTGAAGACGACGCCGGTGGCCTTGGCCTCGAACTCGATGGTGCCGTCGAGGTAGAGGTACCAGTAGAAGCCGTAGTCGTAGTTGCCGATGGTGGTGAAGAACGAGATCACCAGGCGGCGGTTGCGGCGGGTGTAGTTGATGCCCGTCCAGAGGTCGCTGTGCTTGGCCAGGATCCCCCAGTCTTCCTCGTGCATGCAGATGCCGTTGCGGATCTCGCGGGGGTTGCCGAAGGCGTCACTGATGACGGGGCTGAGGTAGGTGATCTCGCCCAGGCAGTCGCAGCCCAGTTCCAGGGAGTTGGCGTACTGGCCCACGAGGTATTCGCCGGTGTCGAAGTAGTTCTGCCACGACCGGATCGGCGACGGGTCCCCGTACGGGACCACCATTTCGGCGATGGATGCGCGGTTGATGATGGGACGCAGGCGGTCGCCGTCCTGGAAGGCAAGGTTGTGCAGCACCACCCCCTCGCGGACGTCGAAGCCGACGTCGACACTCCACTTTTCCCATTCAACGTGGTTGCCGCCGGTGACCGTGAAGCTGGGCCCGTCCGGCTGCGTGATGTTGATCGGCTTCTGCGTGGTGCGCATCGGGCCGGTGAGCTCCGGATCGGTGTAGTTGCCGTGCTCCGCGGGAATCGGGACGGCGCCGGTGTCCAGCACCTGCGTCACTTCCTGGCTCACGACGTCGACATATGCCACGAGCCCGTCCACCGGGTGCGCCCAGGCGCTGTCCTCGGGGAAATCCTGCACGAAGGCCAGACCCCGAAGGATCCGGCGGCCCCTTTCCTCCGGGTACTCGAAGACGCCGGCGGACAGCGGGGCAACGCGGACCTTGCTGACGTCCAGACCGCGGCTGGCGAGGGCCTTGAGCCAGCGCTCGTCCGTGGCCAGGAGCTGTTCGACGACTTCGAATTCCTCCTCCAGAACCGGGAGCTCGCCGGTCACCGCCGTGTCCAGCTCGACGGCGGAAACCACCGTGCCGCTGGAGACCGAAACGGTCACATCGGCCGGCCTTCCCCCTGCGGCATCGTGCAGGAAGACCCGGAACCGCCGGTCCTCACTTTCGGCCGGCGCGTTCCGGGCGGGGTCCAGCAGACCGAGGTACGCGATGCGCCGGGTCTCGCCCAGCAGTCCCGCGGCACGCAGGATGCCCTGGACCGCGGTGATTTCGGCGCCCGTGGCCAGGCTGTGGGGGCTGTAAGGGGTACGGGTGTCAGTTTGTGCGGTCATCATGACGGCCTTCGTTCGGTGACCTTGGCGGGTCAGAACTTTATTTTCTATAGTTGTAGAGAATACGGAAATGTAAGCTGTGCCACAAGAGTCCGACGAAAAATATTTGGGGAGCTGTCCGGTGCCAAAGATTGTCGACCACGACCAGCGGCGGCTTGAACTCGTCGACGCCACGTGGCGGATCATCGCCCGGCTCGGGATTGAAAGTGCCACCATGCGGGAAATTGCCCTCGAGGCAGGATTCGCGAACGGCGCCCTCAAGCCGTACTTCCCCACCAAGGATGACCTGCTGACTTTCGCGTTCGGGCACGTCTTCAACCGCACCAACGAGCGCATCGCAGGTGTCACCGCCGGGCAGGCCGGGCTGGCGGCCCTGCGGTCGTTTTGCGTCGAGGTGCTGCCGCTGGATGAGGAGCGGATCAATGAGGCCCGGATTGTCATCCCGTTCTGGCAGAAGGCCATCAACGACCCCGGCAAGGCCCGGATCCACCGGGATTCGATGGAGCAGTGGCTTGCGGCGATGCGGCGGTTCCTTGCCGAGGCGCGGCAGACCGGCGCCGTCACCACTACCGTCGACGACGCCGCCCTGGCCGGGCAGCTGCTCAACCTCCTGCTCGGCGCGCAGATTACGGCGGCACTCACCCCGGAAGGCCAGGTGGAACTCGGGCTGAACGAGCAGCTGGAGGGCTTCCTGACCCTGCTGGGCTGCCAGGCCCGGTAATTGGGCCCGGGCGATCTTTTTTCGCCGGTTGTCGAAAAAAGATGACAGCGGCGGGCTGCGGCGCTACCCTGAAAGGACTGTGTCCCATGACACACTCCCAGAAATACGACGGCGTCAGGATCTCCTATGACCGCAGTTGCAGCCCGCCCCTCGCTCGGTCCCACGGGACAGGACGTTCGAACCAGCACGGCAGAATCCTTCGACCACTGGCGGCACCTCGTCGCGGAATCCTTCGTTCCCCTGGCCGCCTCGAGCGCAAATGCGGACAACTTCCACGGCCGCTTACGGGCCCGCAGGCTGGACCGCATGGCACTCGTCGAGGTCTCCTCCACAAGCCATGAGGTCCACCGCACACCGGCGCTGATTGCGCAGTCCAACCAGCGCTATTTCAAGCTCAACCTCCAGCTGCAGGGCACCGGGCTCCTCATCCAGGACAACCGCGAGGCAGTCCTGCATCCGGGAGATCTCTCCATTTATGACACCAGCCGCCCCTACACGCTTGCCTTCGAGGGCGACGCACGGCTCATGGTGCTGATGTTTCCCTGGGACGCACTGTCCCTGCCGCCGGAGTGCATCGCACAGCTTTCGGCCGTGCGTTTGGCCTCCGACGGGGGCCTCGCCGCCATCGTCGGGCCGTTCATTGCCCACCTCGCTGAGAACCTGGAGGCGCTGAGCGGCCCCAGCGGATCGCGGCTGGCCACCAACGCCCTTGATCTCGTCTCCACGATGCTGCATTCGGAACTGGACATGTCCCCCGACCGCATGAAACCCCAGGCCCTGTTGGCGGCATCCGTCCGCGAGTACATCGATGCCCACCGGGCCGATCCAATGCTGTCACCGGCGTCCATCGCGGCGGCCCATTTCATCTCCACCCGGCACCTGCACAACGTCTTCCATGAATCCGGGACCACCGTGGCGAGCTGGATCCGGACCCAGCGGCTGGAGGGGGCGCGCCGCGAACTGCGCGATCCGCTCCTGGCCGGAATGCCGGTCGGAGCCGTGGCCGCGCGCTGGGGCTTCCTGGATGCGGCCCATTTCAGCCGCTCCTTCCGGGATGCCTTCGGCGAGTCCCCCAGTGACTGGCGGCGCGGCGCCTGAGCCTGGCCTTCACCCCCTGCCGAGAGCACCTGCTGTCGTCAGCACCGCCGTTGTCGGCGCCGCGGAAACTACAAAGGCAGAGGGGGCGGTGCCGGATCTGTCCGGCACCACTGCTGATGCCCACCGCCGCCCGTCAGACAGTGACCCCTGCGCGCGCGGCCCTGCCCTCCACGGCAATTTCCACCAGCACACCGGCGGTAAACACTATGGGTACGGTCAGCAGCAGGCCCACGGCCGTTTCGGCACTGCCGCCGATCAGAGCGGTGAAGTTGATGATGACGAGGGACAGGACCCAGCCAAGCAGCAGGGTGGCGAGCACCGGTGCCACCGCGGTCTGCCAGAGCTGGCCGGGCACCCTTTCCCGCCGGAAGTACGCGACGACGGCCAGCGAACAGAGCATGTAGAGCACCAGGAGCGCGGCCACGGCCAGCCCGCTGAACCAGGAAAAGAGGGTGAGGACAGGATCCAGGGACAGCACCGCGAACGGCGCCACGAGCAGGAAGGCGACCACGGTCTGGATCCGTGCAGCGACGGCGGGCGCCATGTGCCGGTTGGTCCGGGCCACTCCGCGGGGCATCGACCCGCGCAGGGCCAGCGAATGGAGGTAGCGGTTGATGCCGTTGTGGAAGGCGATGATGCCGGCCAGCAGGGAGGTCACGAGCAGCATGCCGGTGACCGTTCCGGCCCACGGCCCGAACAGCTCCACCATCGGCGTCAGCACGAACGCGGTGGAATCGCCCGATTCGAGGGCCGCGCCCGCGGCGTCGATGACATGCGAGGGTCCGTAGTAGCTGACCAGCATCCAAGAAATGAAGGAGAAGAAGACCGCGATGACGACTACCGAGAGGTATGTGGCCCGGGCTACGGTGCGGTGGGCGTCCTTGGCCTCGGCCGAGTAGATGGCCGTTGATTCGAAGCCGAACATGGAGGCGACGGCGAACATGATGGCAACGCCCGGGGCGCCTGCGCCGATCGCCGCGGGAGAGAAGGACGCCGCCAGGCTGATCCCCTCCGGCCCGCCGCCCCGCAACAGCACGGTGAACCCGAACATGAGCAGGATGGCGACCTCCAGGCCCACGAGCACCGCCAGGACCCGCGCCCCGAGTTCGATGTTGAGGGAGCCCAGCACCTGCACGCCCGCCATGGTGATGGCGGCCAGAAGCCACCAAGGGACCACGATCCCGGCAGATCCGAGGAGGCCCGAGAACGCCGCGCCGTACAATCCATACATCGCGGCCTGGACCGTGCTGTACGCGAGGAGCGCGAGCCACGCCGCTCCCGCGCCAACCTTGCGTCCGAAGGCGGCGGTGACATAGGCGTAGAAGGCGCCGTTGGCCTGGATCTTCCGGCTCATGGCCACGAAGCCGACCGCGAAGATCACGATGACGATGCCCACCACCAGATACGCGCCGGGGGCGCCGGCGCCGTTGCCGAGCGCTGCGGCCAGCGGTGATGCCCCGACGATTCCGGTCAACGGCGCCTGGGCTGACAAAACAAAGAAAAGAATGCCCATGACGCCGACGCTGCCGGCACGCAGCGCGGTGGAGTGCTCCGTGCGGGGGCTGGATTCTGCGGTCCGGGAATCTGAATTTGAAATACTCATCGGATCCTTCTTAACGGTCATGAGTCTGGGGAACGGCGGTCTGGGAAATGGGGGTGCGTTGCACCGTGAAATCCAGCATGGCAGGTGGCGCCCGTCACGCTTTTGTCGCTGAGCGACCGGTTGTTGTTCCTGAGCGTAGTCAGCACCAGGGCCGTCGCCGCCTGCACGGCCGGCCGGACGCCCTCCGGTCCGCAGCCTCGGGAAATTGCTTTCGGTGTTCCGTTCGCTCCCGCACAACAGCTCTTCGCGGATAGACAAGCCCCTCGGCCCCTCGCCGGAGCACGCTTGAAACAGCACTCTTAGGCCGCACCGGCCGCGTTATCTGACCTACTCGATGTGGAGTACCCCCATGGAAACCTACGACGCCCTACTCGCCTCGATCACCCCGGTGGCCGGGGAAACCCGCACGATCTTTGACCCGGCCACCGGACAGCCGGTCGGCGAAGCACCGGTCCACACCGTTCAGGACCTCGAAGCCGCCATCGCCGCCGCAGCCGCCGCGCAGCCGGCCTGGGCTGCACTGGGCCACGACGCCCGGTCCGCCGCGCTGCTCAAGGCCGCCGACGCCGTCGAACGCTCCGCCGAGGAACTCGCCCGCCTGCTCTCCCGCGAGCAGGGCAAACCGCTGAACGGCCCGAACGCCCGCTTTGAGGTCGGCGCCTGCGCCGCCTGGCTCCGCGTCGCCGCCGGCACGCCCCTGGACCCCGAAACCGTGGTGGACGACGGCGAAACCCGCGCCGAACTGCACTACCGGCCCATCGGCGTCGTCGGCGCGATCGGCCCCTGGAACTGGCCCATGATGATCACCGTCTGGCAGCTCGCCCCAGCCCTGCGCATGGGCAACGCCGTCGTCATCAAGCCGTCCGAATACACCCCGCTGTCCGTCCTTGCCCTCGTCGAAGTCCTCAACCAGGAACTCCCCGAAGGCCTCCTCACGGCGGTCTCCGGCGGCCGTGACGTGGGCGAGGCCCTGGCCGGACACCCCACGATCGGCAAGATCATGTTCACCGGCTCCACCGCCACCGGCAAGGCCATCATCAAATCCTCCGCCGACACCGTCAAACGCCTCACCCTGGAGCTCGGCGGCAACGACGCCGGCATTGTCCTGCCCGACGCCGACCCGAAGGCGATCGCCGAGGGCCTGTTCTGGGGCGCCTTCATCAACACCGGCCAGACCTGCGCGGCGCTCAAGCGCCTCTACGTCCACGCCGACATCTATGACGCCGTCTGCGAGGAACTCACCACCGTCGCCCGGGCCATGCCCATGGGCAACGGACTCGACGAGGCCAACGTCCTGGGCCCGCTGCAGAACCGCCAGCAGTTCGACATCGTCGCCGGCCTCGTCGGGGCAGCCCGCGACTCCGGCGCCAGGATCCTGCTCGGCGGCAACCCGGAGAACGACCAGCCCGGGAACTTCTACCCCGCCACCCTGGTCGCGGACATCGCCAACAGCAACCCGCTGGTCGCGGAGGAGCAGTTCGGCCCCGCCCTGCCGATCATCCGCTACGGCACCGTGGACGAGGCCATCGTAATGGCCAACGCCGTCGACGTCGGCCTCGGCGCCTCGGTCTGGTCCTCCGACCCCGCCGAAGCCCGCAAGGTGGCGGCCCGGCTCGAGGCCGGCACCGTCTGGATCAACAAGCACGGCGCCGTGGACCCCCGCATCCCGTTCGGTGGCGCGAAGCAGTCCGGCTACGGACTCGAATTCGGTGTCGAAGGCCTCAAGGCCCTCGGCGTTCCGCAGGTCATCAACGGCTGACGCTGCACTTAGCAGGGGCCATCAGCGCAGCGCCTGCGGCACGGGTTCGTGCCGCAGGTAGCTGCGCCGGAACCGGCCGCTGCCGGCGGTCAGGGCCCGCAACTCCACCGCGTACCGCAACAGTTCCTGGTCCGGCACCTCGGCGCTGATCTCGGTGCCGTCGGCGCCGGCGGAGGTGGTTCCGGTCAGGCGTGCCCGCCGGGAGGACAAGTCGCTCATCACGGCGCCCACATGGTCCTCCGAAACGCTGATGGTCACGGACGAGACCGGCTCCAGGAACTGGATGCGGGTTGTCCCGGCCGCCTCCCGGAGGGCCAGCGCCCCGGCCGCCTGGAAGGCAGCATCGGAGGAATCCACGCTGTGCGTCTTGCCGCCGATCAGCGTTACTTTGATATCCACGACCGGGAACCCGGCCGAGACGCCTTTCTGCATCTGGGCCCGCACGCCCTTTTCCACCGAGGTGATGAACGGCCCGGGAATCACGCCGCCAACGGTCTTGTCGACAAACTCGAACCCGCCGCCGCGGTCGAGTGGTTCCACCTCGATGTCGCACACCGCGTACTGGCCGTGGCCGCCGGATTGTTTGACGTAGCGCCCGTGTCCGGCGGCCGGCTCGGCAAACGTCTCCCGCAGCGGCGTGATGACCGGGACGCTCTGCAGGTTCACCCCTAGGTCCCGCAGCCTTCCCAGGACGACGTCGGCGTGCGCCTCGCCCATGCACCACAGGATCAGCTGGTGGGTTTCGGAGTTGCGTTCCACCCGCAGCGTCGGGTCCCCGGCCGTGACCTTCCCCAGGTTCCTGGCCAAGGCGTCCTCGTCGCCGTGCGTGGCGGCTTCGATGGCGACCGGCATAAGCGGGTCCGGCATGTCCCAGGCGGCCACCAGCAGCGGCAGCTCCTTGGCCGAAATCGTGTCGCCGGTCTCGGCGGTGCCCAGCTTGGTCAGCGCGCAGATATCCCCCGCGACGCAGAACGGCACTGGCCGCAGTCCTGATCCCAGCGGCGAGTAGAGGTGGGTGACCCGCTCGTCGCTGTCGTGGTCCTCGTGGCCGCGGTCGGCCATTCCGCGGCCGCCCACATGGATGGCGGCGTCCTCCCGCACCACGCCGGAGAAGACGCGCACCAGGCAGACGCGGCCAAGGAACGGGTCGATCGTCGTACGGACCACTTCACCGAGCAGCGGGCCGTCGGGGTCGCAGCCGAGCGCGCCGGCGGGCACCCCGTCGAGGTCGGTCGCTGCGGGGACGCCGCGCTCCGCCGGCGTCGGAAACGCACGCACCAGGACCTCGAGCAGTTCCGACAGGCCGAGTCCGGACTCCGCCGAGGCCGGCAGCACCGGATGGAAGGACCCGCGGGCCACCGCCGTCTCAAGATCGGTGATCAGGACGTCGGGGGCGATTTCCTCGCCTCCGAGGTAGCGCTCCATGAGCGTCTCGTCTTCGCTCTCGGCAATGATCCCTTCGATCAGCGCGCCCCGTGCGGACTCCGCGGCGGCGAGTTCGACGCCGGTCGCGGCCCGGGTGGCCGGCGCCGGTTCCGCATCACTGTAGTCGGAGACCGTGCCGGTCAGCAGTCCCAGCAGCCCGGTGACGGGACCGTCGGCGGGGACCGGCAGGTAGAGCGGAAGGATGGAGTCGCCGAATGCCAGGCGGCAGCGGGCGATGGCGGCGTCGAAATCCGCGCGCGGATGGTCCAGGCGGCTGATGACCACGGCCCGCGGCATCCCGAGCCGCTGGCACTCGCTCCAAAGCGCCGTGGTCGCTGCGTCGACATCATCGGTGGCCGAGACGACGAACAGCACCGCATCCGCCGCCCGGAGCCCTGCCCTCAGCTCGCCGATGAAATCCGTATAGCCCGGAGTGTCCAGGAGGTTGACCTTGATGTCCCCCACCATCACCGGCACCACCGCGAGCGCCACGGAGCGCTGCTGCGCGATGGCGGAAGGATCCGAGTCGCTCACCGTAGTGCCCTCGGCGATCGAGCCCTTGCGGGTGATGGCTCCGGTGGCGGCAAGCAGTGCCTCGGTGAGCATCGTTTTTCCGGAACCGGAATGCCCCACGAGTGCCACATTGCGGACCTTGTCCGGCTGTTCCGGCGGCGCGACGCCGTTGGCGTCTGCCCGCCGGAGGTCAGACGTACCCCGGACCGGTCCCCTTGACGGCGTCTTGGCGCCTTTCGACGGCATGAGAACCTCCCGGCGTCGCATCCACTCGTGCCCTGCAGGGCCTTGTGTTAAGGATTGGACACCCTGGGACGCCCGGACAGCAAGGTCTTTTTCAGGCCGTGGCCGGAGCAACCAGGGACCCGGAGGCTGCCCGGTTCCGGAGCCAACGGCCCAGGGCCTTGCCTTTGCCCTTCCACCAGCTGTCCTCGTCGCTGCCATAGTGCCACCGGAAGATCACAGCGACCAGGACGAACACTCCGGCCGCGACCTCGGGCCAAGAGCCGGAGGCGGCATCGAGGAGCACGCTGATCGCCATGACCATGATGGAAGGCAGCGCAAGTGTCCGGAACCACGTGTTGGCGACGTACCGGCTGCGGGATCGCGGCACGGAGACCGCGCGGACGAAGTCGAAGCACAGGCAGACGACCACCAGGGCCTGCCCCAGGGACATCAGGATGTGCCCCGGCAGGGAGCCGGCAAACAGCACGGCCGCCTGGAGCCCCGGGCTCACGGCGTGCCCGTCAAAGCAGCCGGCCGTGAAGAATCGGCAGTGGACGGATCATACTCGGTTGAATCATGCATGCGATGCCCCCCGGCGTCTACGCTGCTCCTGCGCTGGCTCCGCGCCCGGGCTTCCCGTAGGAGCTGTAGGCGTGTCATGCCAGCCTTTTCTGACACTCCAATTCAACGCGCGGAATGGGCATGAAGTCACGCAAATGAGGTACCCGACTATCGGATGGTCGGGTACCTGATTGCGTTCCGGTGTACTCGGTTCGCTCCTACCGCTACTTGCCCCGGCGGATTCGCTCCACAGCCCGCCGGCCGGCTGATCGGGCAAAAAACAGACTTCTTGCTCCGTTGCTCCTGGTCGGCACACCTGCCCGGCACCAAGCCGCCCTGCTCACCAGGGAAGCCTGGGGAAACAGCGAACGCGCCGCCGTCGACCAGCTCATCGCCGCCAGCAAGTAGGCCACGGCAGCCCCCCACCGGACGCAACAACAGGACGCAACAACAGGACGCAACAACAGGACGCAACAACAGGACGCAACAACAGGACGCAACAACAGCTGTGCCCGGGACCACTGGTCCCGGGCACAGCTGCGTGTCCTGGCCGATGAGTCCTAGCCCATGCCCCTCGGCCGCCACACCACCAGCGCCTGCGACCGCGCCTGCGGACGCTTGCCGCGGGCCAGGCTGACGACGTCGCCGGCAGTTCCTGCGGCGAAGATCCGCGAATCGGCCCCTTGGCGGCGCCGGCCCAGCTCCTCAGTCAGTTCGCCGACCCGGCGCTGCAGGGCGGCCACCTGGTTCTCCAGCTGCAGGATCCGCTTGATGCCCTCGAGCGAGACCCCCTCCTGGGAGAGCCGCTGGACCTCGCGGAGCATGTTCACATCCCGCTGCGAGTAACGCCGCGACTTGCCCGGGGCACGGCTGGGCGAAACGATGCCCAGCCGGTCGTACTGGCGCAGCGTCTGCGGGTGCATGTCCGCCAGTTCCGCGGCAACGGAGATGACGAAGATCGGCTGGTCGAAGTCGATGGCCATGGCTGGATCCCGTTCCTAGAGCCGGGCCTTGGCTGTCAGGCCCGCGCGGACGTCCTCATTGGCGGTGGCCGTGGCGAAGGCCTTCACGGCCTCCTCCGCTTCCTTGTTCAGCTTCCGCGGAACAGCGACGTCGATCGTCACCAGCAGGTCGCCGGTGGCTTTGGCGTGCTTGACGCCGCGGCCCTTGACGCGCAGGGTCCTGCCCGAGGGCGTCCCTGCCGGAACCCTGACCTTGACCGTGTCGCCGTCGATCGTCGGAACCTCGATGTCGGCGCCCAGGGCCGCCTCCGGGAAGGAGACCGGGACGTGGATCCGGAGGTTGTCGCCGTCGCGGACGTAGAATTCGTGCGGCTTTACCGAGACGGTGACCATGAGGTCGCCGTTGCCGGCGGGCGCGTACTGCCCCTTGCCGCGGACGCGGACCTTTTGTCCGTCCTTGATGCCGGCCGGTATGCGGACGTCGATGACCTCGCCGTCCGGTTCACGCAGGCCGATCGTGGTGCCGCGGATGGACCCGCCGAATGAGATCGAGGTCGACGCGGTGCGGTCCGAGCCCTTCTGCGGGGCCCGCTGGAAGGACTGGCCCCCGCCGCCGAATCCGCCGCCGCCGAAGAGATCTGCGAACTCGGGCGGAATGCCGCCGGCCGTGCTGTAACCGCCCGAATGGCGGCCCCCGCCGCCGGTAAAGAGCCCGCCGAAGAGGTCCTCGAAGCCAGCTCCGCCGCCGGCCCCGCCGCTTCCGCCGGGGGCAAAGCGTGCACCGCCGCCCATGGCCCGGATGGCGTCGTACTGCTGGCGCTCATCGGGATCCGAGAGCACGGAATAGGCCTCGGAGATGTCCTTGAACTTCTTCTCCGACGCGACGTTCCCCGCATTGGTGTCCGGGTGGTGCTGCCGGGCAAGTTTGCGGTAGGCCTTCTTGATGTCGGCGTCGGAAGCGTCCTTGGCGACACCAAGGATCTTGTAGAAGTCCTTGTCCACCCAGTCCTGGCTAGCCAATGGCGTTTCCTTTCAAATCTGTTCTTAACGAACTCTCCGCGATGCATGGGCCCGAGCTTGTGATCATCTCACCTTAGGTGACGCGAACGCTGAACGCCGGAGCGGATGAGGGGGCCCGGGAGTGGCATCGGGCCTGCCGGAGCGGGGGGGGGGGGGGGGGGGGGGGGGGCCACGCCGGTCTCATCGATGCGGACCAGTCCGTACGTCTTCAGCGCAGCCTCCAGTTTGGCGGCGATCGCGGCGAAGGGGCCGTCCGCGAGGTCGCCGTGCTGGCGGGCGGCGTCGACGTCGTCCAGCACCGGGAGCAGGGAGTTCAGGACGCCGATGACGGCCATCTCCCCCGCCACGGCCCGGTCGCGTTCGACCCGCTTGCGGTAGTTGACGTACTCGGCCTGCAGCCGGCGGAGGTCATTCCTGAGCTCCTCCGCCGCGGCCGCGTCAACGCCCTGCGCTACAGATTCCGCGGCGGGCACCTCAACACTGTTGAGGATGTCCTCTGCCTGGGACAGGGCGTCCCCGGAGTCTGCCGCGGCAGCGGCGTGATCCTGGCCGGGGTGGCGGGCCTGGCCGGTCTTCGGATCAACCTTGCGGTTATCGTGGATCACCGGCTTCTGCGGCTCGTTCTCCTGCTGTTCCGCGTCGCGCCGGCTCTCGGAAGAACCGTGCTCTTCTTCGTTACCGTGGTGCGGCATGATTACTTCTTCTCGTCTTCGTCAACGATTTCGGCGTCGACGATGTCCTCATCGGAACCGGCTGCCTGCTCGCCCGCGGGGGCACCCTCCGCGCCGGTGGCGCCGTCGGGGGATCCGGCGTGGGCATAGATGGCTTCGCCGAGCTTGCTCTGGGAAGCCTGCAGCTTCTCAAACGCGGTCTTCACTGCGGCGTCATCGGTGCCTTCGAGGGCCTTCTTGAGGGCGTCGACGTCGGCCTTGACCTCGGTCTTGACCTCTTCGGGCAGCTTGTCGGCGTTGTCAGCGATCAGCTTGTCCACGGAGTAGGCGAGCTGCTCGGCCGTGTTGCGGGTGTCGGTTGCCTCGCGGCGGGCCTTGTCCTCGGCTGCGTGCTCTTCGGCGTCGTGGACCATGCGGTCGATGTCTTCCTTGGACAGCGCGGTGCCGCCGGTGATGGTCATGGACTGTTCCTTGCCGGTGCCCTTGTCCTTCGCCGAAACGTGCACGATGCCGTTGGCGTCAATGTCGAAGGTGACCTCGACCTGCGGAACGCCGCGGGGGGCCGGCGCGATACCGGTCAGTTCGAAGGTGCCCAGCGGCTTGTTGTCGCGGGTGAACTCACGCTCGCCCTGGAAGACCTGGATGGCCACGGACGGCTGGTTGTCATCCGCGGTGGTGAAGGTTTCGCTCCGCTTGGTCGGGATGGCGGTGTTGCGCTCGATCAGGTGCGTCATGATGCCGCCCTTGGTTTCGATGCCCAGGGACAACGGGGTGACGTCGATCAGCAGCACGTCCTTGCGCTCGCCCTTGAGAACACCGGCCTGCAGGGCGGCGCCGACGGCGACGACCTCATCGGGGTTGACGCCCTTGTTGGGCTCCTTGCCGCCGGCCAGTTCCTTGACGAGGTCGTAGACGGCCGGCATGCGGGTGGAGCCGCCGACGAGCACGATGTGGTCGATCTCGGAGAGCTTGATGCCGGCTTCCTTGATGACGTCCTGGAACGGCTTCTTGGTGCGGTCCAGCAGGTCCTTGGTGAGGTCCTGGAACTTGGCGCGGGTCAGCTGCTCGTCCAGGTGGACCGGGCCGTCGGGGGTGACGGACAGGTACTGGAGGGAAACGTTGGTGCTGGAGGAGGAGGAGAGTTCCTTCTTGGCCTGCTCCGCGGCTTCGCGGAGACGCTGCAGGGCAATCTTGTCCTTCGTGAGGTCGATGCCCTTGACCTTGAGCTGGTTCAGCAGGTATTCAACGACGCGCTGGTCCCAGTCGTCGCCGCCGAGGTGGTTGTCACCGGCGGTGGCGCGGACCTGGATGGTGGAGAAGTTGTCCTCATCCTTGCCGACCTCCAGGAGGGAGACGTCGAAGGTTCCGCCGCCGAGGTCGAAGACCAGGATGAGTTCGTCTTCCTTGCCCTTGTCCAGGCCGTAGGCCAGGGCGGCCGCAGTGGGCTCGTTGACGATGCGCAGGACGTTCAGGCCGGCGATTTCTCCGGCCTCCTTGGTGGCCTGGCGCTGGGCGTCGTTAAAGTAGGCCGGCACGGTGACGACGGCGTCGGTGACCTTTTCACCGAGGTAGGACTCGGCGTCGTTCTTAAGCTTCATGAGGATACGGGCGGAAATTTCCTGCGCCGTGTACTTCTTGTCGTCAATGGCGACGGTCCAGTCAGTGCCCATGTGGCGCTTGACGGACGCGATGGTGCGGTCAATGTTGTTGACGGCCTGGCGCTTGGCGATCTCGCCGACCAGGACCTCGCCGGACTTGGAGAAGGCAACAACCGACGGCGTGGTGCGGCCACCCTCGGCGTTGGCAATGACGGTGGGCTCGCCACCTTCGAGAACGGAGACGACGGAGTTAGTGGTTCCGAGGTCAATACCTACTGCACGTGACATGGATTGTTTCCTTACTTCCTAGGAATCTTGCGGAGATGGCCGCGGACCCGCAGTGGCTCTAACCGCAGTGGCTCTAACCGCAATGGCTCTAACCGCAGTGGGTCCGACCGTTATTGAGCGATCTACACTCAACTTTACCCAGAGGGGGACATAAGTCAATTTAAAGTTGAGCGAAGTCGACTCAACTCTGCTTACCCGTCCCGCCCGAGGCAACTCCTCGCCGCCTAAATTCCCCTCAATCCAGCCCTTCCGGTGCGTCCCGGGCGGCGTTTCGCCCTGCGCGAACCTGCACGCTGGGCGCAGGGGCGCAGACCTGGGGAGGGGAGCCCCCCCCCCCCCCCCCCGCCGGTGCCGTAGTCGCCTTCGGGGTATTCACCTTCCTCGGCGACGCCGGCCGACTCACCGGCGACGCCGGCGGGCTCACCTGAGACCCCGCCCTCGCCGTAGTCGCCCTCGGGATAGTCGCCTTCCACGTCGCCGACGACGGCGGCTCCGGCCACGCCGGCCTCGCCATAGTCCCCCGCCGCGTACTCCCCCTCGACGGCGGTGGGCGGGACCTGGCCGGCCGTGCCGGCGGAGCCGTAGTCGCCCTCAACGTATTGCCCCTCAGGTGCTGCGGCCTCTACCTCAACTTCCGCGGGACCGGCATCGACGTTCCGCGCCGCCGCTTCTCCGGGGACATTCTCTTCAGGCGTGTTCTCTGCAGGCCTGTTCTCGTCAGGCCTGGTCTCTTCAGACATGGATGGATCCTTCCTGGACGCATCTGGCGCGCCCGTGCGGGCGCAGGGGCAGTCTATCGAGCGCCACGGCAGGGCAACAGGGGAACCTGGCTTACCTGGCAGTGCCGGCCGCCGGCAGGCCCGCGACGTCGGCCAGCACCGCGAGGTGGTGGCCGAAGAGCTCCTCCCGGGCAGTGAACGTGCCTGGGCCGTACTGGCCGAAAACCTCGAAACTGACGGCGCCGAAGAGTGAGGTCCAGGCCAGTGCGCCGCGGGCCAGGAGGTCATCCGGCACCGCCAGGCCGAACTCGGCGCGAATTTTCGCCAGGTCCCCCGCCAGCCCGGCGGCCATGGCAGGACCCTGCCGGCCGGTCGCGGCGAGCAGCCCGGCCCGGAAGGCGCCGTCGAGGATTCCAATGAGGGCCGTAATCACCCTCGTCCCGGGGCCGGTGGTCCGCTCCGCCGGGGCCTGGTAACCGGGCACCGGACTGCCAAAGAGCAGGGCGTAGCGCGATGGCTCGCGCACCGCCCAGTCCCGCACCGCGCCGCCCAGCGCCGCGAAGCGCCCGCCGAAGTCTTCCTCCGGCACGGCCCCGACGGCGGCATCCACCGCATCGCCAAGTTCGTTGTACGCATCAATCAGCAGAAGGGTCAGCAGTTCCTCGCGGCTCTCCACGTAGCGGTAGACCGCCGAAGAGACGACCCCGAGATCACGGGCCACGGCACGGAGGGACAGCGCGGCGGCCCCGTGCAGCGCCAGATGCTCCCGGCCCAGGCGGACGATATCGGCCACCGTCTGGGCGCGGGCACGCTCGCGCGGGGTGCGCAGCCGCACCGCCGCCGGGGCCGCTCCGGCCGCAACGCCGGCGTCTGTCGCGCCCGCAATCCTGTCCTCTGGCATGAGTCCAGCATTCCACATCCAAGAGCACTGTCAACAAATGTGAGCACCGCTCTTGACTTGCCGGCAACGGTGTCGCATCCTGAATGGGAGAGCACTGCTCTCGTTATTTGAAAAGGAGATCGGAATGTCCCAACCTGCAGCCTCCGGGCACCAACCGTCCAGGCTCCACGTCGTCACAGGGGCCGGCCCGGTGGGCTGGACCGTCGCCGAACAGTTGGCAGCGGCGGGACACCGGGTGCGCCTCCTGACAAGGTCCGGCAGCGGACCCGCCCACCCGCTGGTGGAACGAGTGTCGATCGACGTGTCCGAGCCCGCCCGGCTCGGCGAGGCCTTCCAGGGCGCCGCGGCCGTTTTTCACTGCATCCACGGCTCGCGGTACAACGCCGAGGTGTGGGCCAGGGAACTCCCGGCCGCCGAGCTGAATGTGCTCGCCGCGGCGGGCGCAGCGGGCGCCGTCGTGGTCTTCCCGGAAAGCCTGTACTCCTACAGCACCCCGGAAAACATCATGACCGAGGACAGCCCCCGGCAGGCGCAGGGCGGCAAGCGCGGAGTCCGGACCGCACTGCTCGCAGCCCGGGCGGCCTCCCCCACCGCCACCGTGAGCATGGTGGCCGGCGATTTCTTCGGGCCGCGGGTCCGCAACTCGCACGCCGGCGAGCGCATGGTCCGGCCCGTCGCGGCCGGCAAGCCAATGCAGGTGATCGGGCGGGCGGACCAGCCGCATTCCTTCACGTACGTTCCGGACCTCGCGGCCGCCATGATTGCGGCGGCTGACAGGCCTCAGGTGTGGAACCGGGTATGGCATGCGCCCACCGGACCTGCACTGACCCAGCGCGAGATCGCGGTGGCATTCGCCAAGGCGGCCGGCGCCCGGGCACCGCGTGTCACCGGAGTTCCCGGGTGGGCGGTGAGGGCAATGGGAGTGTTTTCTCCGGATATGCAGGACCTGGCCGAGACCCTGTACCAGTTCGAGCACCCCTTCGTCACGGATTCCATGGCGAGCCAGGCTGCCCTGGGGCTGACACCGACCCCGCTGGACGAGGCAGCCGCCGCCACCGTCGCCTGGTGGGGGGACGGCGGGCGGTGACTGGGGGACAGTGACGGCGGCTGCGGTCTTCGGTTCCGCCTAGCGGACCCCGGCCTCCTCGTTTTCAGCCGGATCTGCCTTCGGATTTTCGGCGGGCAGCGTGGCCCGGGCGCCATCGCCGGCCACGGCCCCGCTCCCGGGCCGGCCGGGCTTGCCGGGCCACCAAAGCCGCGGGCCGATGTCGTAGGCCAGCGCGGGCACCAGCAGGGAACGGACCAGCACCGTGTCCAGCAGGACGCCGAACGCGACGATGAAGGCGAGCTGGACCAGGAACATGATCGGGATGACGCCGAGGGCCGCGAACGTGGCCGCCAGGACCACCCCGGCAGAGGTGATGACCCCGCCTGTCACTACGAGGCCGCGCAGGATGCCTGCCCGGGTGCCGTGCTTGAGGGATTCCTCCCGGACCCGGCTCATCAGGAAGATGTTGTAGTCGACGCCCAGTGCCACGAGGAAGACGAAGCCGAACAGGGGCACCGTCGCGTCCGCGCCCGGGAAGCCGAAGACATTGTTGAACACGAAGGCGGAGACGCCCATCGCCGCGGCATAGGACACCACCACGGAGGCGACCAGCAGGACCGGCGCGAGCACCGAGCGCAGCAGCAGCATGAGGATGACCAGGATGACGCCCAGGACCACCGGGATGATGGTGACGAGGTCGCGCTGGGCAGTGGTGTTGGTATCCAGCGCCGTGGCCGTCACACCGCCGACCAGCACACCGCCGTCTATCTTCTTCAGGTCCTGGCGGAGCGACACCACGGCGTTTTCGGCCTCAGCGGAGTCCGCGGCGTGGTTCAGCGTCGCGTTGATCAGGACCTTCCCGTCCCTGATTGCGGGGGCAGCCGGCGCGCCCGGGGCGCCGGTGATGACCGGGGCGCCGCCTTCGGCCAGCAGATAGGCGTCTCCGACGCCGTCGCTGGTCTGCAGCTTCGCCAGAACCTCTTGGGCGTTTGCCTCGTCGGCCACGATCACCGCGGGGCTGCCGGACCCGGCGTCGAAGTGCCGGCCCAGGGCATCCTGCCCGTCGACGGCATTGGAGGCGGTGAGGATGACGTCGGTCTGGGCGACGCCGTTGGCTTTAAGCTGCAGGAGGCCGGTAGCGGCTACCAGGAGCAGCAGCACCGAGGCGACCCAGACCGTGCGCGGCCGGCGGGATACGAGCGAACCGGTGGCCCGCCAGAGTCCCTTCTGGCCCTCGAGGCCGGTGACCAGTTCCGGTTCCCGATCGGTTTCCGGGAGCAGCTTGGGCCTGAACGGCCAGAACGCGGCCCGGCCCAGCAGTGCCATCAGGGCCGGCAGCAGGGTCAGGGCGGCGAAGAGCGCGCAGAGGATGCCCGCCGCCGCCACCGGGCCGAGGGCCTTGTTGGAGTTGAGGTCGGAGAACAGCAGGCAGAGCAGCGCGATGATTACGGTGGCGCCGGAGGCCAGGATCGGTTCCCAGGCCGCCTTCCATGCGGTGACGGCGGCGGCCGTCCGGTTGGTGGTGTGGGTCAGGGCTTCGCGGAACCGGGCCACATACAGCAGTGCGTAGTCGGTGGCTGCGCCGATGACCAGGATGGACAAAATGCCCTGGCTCTGGCCGTTCAACTGGATCCAGCCGGCCTTGGCCATGCCGAACACCAGCAGGATCGCGGCGCACAGCGCGAAGACCGAGGTGAACAGCACCATGACGGGAAGCAGCAGGGAGCGGTAGACAATCAGCAGGATCAGGAACACGGCGCCCAGGGCCACGAGCAGCAGGATGCCGTCAATGCCGGCAAAGGCACTCACAAGGTCCGCGGTGAGCCCGGCCGGTCCGGTGACGAAGGTCTGCATTCCGGCCGGCGCGGACGCCCGGACCTCGTTGCGCAGTTCTTTGACCACCGTTTTCACTTCCGCCGAGGAAGCAATGGGCACCACGAACTGGACTGCCTTGGCGTCCTCGGAGGGGATGGGACCGATCACCGTACTCCCGGCCTGCAGGGCCTCCAGCTTGCCTTTGAGGGCCGCGGTCTCGCGGAGCTGGGCCGGAGTGAAAGCGGAGTCACTCTCAACCACGATCACTGCCGGGATCTCCTTGGAGTCCCTGAACTTGGCCTGCCAGTCCGCGGCCTCGGTGGCCTCGGCTCCGGCGGGAAGGAACGATGCCTGGTCATTGGATGACACCTCGCTCAGGCGGCCGAATGTAGGGCCGCCGACGCCGGCGATGGCCAGCCAGGCCAGGACGAGCACTGCGGGGACCAGCCAGCGCAGCCAGAACGGGACACGGGTCGCCGCGGACGAAGTCGTTTTCATGTTTCCTTCCAGGGTGCGCCTCGGAGTGGGAGCAGAGATCAACTCCATAGTAGACTATCTCCATCATAGAGATAACCCATTGGCCGGGGCACCGGAGGAGAATAGAGACAGCCGGCGTCAGGCCGCTGCGCAGACCCTGCAGTAGACTCCCGAAGGCGCCGTCGACAGCGCCGACCTGCCGCGGTCAGACCGCGGGGGCAGGATCAAGGGACGAAGGAGGTCCGCCGTGTCAGCCGAATCCCCGGGCCTATCCGAAAACGCAGGCCTATCCGAAGACGCGGCCTCGCCCAGGAACACAGTCCCGCCCGAAGCCGCCGGTCCGCCGCCCCTCGTCCGGCTCCTGCAGGAATTCACCCTCGAAGCCAACCGCTATGTGGACTCCGCCGGCGGCCGCAATGACATGCACCGCACGGACCTCAACGCCCTCGCCGTCATCATGCGGCACGCGGCGCGGGACCAGATTGTCACTCCAGGGGTGCTGAGGAAAGAGCTGAACCTCAGCTCCCCGGCCACCACCGCACTGATCGACCGGCTCCACAGTTCCGGCCACGTGGTCCGTGAGCGCGAGGGCGCTGACCGCCGCCAGGTGCAGCTGCGCATGACGCCCAAGGCCTACCGGGACGGCGGCGCAATGTTCCTGCCGCTGGCCCGCCATATGGGTGCAGCCATGGCGAACTTCACGCCGGAGGAACTGGAGATCGTCACCCGGTTCATGAACTCCATGATCGATGCCACTGTCCGGGCGGGCGAGGAAGCGGCCCGCGGCCCCGGGCCGGAGCAAGCGCCGGGGCAGCGCCCCGGCTGAATCGCGGCCCGGACGTCACGGATGGGCGGCGGTTTGCGGCCGGCGACCGGGGAGCGCCTCCGCCAGTGCAGAAGGCGCCGTTTCCGGCAGCGTTTCCTGTTCTGGGGTCCCGCCAAAGCGCCTGCCGACGCCGACGGCGGCCGCTGCCAGTGCCAGCGGAACCCCCAGCGCCCAGCCGCTGAAGATCAGGACGGCCACCATGACCCCGGCCGCCACGATCACGCCGTACCAGGCAACGGTCCGCGGCTGCAGCAGCCGGATGCCGGCCGCCAGCCCAAACGCGGTGACGGCCGTGAAACACGCCGAGGCCGCGCCGATCTGGAACTGCATGTCGGTGAGTCCGGCGACGGCGGCAGCGAAGGACAGCAAGGTCACGACGGCCAGAGTTGCCAGGCTTGCGGCGGGTACCTGTCCCCGCCCGGCACCGCGTGAAAGGGCGGGCGGCAGCACGCCGTCGGACGCCAGGGCAGCCCCGAGCCGGCTGGCCCCGGCCACGAAGGTGTTGATGGGGCCGAACGTCAAAACCGCCGCCGCAACCGCGGTGAGCGGGGCCGCCAATGAGCCCAGCCCTTTCTCCAGCAACGCCGCGACGGGCACCGCAGTAGCGGGCAGTTCCGGGCCGAGGACGGCCACCGAGGCGGCGACAACGCCAATGTAGACCGCGCCCACCACAATCAGCGTGAGCCACGTGGCCCGCCGGAGATCGCGCCCGGGGTTCCGGAACTCTCCGGCCAGGTGCGAGACGGCTTCCCAGCCGGCGAAGCAGAAGAACAGCAGGCTCGCGGCACCGCCGACCGCCCAGTAGCCGTGCGGGGCGAAGGGCTGGAAATTTTCCGCTTTGGCGTGTGGTGCCGCGAGCACGACGGCGAGCGCGAGCAGTGCCACCAGCAGCACCATGAGCGCCAGTTGCATGCGGCTGGAAACCCTGATGCCGACGGCGTTGCTCGCGAAGGCGGCCAGCAGGATCACCGCCGCCGCGAGGACTGCGGTGTCCGGGCCGCCGCCGACGGCGTGGGCGATGTAGTTGCCGCCGATCACGGCCGTTGCCGGGGCGCCGAAGGGGATCGAAAAGTAGAAGAGGTACCCGGCCACCACCGAGGCGCGGCGACCAAAGGCACGCTTGACGAAGTGGGCGATCCCTCCGGCGTCGGGCTGCTGGCGGCTCATTTCGGCGAAGCTGAAGGCAACGGGAACGCAGAACACCAGCAGGACGGCCCAGGCCAGGAGCGACGCCGGGCCGGCCTCCTTGGCTGCGATGGCGGGAAGCACCAGGACACCCGAGCCCAGGATCGCGCCGACATAGATTCCGGTGGCCCGGAACAGGCCCAGTCCGCTGCCGGCGCCGCTGGCACTGCCGCTGTTGCTGTTGCTGTTGCTGTTGCTGTTGCTGTTGCTGATCTTCACTCCTCCATTCATCCGTAGAATCGCCTGCGCCGGAAGCGGCAAAACTGACGGCCACCCGCAAAAAACTGCCTGCGGGCGCGCGCCTGCTGACCCGCAGTTGGGGATCCATCCTTTTCCGGGCGCGGGAGGGTAGCGTTCCATTATGAGTGCGCAGCAGCCTGACGATGTTTACACGCACGGCCACCACGAGTCGGTGGTCCGTGCCCATGCCTCCCGCACGGCGGAGAACTCGGCAGCGTTCGTGCTCCCGCATCTGATGCCCGGGACCTCCGTCCTCGACGTCGGCTGCGGCCCGGGCAGCATCACCTGCGACTTCGCGGAGCTGGTGGCGCCGGGCATGGTCACGGGCCTGGACCGCTCCCCCGACATCATCGCCCAGGCCGCGGCCCTCGCCGTCGAGCGGGGCGTGGACAACGTCGGCTTTGCCGCGGGCAACATCTACGACCTCGACTTCCCGGACGAATCTTTCGACGTCGTCCACGCCCATCAGGTCCTCCAGCACCTCACGGACCCGGTCGCGGCGCTGCGGGAGATGCGGCGGGCGGCCAAGGCCGGCGGGATAGTGGCGGTGCGCGATGCCGACTTCCACGGCATGAGCTGGTACCCGGCCATCCCCGAGCTCGACGACTGGATGGAGCTCTACCAGCGGATCGCAAGACGCAATGGTGCCGAGCCCGACGCCGGCCGCCGGCTCGTGTCCTGGGCGCAGGCCGCCGGCTTCACGGATGTGGCGCCGTCCAGCAGCAACTGGCTCTACGCCACCGGGCATGAGCGGCGCTGGCAGGCCCGGGTGTGGGGCGAGCGGGTGCTGCATTCGTCCTTTGCCGACCAGGCGCTTGAGTACGGCCTGGCCAGTGAGGCGGACCTGGCCCGTATTTCCGCGGGCTGGCATCGGTGGGGCTCCACCGACGACGGCTGGTTCCTGATTCCCAACGGCGAGGTCATCGCCCGGGCGTGAGCGGCGGCCAGCGGTCACAGCACCGGCACAGCCCGCCGAAAGTGCAGCCATAACTCCGCGCCTGAGGCTGGCTACAGGCCGAATCCTCGGCCGGCCCGGAAGCCCGGGCCCCAGCAAAGGAGTTTCACGCGCGCCACCGTCCTGCTGGATTGCGAACTTCACGGTGACCGCAACCCAGGAAGGCCAGGGCGGACCCGGCGGCGGCCATGGCGGCCCCGGCGGCGGCCATGGCGGCCCCGGGGACACCGCCACGGATGGCTACACGTCCAACGGCTAACCCTTGGCGGGTCTTGGGCGCGCTCCTTGCACGCCCAAGGCCCGCGATGCTGGCGGCTCGGCTGGCCTCCGGGGCGTTCGCCGTCGAGTTGCCTGCAGCCATTCCCTGCTTCCGGGTCTGCGGATAGGGTGCATTAGATATCTGCACTGGAGACCCACGGCAAGGAGAAACCCATGCGCAAATTGACGGCCGGCCTTTTCTGCTCTGTGGACGGCGTGGTTGAAGACCCGTTCAAGTGGCAATTCGACAGCTTCGACCAAGAGCTCGGTGCCGGGATGGGCGAGATGATGGGCCGGATCGACACTGCGCTCCTCGGCCGCGTGGGCTATCAGCAATGGGCAGAATACTGGCCCAACGCCGAAAGCGACGCGGACTTTGCCGGATTCATCAATCCGCTGCCGAAATTTGTCGCGTCCCGGACCCTGACAGGCGGGCTGGAATGGCAAAATTCACGCCTGATCGAGGGGCCGCTGGAAGACTTCGTCGCGGCCCTGAAGAACAGCGACGGCGGCGAAATCGGGATCTTCAGCAGCATTTCGCTGGTCCACCAGTTACTGTTCGCCGGGCTGCTCGACACCTTGATGCTGATCGTCCATCCCGTGATCGCCGGCAGCGGGCGGCGGCTGTTCAACGACGGCGATGCCCTCACCCGGCTGGAGCTGCAGTCGTCCCAGCAGACCAGCAAAGGCAACATGATTCTCAGCTACGGCCTCCGCCGCGACTGACTCCCGTCATCAATCGGACCCGCCACGGCCGGGACCGTAAACTTACCTGGTGCAACCCTCCCTTTGGCTGGCCCTGGCCGGCGCCGGCGTCCTGATCAGCTTCACTCCCGGCGCGGGCGCCATCAACACCATGAGCAACTCCCTGAACTCGGGATTCCGTCGGTCCCTTTGGGGCATCCTGGGCCAGCAGGCCGCCCTCGTGGTGCACATCCTGATCGTGGCCCTCGGCGTCGGGGTGCTCGTGGCGAGCTCACCGGTTGCCTTCAACGTGATCCGCTACGCCGGCGCCGCCTACCTGGTCTACCTGGGCATCCGGCAGTTCCTGCACAAGCCGGACCTGGATCAGGAGAAGGCCGCGGCCCTGCACAACGAGCCGGGCCTGTCCATGTTCCGCCGTGGCCTCTGGGTCAATCTGCTCAACCCCAAAGCCGTGGTCTTCTTCCTGGCCTTCATGCCGCAGTTCATCCGGCCGGAGCAGCCGCTGCTGCCGCAGTACGTGGTCCTGGCCGCCACCGTGATTGTGATCGACGTCCTGGTCATGTGGTTTTTCTTCGCGGCTGCTGCCCGGTCCTTCCACCGCTTCACCCGCGACGCCCGCGGACAGAAGGTCCTGAACCGGACCTTCGGCGGGCTCTTCGTCGGCGTCGGCGTCCTGCTGGCCGCAATCCACTAGCCCCCGGGGGCGGCCGCCGTCCCCGCTCCCCTGTCAGACGTGGCCGGGCGCCAGTTTCCGAAGGTCCGCTTTCCGGATCTTGCCGCTCGCCGTCCGGGGCATCTCGTCCACGAAGACGACGGACTTGGGGATCTTGTACCTCGCCAGCCGGCCCTCCAGGTGGGAGCGCAGCTGCTCTTCCGTGAGCCGGGCGCCCTCCCGCAGCAGCACCACGGCCCGCGGCACCTCGCCCCATTTCTCGTCCGGCACCCCGATCACCGCGACGCTTCCGACGGCGTCGAGCTCGGCGATCGCCTGCTCCACCTCGGCGGGATATATGTTCTCACCGCCGGAAATGATCATGTCCTTGAGCCGGTCGGAGATGAACACGAAACCGTCCGGATCCTTGTAGCCCATGTCGCCGGACTTGAACCAGCCGTCCCCTGTGTAGGAGTCCGACGAGGCCTCGGGCCGGTTCCAGTACTGGTGGATGACGTTGGGACCCTTGATCTGGATCTCCCCCACCGTTCCGGGCGCAGCGGGCCCGGACGCCGGGTCGAGGGGATCGGCCACCCGGACATCGGTGAAGAAATGCGGCAGTCCGGAGGACCCGGCCTTGTCCCGGGACCTCGCCGCCGGCAGCGTGGTGGCGCCCGGGGCCGTCTCGGTCATGCCGTAGCCGTTGGAGAAGCGCAACCCCCTCCGCTCGTAGGCTTCCAGGACCCGCATCGGCACCGCGGACCCGCCGCAGGTCAGTTTGTTCAACGAGCTGAGGTCCGTGGCGTCCCAGTCCGGGTGCTCGCACAGCATCTGGTACGTCGTGGGCACCCCGCTGATGGTGGTTGCGTGGTGCTGCTGGACCAGCTCGAGCGTCCGGCGGGGATCGAACTTGGCCTCCAATATCACGGTGCCGCCTTTGAGGAGCGTGGGCAGGACGCCCATGTCCAGGGAGGCGACGTGGAACATCGGGGAGATCATGAGGGCCACGTCGGTGGAGGCAAAGTCGAAATCGACCAGAACGTTGACGCAGTTCCACGTGATGTTGCCGTGGGTCAGGAGCGCGCCTTTGGGGTTTCCGGTGGTTCCGGAGGTGTAGAGGATCATGGCGGCGTCGTCCAGGCCCACGGGCTCGTCCGGCGCCAGCGCCGCACCGGACTCAATGACGGCCTCATACGCCTCCACGGCGGTTCCCCGGCCAGCACCGCCGTCGGGAACCGTCGAATCGGGCAGCGTTGAATCGGGAACTGTTTTGGCTGGCACCGTCGACTCGTCGACGACGATCCGCGAACCCACAGCGGTCTCCGCCGAGCCGCGTTCCGCAAGCACCGCGAGCGCCGCCGAGTGGACCAGCAGGACAGCGCCGCTGTCCCGGAGCTGGAACTGGATCTCGGGCGGGGCAAGCCGGGTGTTCAGCGGGACGAAGACCGCCCCGGCCAGGCCGGCGGCAAAGAGGGTCTCCAGCAAGGAGGGATCGTTTTCGCCCAGGTAGGCCACCCTGTCGCCCTTGACTACGCCGCGGTCCCGGAAGGCGTTCGCGAGCCGGGCGGAACGGTCCGCGAGCTCGATGTAGCTGAGACTGCGTTCCCCGGCGATGATTGCGGTCTTGGTGCCCGACTTCGGGCGGCGCCGTTGCAGCCACGAGCCGATGCCAAAATTCTCCACGGAAAATCCTTTCTAGTTAGACGGTAGCGCCAGCGGGCCGGGTTAGGACCGGACAGCCTGCAGATCGTTGTTCTTGGGCTCTCGAGTCAGCAGGATGAAGACGATCGACACGACCGACATGATGGCCAGGTACCAGACCACGGCGGCGGTGTCCTGTCCGGAGTCCTTGAAGATCTGCGCCACGATGCCCGGCGTGAATCCCGCGCCGAGGAGCGTGGCGAGCTGGTAGCCCAGCGAGGCGCCGGTGTAGCGCGAGGTGGTGCCGAACTGCTCGGACACGAACGCTGCGAGCGGGCCGAACAGGGTGGAATGGATCATGAGGCCCACGGCGAAGGCCACGAAGATCAGCCCAATGTTGTTGGAGGACAGGAGCTGGAACATCGGTGTGAGGTAAAGGATGAAGAGCACCAGGCCGCCGACCATGACGGGCCGCCGGCCCAGCTTGTCGGAGAGCCGGCCGCCCATGATCACGAAGGCGATGGACACGAAGGAGGCGGCCGCGAAGGCGTAGAGCACGCCCTGCCGGTCCGCGCCCTTGGACACGGCGTAGGTCACGGAGAACGTGGCCAGCACCACCTGGAGGGCAAACCCGGCCGCGCCGGCCAGCATGGTGAAGATCAGGGTCTTGGGCCGGCGCAGGACCTGCAGGAGCGGAATCTCCCGGCGCGCCGACGCGCTGCCCGGCACCGTCGGCTGGGTGTTGTCCCGTTCGGCTTGTTCCCGTTCGGCTTTCTCTTGTTCCAGTGCCGCCTTGAAGATGGGGCTTTCGGAGACCTTGAGCCGGACGAACATGCCGATGCCCAGCAGGACGAAGGACAGCAGGAAGGGCACGCGCCAGCCCCAGGCCAGGAACTGCTCGTTGGGCAGGGCCGCGAACGCGCCCATGACCAGGGTGCCCAGCACCGCGCCGGTGGGGGCGCCGGCGTTGACGAACGAGGCCGCGAAGCCGCGTTTGCCCGATTCCGAGTGTTCCAGCGCCATGAGGGCGGCGCCGCCCCACTCCCCTCCGACGGCAATGCCCTGGCAGACCCGAAGGAACACGAGCATCACGGCACCCCAGGCTCCGGCCACCGCGGCCCCGGGCACCAGTCCGATCAGGGTGGAGGCGATGCCCATGACCAGCATCGAGACAATCAGCATGTTCTTGCGTCCCAGCCGGTCGCCGAAGTGGCCGAAGATGATGCCGCCGAGGGGCCGCGCCACGTAGCCGGCGGCGAACGTCCCGTACGCGGCCACCACCCCCACCCATTCGTCCGCGCCGGAGAAGAACACCTTGGGAAAGACCACCGCGGCGGCCGTGGCGTAGAGCAGGAAGTCGTAGTACTCGATGGTGCTGCCGAGATAGCTGGAGGCGATGACGGTCCGTGCTTCACGGCGACGCGTACCCGCGTCCATGGCCTGCAACTGCGAAATTTGGGACATCGTTGTTCCTTATGGCAGAGGGGGATGGTGAAGGGGTGTGGCGGATTATTTGTAGAAGCGGGCGAGGAACTCGGCCACGACGGCCGGGCGTTCCTGGCCTTCGATCTCGATCGTGTTGGCGACCTTGATCTGGGCGCCCCCCTTGACCTCGGTGACTTCCGCGATGCTGGCCCGCATGCGGATGCGTGAACCCACCTTGACGGGGGAGGTGAAGCGGACCTTGTCGAGGCCGTAGTTGATCTTGGTGGTGACGCCGTCGACGTCGAACAGCTCGCCCCAGAACGGGATGATGAGCGAGAGCGTGAGGAAGCCGTGGGCGATCGGGGCGCCGAAGGGGCCGTCCTTGGCGCGTTCCGGGTCCACGTGGATCCACTGGTCGTCGCCCGTGGCGTCGGCGAACTTGTTGATCTGTTCCTGGGTGATTTCGCGGTAGTCGGTGGCGCCGAGGTCGGTGCCGGCGAGGGTGAGGAGTTTGTCGAAGTCGACGACGAGGTTGGGCATCTTTGGCTCCTGGAGCGGTTGGGTTTGGTTGTACGCGGAACGCCGTCAGCGGGTAAAGAGCGTCAGCGGGTATAGAGCGTCAGTGGGTGAAGGCGCTGTGGCCGGTGAGGGCCCGGCCGACGATCAGGGCGTTGATCTCGTGGGTCCCCTCGTAGGAGTAGACGGCTTCGGCATCGGCATGGAACCGTGCGACGTCGGCCGCGAGCGTGATGCCGTTGCCGCCCACCACTTCGCGGGCCAGCGCCACGGTCTCGCGCATCAGCAGGGAGGTCTGCATCTTGGCCAGGGCCGAGTCCTGGTCCCGGTAGATGCCTTTCTCCTGCTGTTCAGTCAGCCGGACCACCAGGGACAGCGCCGAGGTGACGTTGCCGAGCATCCGGGCGAGCTTTTCCTGGACGAGCTGGAAGGACGCGAGCGGGCGGCCGAACTGCCGGCGCCCGGAGACGTAGCGCAGGGCGGCTTCGAAAGCTCCGGCCGCGATGCCGGCTGCGATCCACGCGACGTCCGAGCGCATGGCCCGCAGCATCGCCGCCACGTCCCGGAACGAGTTCACGTTGTGGAGCCGCCTGGCCTCGGGGACGCGGACGCCGTCGAGGGTGATGTGGGCGTTCTGCATCATCCGCAGCGCGGTCTTGCCGTGGATCTTCTCCAGGGTCACGCCGTCCGCCTCGCGGTCCACGAGGAAAGCCTTGACCTGGCCGTCGGCGACGTCGCGGGCGAAGACGGCCAGGACGTCGGCCGTTGCCGCGCCGCCGATCCAGCGCTTGGCGCCGTCCAGGACCCAGTTTTCGCCGTCCGGGCCAGCCTCACGCCCCTTTTCCCTGCGGGCCGTCGTCGCGAGTCCGCCGGCGATGTCGGAGCCGGATTCCGGCTCGGTCAGCGAGAAGACGCCCTTGAGCGAGAAGTCGATGACCCTGGGCATCCAGTCGGCCTGCTGTTCCGCGGAGGCGCCGACCCGGATGGCGGTCCGGAACAGCCCGGCCTGGGCCGTGTACCAGGTGGCCAGTGAGGCGTCCGTGCGGGCGAGTTCGAAGATCCGGAAGCCCTGGTAGATGCCCCGGGCCGGTGTCTGACCCGCACCCGGGACGCCGGTCAGTTCCGCCGGTTCCATGAGGTCCAGATCGATCAGCGGCCGGGTGAGCTGGTCCGGGAACTCGCCGCGCTCCCAGTAGTCGGCCAGGAGCGGGCGGGCCTGGGTGTCCAGGAACTCCCGCAGCCGCCCCAGCACTTTCCGCTCCCCGCCGGTGAGGAGGGACTCGGCGTCGTAGTAGTCGCAGACGCTGTAGAGGCGCTCCTGGGCTGTTGTCTGGGGCGCGGTTTCGACGGGCACCTCAGCCACCGAGCCCGAGCAGGCGGACGGCGTTGTGCTTGAGGATCTTGGGCCGGACCTCGTCCTTCAGCGGCAGGTCCGCGAAGGCGCCCAGCCATTTCTGCGGGGTGATGAGCGGGAAGTCGGTGCCGAACAGGACCTTGTCCTGCAGGACCGAGTTGGCCATCCGGACCAGGGACTCCGGGAAGTACTTCGGGGACCAGCCGGAGAGGTCGATGAACACGTTGGCCTTGTGCGTGGCGATCGAGTTGGCCTCGTCCTGCCACGGCACCGAGGGGTGGGCCATGATGATTTGCAGCTCCGGGAAGTCCGCGGCCACGGCGTCGAGCAGGAGCGGGTTGGAGTAGGCCAGTTTGATGCCGTATCCGCCCGGGAGCCCGGCGCCCATGCCGTTCTGTCCCGTGTGGAAGATGGCCGGCAGGCCCAGTTCCTGCAGGGTTTCCCAGAGCGGGTAGAACTGCTCGTTGGAGGGGTCGAAGCCCTGCAGGCTCGGGTGGAACTTGAACCCGCGCGCGCCGAGGTCGATTGCCTGGTGCTTGGCGCCCTGGATCGCCTCGGCGCCGGTGCGGGGGTCCACGCTCCCGAAGGGGATCAGGACGTCGTTGTTCCGCGCCGCCCCGGCAATGAGGTCCGGGATGCTGTTGGGCTCGTGCTTGAGCTGGGTCCGGGCGTCGACGGTGAAGACGACGGCGGCCATGTTCAGTTCGCGGTAGATCTCGGCGATCCGGTCCAGCGAAGGGCTGCGGTCCTCGGCCTTGAAGTACTTGGCGGAGGCCTCGGTCAGGGCCGCCGGCAGGGACTCGTGGCCGTGGCCGTCCACTTCGAGGTGGACGTGCATGTCGATCGCATCGAGTGAGGCGGCGTCGATGCCGGGTTCGTAGCGCCGGGCAGCCATCTCAGCGGACCTCGGCCGGTTCGGGCTGCAGTTCCGCCGGCAGCGGCAGGAAGTCCTCGCCCACGCTTTGCAGCTTGTCCCCGAACAGCGCGCCGAAGTTGTCCACGAGATCCTGGTAGCCCCAGCCGCCCTCGCGGTATTCGGTGGCGGCGGCGTCGGGGTGGGTCCAGAGTTGCAGCCGGTCACCGCCCGCTCCGATTGCCTGGCCGGTGACGCCGGCGGCAGCGTCGGAGGCCAGGAAGGCCACCAGCCCGGCGACGTCGCCGGCCGTGCCAAACCCGAGGTCGTGGCGGAAGAAGGCCGGCATCGTCTCGCCGCGCTCGTCGGCCTCGACGGCCTTCTGGAAGTACGGGACGGTCTTGGTCATGGCGGTGGCGGCCACGGGAATGACGGCGTTGGCGGTGACGCCGGCTTTCTTCATTTCCAGCGCCCAGGTGCGCACCATGCCCACGATTCCGGCTTTCGCGGCGGCGTAGTTGGTCTGGCCGAAGTTGCCGCGCTGGCCTGTCGGGGAGCCGATGGTGATGATGCGGCCGGGAATGCCGTGCTCCTTGAAGTAGCCGAAGGCCTCCCGGGCGCAGGTGAAGGTGCCGCGCAGGTGGACGTTGATCACGGCGTCGAAGTCCTCGTCCGTCATCTTCTGCAGGCTCTTGTCCCGCAGGATGCCGGCGTTGGTGACCAGGATGTCCAGCCTGCCGAACTCGGTGACGGCTGCCTGCACGAGCTTCTTGGCGACGTCGGAGCTGCCCACCGGGGCGACGACGGCGGCKGCGCGGCCGCCGTCGGACTGAATCGTCCGGACAGCGTCGGCGGCGACCTCGGCGTCCACATCGTTGACGACGACGGCGGCGCCCTGGCGGGCCAGTTCCCGGGCGTAGGCCAGGCCGAGGCCCCGTCCGCTTCCGGTGACGATTGCTACTTTTCCTGACAGGCTCATTGCCGCTCCTTTGCTAGCTGCCTTGTGCATCCGGCCCCGCGGCGTGGGATGCTGTTCTGTATCCATGAAAATATGGATAGTTGAAAAAGTCAACGATTTATTTTTTGGACTATTGGAGTTGGGCATGGCGACCGAAGTTGACGACGGGCCGGGCACCGAGCCGGCGGAGAAGCTCACGGCGGCAACCATCAGCCTGGACGCGGGCTTCCTGCTGGCCAAGCTGCATGCCGGCGGGTCGGTCCTGAACAACCGCGCCCTGGCCGCGTTCGATCTCAAGGAGCGCTCCTATTCGGTGCTCGCCCTGGCCAACAGCGGGCTGGAACCAACCCAGCGGGAGATGGCCGAGTTCCTCAGCCTGGACCCGAGCCAGATTGTGGCCCTGATCGACGAGCTGGAGAAGCGCGGGCTGGTGATCCGGGCGCCCGGGAAGCTGGACCGGCGCGCCAAGATTGTTTCCTCGACGCCGGAGGGGGAAGCCCTCTTCCGGCGGGCCGAGGCCGCGGCGCGGGACGCGGAATCTCACGCCCTGGCCGGCCTCAGTGCCCCGGAGATCGCGACACTCAAGGGATTGCTCCGCAAGGCGCTATGGGGGCCGGCGGCCTGATCGCGGCCGCTCAAGCAATGAGGGAATACCCTTGGGGCAGGAGGGAGCCATGACCGTTCGCAGCGCCGGCCTTCTGCTGTACCGGCTAAGGAGTGCATCCCCGCCCGGCGGGGCGCCGCCATCCGGCAGCACACCGCAGCTTGAGGTCTGGATAGCCCACATGGGCGGACCGTTCTGGGCCCGCAAGGACGCCCGCGGCTGGTCCATCCCCAAGGGGGAATACCTCGCCGAGGAGGACCCCCTGGCGGCCGCGCACCGCGAGTTCGCGGAGGAAATCGGCACACCGGCACCCGCCGCCGACTACCACCGGCTCGGCGACTTCCGCCAGCCCTCCGGCAAGATCATCACGGTCTTCACGGCGGAAGCGGACTTCCAGCCCGAACGCATCGTGAGCAACACCTTCGAGCTGGAGTGGCCGAGGGGATCCGGCACAATCGGAAGCTTCCCCGAGATCGACCGCGCGGAATGGACCGCCGGGCCCGCAGCCCGGTCCAGGCTGGTCAAGGGCCAGCTGCCGGTCCTGGACGCGCTGGTCCGGCACCTAGGGCTGGACCCGGCCGCACCCGGACCCGGGCATGACAACAAGTAAAAGCCAGTTGACATTTTTTGTAATGTTTCGCGGCGGCCAGCTAGCCAAGAGGCCCGGGATCGTTCATGCTTAGCTATGACCTCAATGTCGAGCCAGTACCGGATCATCGCGGTCTGCACCGGAAACATCTGCCGGTCCCCGATGGCGGAACTTATGCTGGCGGAGGCATTCCGGGCCGAGCGCCTCACGGGGGCCGTGGTCGATTCCGCCGGCACCACCGCGTATGAGGCCGGCCGGCCCATCGATCCCCGGGCAGCGCGCAAACTCACGGCGCAGAACATCGCTTCGGACCGCCACGTGGCGCGCGAATGGCGGCCCGAATGGTTCGCGAGCCGGGATCTGATCCTGGCCCTCGACGTCGACCACTACGGCTGGCTCCGGCAGGCAGCACCGGACCGGGACTCCCTGGCCAAGATCCGCATGCTCCGCAGCTTCGACCCCGCCGTGGCGGACAAGGACCCGCTGGAGCAGGGCATCGAGGACCCGTGGTACGGCGGCCACACCGACTTCGACACCACCTGGAACCTCATCCGGGCCTCCCTTCCGGGGATTGTGCAGCACGTACGCACCGAGCTTGAGCGGCAGGACGGGCAACATCACGGCAGTGATCAACCCAATGCACAGCAGCCGGTACGCTCTATTTCATGAGCCCCGCACCCGTCATCATCGCAATCGACGGGCGCTCCGGCTCCGGCAAGACCACCCTGGCCATCGAACTGGCGGCGCGGTTGAGGGAGCACCACAAGGTCTCGCTCTTCCACCTCGAGGACATCTATCCCGGCTGGAACGGGCTGGCGGCGGGGATCGAACGCTACGTCAGCACCGTGCTTTCGCCCTTGCGGCGCGGGGAGAACGCGGAATGGGTCAGCTGGGACTGGGCACGGCACTACGACGGCGAGGCCCGCACCACACGCCCGGCCGAAATCGTCCTGGTGGAGGGCGTCGGTGCCGGCGCGGCGGCCGCAGTGCCCCTGCTGGACGCCGTGATCTGGGCGGACTCCTCCGACGCGGACCGCCGGGCCCGGGCGCTGGCCCGGGACGGCGACACCTACGAACCGTTTTGGGACCAGTGGGCTGCGCAGGAAGCGGAGTGGCTGGCGGCCGATGACGTCCCGGCCCGCGCTGATGTGCACGTGCTCAACCTGGCGGACGGCACCGCCCCGGACGACGTCCTGCAAGCCCTTCAGTACCTTCCCGCCGTCGCCCCCGCCCTGCTGCCCGAACTCGCCGCCCGGCGCGGGCTGCAGTTGCTGGCGGAACGGGTCGAGGCCCGGCCCGAGGCCGGGCAGCTGTTTGCGGCGCTCTTTGGCGGTTCACCCAACGCCGTGTGGCTCGACTCCTCCCTGGACCCGGCAGGACTGGCCCCGGAGGCCGCGGAGCGGAGCCGCTTCAGCATTTTGGCGGACGACGGCGGCCGCTTCGGCCAGGCCGTCCGGCACAGTTCCGGACGGACCCGCGTCAGCACGGGCCAGGCCACCGTGACCACCGATGGCCCGTTCTTCCGCTGGCTCGACGGCGTGTGGGGCAGCCGCGCGCTCCGCGCACCTGAGGCCTACCCGTGCGAGTTCACCCTGGGCTGGCTCGGGTACCTCGGCTACGAGCTCAAGCGCGAAACCGGCGGGAACGACGTCACCGCCACCACCCCGGACGCCTGCCTGATCTTCGCCGGCCGTGCCGTGGTCCTTGACCATGCCGAGGGCACAGCCTGGCTGCTGACCCTGGACTCACCCGACGCCGGGGACTGGCTTGAGGCGGCACGCACGGCCGTCACCGCGGCCGCGCCGGCGCCCGGGGCCGCGCACGCCTCCCCGGCCCAGCGTGTCAGCGCCCCGCAACCCACCGCCCCGCAAACCACCGCCCCGCGCTTCGCCGCCCGGGACACGGAAGCCGGCTACAAGGCGAAGGTCACCGAGGCCCAGCGTGAGATCGCGGAAGGAAACACCTACGAGGTCTGCCTGACCACGGTGCTCACGGCTGCCTCGCCCGCGGGGCCTCAGGGCGTGGATCCGTGGCCGGCCTACCTGGACCTGCGGCGCCGGAACCCGGCCCCGTTCGCCAGCTTCCTGCGGTTCGGCGGGCTCGCCGTGGCGAGCACGTCGCCGGAGCGGTTCCTGCAGATTGCCGCGGACGGCAGGATGCGGGCCGAGCCGATCAAGGGCACGCGCCGCCGGGACACAGACCCAGGCACGGATGCCGCGCTGCGCGAGGAACTGGAATCTTCGGCCAAGGACCGGGCGGAAAACATCATGATCGTGGACCTGTTGCGCAACGACTTGAGCCATTTCGCCGTCCCGGGTTCGGTGGCCGTCAGCCGGCTGTGCGCGATCGAGAGCTACGCCACCGTGCACCAGATGGTGAGCACCATCGATGCCCGGCTGCGGCCCGGGATGCCGCGGGCCGAGGCGGTCGCGGCCTGTTTCCCCGCGGGTTCGATGACCGGCGCCCCGAAGGTCAGCACCATGGCCATCCTGGACCGGCTGGAGGCCGCGCCGCGCGGCGTGTACTCCGGGGCGATCGGCTACTTCTCCCTGAACGGGGCCGCCGATCTCGCCGTCGCAATCCGGACCCTCGTGGTCAGCGCCCCCGGCGAGGGTGCCGCGGAACTGAGTCTCGGCGTCGGCGGCGCTGTCACCGCCGACTCGACCCCGCAGGAGGAGTACGAGGAAATCCGGACCAAAGCGTTCGGTGTCCTCTCGGCGCTCGGCGCCGGCTTTCCCACGGGCTGAGTCGGCTGTCCCGCCGCCCCCGGCTACTGCAGGGTGGCCGTCAGCCGCGCGACGTTGTCCACGTATTTGACGCCCATCGGACGTTTCATCCAGTCCTCGAGCGTAAGTTCGCGCGAAATGCCCCGGTAGGTGTCCTCCACGGCGCTGATCCGCCGCACGATGTCCTCCCCTAGGAGCATCACGGAGACCTCCAGGTTCAGCGAGAAGGAGCGCATGTCCATGTTGCTGGAACCCAGCACGGCAACGTCGTCGTCGATCGTGAAGTGCTTGGCGTGCAGCACGAAGGGGGCCTTGTAGAGGTAGATCCGCACCCCGGCTTCAAGCAGCGCCTCATAGTAGGACTGCTGGGCGTGGTGGACCAGGAACTGGTCGCCCTTTTCCGAGACGAAGAGTTCGACGTCGACGCCGCGCTGCGCCGCCGTCGTCACCGCATACAGCAGCGAGTCATCCGGGACGAAGTACGGGCTGCAGATCGAGATCTTGCGCTGAGCCGAGTAAATCAGCGTGTTGAAGAGCCGCAGATTGTTTTCGGTGATGAAGCCGGGGCCGCTGGGCACCACCTGGGCGGTGATGTTGCCGGCGTGCAGTTCGGGCCGGTGCGAGAGCTGTTCCTCAATGGATTCGTCGGTCTCGCTGAGCCAGTCCGTGGCGAAGACGACGTTGAGCGTGGTGACGATCGGTCCACGCAGGCAGGCCATCAGCTCGACCCATTCACGGCCGATCTTGCGGTGCTTGGGGTTGTTGTAGGAGGGCTCGATCAGGTTCTGCGATCCGGTGAAGGCGATCTCGCCGTCGATCACCATGATCTTGCGGTGGTTGCGCAGGTCCGGTCGGCGCCACTGCCCCTGCAGCGGGTTGAGCGGCAGCATGGGCCGCCAGCGGATCTTGCTGGCCTTGAGCCGGGCGATCAGCTTGCGATAGCCCTTGATGCGAAGCGTGCCAAGGTGATCGAACAGGACACGGACCTCGACGCCGCGCTCGGCGGCCTCTTCCAGCGCGGTCAGCAGATCGTCCGTGACGTGGTCCGAGCTCATGATGTAGAACTCGGCGTTGACGAAGGACTTTGCGCCGCGGACCGCCGCGGCCATCGCCTTGATGGAGTCGGGGTAGCCGGGCAGCAGCTCCACTTGGTTACCGTCCACCATCGGCAGCGAGCCCAGCGTCTTGTTCAGTTCCGCGGCGGAAGCCACCCATTCGGGTCCGGCGTAGCGGCTTTCCAGCATCGCCAGTTCCGAGGTCCCGGCGCGCACTCGGGTATTGACCGCGTCCTGCTGCGCGCGGCGCTTGCGGGAGAGCCGGAAGTTGCCGAACAGCAGGAACAGGAGCAGGCCGATGGTCGGCACGATGAAGATGCCCAGCAGCCACGCCATCGCGGTGGTGGGCCGCCGGTTTCCGGGGATGATGCCCAGTGCCAGCACCCGGATGGCGAAGTCGATCACCGTCAAAATCAGAATCGCCCAGGACGGTAAAGTCTCCGCCAGCGGAAATGGCCACAGCACAGGCGAACCCCTCAACGTACAAGCCACGCGGAACAGTTCCGAACGGGCAGTGACCAAATCCTATCCCGCGACCACCGAGACTAAGCTTTAGCCATGACCACTCCTGCCCCTGTTCCTGCGCCCGCGACCGTTCTGGTCTTCCTCGACCCGGCGTTCGACGGCGGCCGCGTTGCCGACGCGTCGCAGCCGCAGCTGATGGCCACGGACCTGGGCGCCACCCGCGGCGACGGCGTTTTCGAATCCCTCCTGGCCGTCGGCGGCCGGCCCCGCAAGATCCAGGCGCACCTGACCCGGCTGGCGGGCTCGGCCCGGCTTCTGGAGCTGGACATCCCCGCCGAGGATGCATGGCGGCGGGCGGTGGAAACCGCCATCCGCGAGTTCCGCGGGCAGGACCCCGCCGCGGCTGCAGCGGGCGGCGCGGAGCAGGACGAGGTGGTGGTGAAGCTGATTGTCACCCGCGGGCCGGAGGGCGCGGCTGCCCCCACGTGCTGGGTCCAGGCCTCCGCCCCGGCCGCCGCGGGACGACGGCAGCGCGAGACCGGGATCGACGTCATCCTGCTCGACCGCGGCTACGACAGTGAAGTTGGCGAGCGCGCCCCGTGGCTCCTGCTCGGCGCCAAGACCCTTTCCTACGCCGTGAACATGGCGGCGCTGCGCTACGCCCACCGGCAGGGCGCCGACGACGTCATCTTCACGTCCGCGGACGGCAGGGTGCTGGAGGGTCCGACGTCGACCGTTCTGCTGGCCCACCTGGAAACCTCGGACGACGGCGCCGGCGGAGTCCGCACCGTCCGGCGGCTCATCACGCCCCAGCTGGACAGCGGCATCCTGCCCGGCACTTCACAGGGCGCCCTGTTCACCGCTGCCAAGGCCGCCGGCTGGGAGCTGGGCTACGGCCCGCTGGAGCCGAAGGACCTGCTGGACGCCGACGCGGTCTGGCTGATCTCCAGCATCCGGCTCCTGGCCCCGGTGAACCACATCGACGGGCAGGAAATCGGCACCCCGGAACTCCGGCGCCAGCTCACTGCCGAACTCAACGCCCTCTTCGCGACCATCGAATAGCAACGCTCACCCCAGGGCGTCCGCGGGCACTGCCGGGCACCGGCGGAACGAGGCCGGGTTGAACGCCGGGAGCATGAACGTTGCGAGCACGGCGTCGAGCATTTCCGGGGCCCAGGTGCTGTTCTCCCCCAGGGTCGCGCAGACACCCAGCACCACGGGCGTTCCGTCGGTGCGGCGGCGGATCTGGACCTGGACCGGCCCGGCCAGCCCGAGCGTGCGGACGGCGGCCAGGCCCAGCTTGCGCACATCCCCGGCCTGGTTCGCCGGCACCCTGCGGCTGACCTCGTCGCTGCCGGCGCGTCCATACGGAGTCCTGGTCTTCTCGAGGACCACCGCCACCGGCGCCATCGCGTTGCGTGCCGGAGTGCCGAACACCAGGCACACATAGTCGGCGCCCGGGATAAATTCCTGGACCAGTTGCCCCGCCGGCATGTTCTTCCAGCTAACGGAGTCGGTTCCGGCCAGCAGGTGGACACCATGGGAGCCTTTGAAGACCCGCGGCTTGACCACCACGGGGCCGCTGAGGCCGGCGAGGGATGCCGGCGCGGCGGCGAGGTCGCCCGGAACCGCGAACCGGGGCACCGGGATGCCGGCGGCTTGCAGCGCCCAGGTGGTGAACAGGTGGTCGTTGGCGAGGGCCACCGCGGCTGGGTCGGCCACGATGATCCGCACGTCCTGGGCGAATCCGGCGCGGGCCGCGGCCAGGAGCGGGAGCTCCACGGTGAGGGTCGGAATGATGACGTTGATGGCTTCGCGGTCCACCACCCGGCGCAGGTCCAGGACCATGTCCGGGTTCGTAGCCGGCAGGAGCCTGACCGCGGCGGCGGGAGCCTCCCCGGCCTGGCGGGTGTCGGCGCGGGCGTCGGTGCCGAGGTACGGGAGGCCCCGGGCTTCGAGCTGGGCCGCGACGGCCCGTCCGGCGGCGCTTGTAATCCCGGTAACGAGTATGCGCGGGCCCACGATTGCTCCATTCCGCCGTCACCGGCCGGACCGCGGCTGCGGCTCCGACCGTTCCAGCCACCGATTCCCAGACAGCTTGTTGATGGACAGACGAGTCGATTCCGGGACTGCTCGATTCACACATTGCTCGAATCACCTGCAGCTCCGGCCGACGCGTCGGACCTAATCCCCCCAGTAGACGGCGACACGTCCCGGCAGACACGAGTGGGCTGTACCCGAAACTGGAGCCCGCCACTACTCGCCCGGGCCGCGGTCCGGTTACGGAACATGACGACGGCGGCCGTGCGGGCCGGCGTCGCAGGTGTTACGTTTTTGGGGAGTAATGAGAACCGGTGCCAAGCCCTGACTGGCCGGTCGGCAACCCTCCCTTTCGCGGCGGGGTGCCTCAGGTGAATACTCGGCATTCGAGAATTCGAGCTGCAAGCGTGAAAGAGGAGATCCGTCGTGCCCGAGACGTCAATACCCACAACAGCCACACCCGGTTCAGCACCCGGCGAGGAGAGGCTGGCCTACCGGCTGTTCACCGGCGCGGATGACCGCGCCTTTTGCGAGCGGGTGTCAGCCGCCCTGGCCGAGGGCTACGTGCTGCATGGAAGCCCCGCCGCCAGCTTCAACGGAAGCACCGTGATCGTGGCGCAGGCGCTGGTCCTGCCGGCCGCGATTGCCAGTGCGGACGCCGCCGTGGCCAATGCGGTTGATGAGCTCGACGCCGACGAATTTGGCGCCGACGGGGCCTTCGCGGGCCACGCATGAGCTACGCCGGAGACCTCAGCCCGCAGGAGGCGTGGGCCAAGCTGGAGGCCGGAGCCATCCTGGTGGATGTCCGGACCGAGGGCGAATGGGCCCACATCGGCATCCCGGACACCGCGGCCGCGGGCGAGAGCCGCAGCGATCCGCTCTTCATCCAGTGGAACCTCGCCGGCGGCATGCCGAACCCGCACTTCGTGGAACAGCTAAGGCAGCGGGCGCCGGCGGACACCGCCGTCGAACTGGTGTTCCTTTGCCGTTCCGGTGCCCGGTCGATCGCCGCCGCGACGGCCGCGACGGCCGCCGGCTACACCTCGTACAACGTCCTTGAGGGCTTCGAAGGCGAGACCGACCGCTTTGGCGGACGCACCGTCAATGGCTGGAAGAACCGCGGCCTGCCCACCAACCTCGGAAAGATCTAAGTGACTTTCAATCCCGACGCCGCCGGCTGGGCGGCCGACACCCAGGCTGTCCGTGGCGGCCTTGACCGCACCGGCTTCCAGGAAACCACCGAGCCGATCTTCCTCAACTCAGGATTCGTCTACGAGTCCGCGGCCGCCGCCGAGCGCGCCTTCACCGGGGAGGACGAGCGCTTCGTCTACTCCCGCTACGGCAACCCCTCCGTCGCCACCTTCCAGGAGCGGCTCCGGCTGCTCGAGGGAACGGAGGCGTGTTTCGCGACCGCGTCCGGCATGTCCGCCGTCTTCACCGCCCTGGGCGCGCTGCTGGCGGCCGGCGACCGGGTGGTCGCGGCCCGCTCGCTGTTCGGCTCGTGCTTCGTGATCCTTAACGAAATCCTGCCGCGCTGGGGAGTCGAGACGGTCTTCGTGGACGGCCCGGACCTGGAGCAGTGGCAATCCGCGCTGTCCGAGCCGACCACGGCGGTGTTCTTCGAGTCGCCGTCGAACCCGATGCAGGAAATCGTGGACATCGCCGCCGTGAGCAAACTGGCGCACGCGGCCGGCGCCACGGTGGTGGTAGACAACGTCTTCGCCACCCCGCTGCTCCAGCGCTGCGGCGACCTCGGCGCGGACGTGGTGGTCTACTCCGGCACCAAGCACATCGACGGCCAGGGCCGCGTCCTGGGCGGGGCCATCCTGGGCACCAAGGAATTCATCGACGGGCCCGTCAAGCAGCTCATGCGGCACACCGGTCCGGCGCTTTCGGCGTTCAACGCCTGGGTGCTCACCAAGGGCTTGGAGACCATGGCCCTGCGCGTCAACCATTCCTCGGCCTCCGCGCTGCGGCTGGCCGAATGGCTCGAGGGACAGCCTGCGGTCGGCTGGGTAAAGTACCCGCTGCTGCCGTCCCACCCGCAGTACCCGCTCGCAGTGCAGCAGATGAAGGCCGGCGGGACCGTGCTCACCCTGGAACTGCAGCCCTCCCCCGGCCGCACGGCGAAGCAGGCCGCGTTCGCACTCCTGGACGCACTGCGGATCATCGACATCTCCAACAACCTGGGCGATGCCAAGACGCTCATCACGCACCCGGCCACCACCACGCACCGCGCGATGGGCCCGGAAGGCCGCGCGGCGATCGGGCTCAGCGACGGCGTGGTTCGGCTTTCGGTGGGGCTGGAGGACGTCGAGGACCTGATCCGAGACCTCGGCCAGGCGCTCAAGCAGGTCTAGGGGCTTCCGCCCCTGCCCTGCACTGCCTCGGGCTCCCGGTCAGGCCGGGCGCAACCGGCCCAGGGCCGAACGATTGTCTGCCGGCCCCTCGGTGACGGGCCCCTGGGTGGTCAGTTCGATGGCCCGCTCGACGACGGCGGGCAGGCCGCCGGCCCGGAACGGGCCGCGCTGCAGCTGCGAACCGGTGCCCTCTGCCAGAATCCGCTCAACGCCCTCGCGCGCCAGCTCCAGCTCGCCCTGTTCCTCAAGCACCGGGGCCACGAAGTCCACGAGCGCCCTGACCACGTCCGCGGCCGGGGCCGGGGTGAAGGTTCCGAAGTCCAGGAGCTCTCCGCGCAGTCCGCAATTGCTGGCTTGCCAGGCGGCCATCCGCAGCAGCAGCGTGGGCACCGGGGCGGGATCGACGCCTTCGTTCCATTCCCGCGCGGCGGACTCCACGAGGGCGCGCACCAGCACGGCAATCAGGGCAGCATCTTCGGCCCGCAAGCAGACATCCGCGACCCGGATCTCCACGGTGGGATGCTGACGGGCCAGCCGTGCGTCGAAATAGACCATCCCCTCGTCCATCAGGACGCCGCTTTCGACCAGCCGGGTGACCACGCGGCGGTAGACGGGCAGGCTGCCGAAGATCATCGTGGGACCCGAGCCCGGCCAGCGGTTCCAGGCCTGGGTGCGGTAGCTTTCGAATCCGGTCTCAGCCCCGTTCCAGTAGGGGGAATTCGCGCTGAGTGCTATCAGCACGGCCAGCTTGTCGCGGATCCGGTCCATTACCGCCACGCCCTCCTCCGGGGACTCCACAAAGGTGTGGACGTGGAGGCCGCAGGTCAGCTGGTTCCGGACGGTGAGCCCGAAGCGCTGCTGCATGGTCATATAGCGCGGATTCGGCGTCAGGTGGGTGGCTGAGCCTTGGGGCGACGTGGCCAGGGCCGCGACGCGCCCGCCGTGCGCCCGGGCGGCCTGGTCCGCAAGGGACCGGCCACGCCTGAGCTGCCGGAGCAGTTCCGTGTATTCCAGGCACGGATGCGTCTGGGTCTCGATCTGTTCGAGCTTGAGCTCGTAGCTGAAGTCGGCGCCTTCGTGGACCGGTTTCTGTGCCGGGAGAACCCTGGCGGCTTCCTGCTGCGGCGGCACCAGACTCGGCAGCATGAGCTCAGCGAGGGCAAGCAGCATCCCCGATTCGGGGTCCACTATCAGCAGTTCTTCCTCCACGCCGAAGGTGCGCATGAATCTATTGTGCGTCAGGATCCGCCGAAACGCCCCACACCAACGCGGGGCTCAGTCTTGGAAATACTCGATCTTCGCCCCGATGGTGTTCAGCCGCTCGGCCAGGTCCTCATAGCCGCGTTCAATGACATAGATGTTCCGCAGCTCCGAGACGCCACGGGCCGCCAGCATGGCCAGCAGCAGGCAGGCGGCGGGGCGGAGGGCAGGCGGGCAGCCCACCTCGGCCGCCCGCCACTTGCTGGGCCCGTTGACGTAAATGCGGTGCGGATCGAGCAGCTGGACCTGGGCGCCCAGCTTGTTGAGCTCGGTCAGGTAGATGGCCCGGTTCTCGTAGACCCAGTCATGGATCATGGTCTGGCCGTGGGCGTTGGCGGCGATCACCGCGAAGAAGGGCAGGTTGTCGATGTTCAGCCCGGGGAAGGGCATGGGGTGGATCTTGTCCTCCGGCGCCCGCAGCTCCGAAGGCTTGGTGGTGACATCCACCAGGCGGGTGCGGCCGTTGCGGGCAAAGTACTCCCCCGAAACCTCGAGCCGCTGGCCCATCTGCTCGAGCGTGGCGAGTTCGATTTCCATGAACTCGATCGGGACGCGGCGGATGGTGACTTCCGAGTTCGTCACGATGCCGGCGGTGATGAGGCTCATCGCCTCGATGGGGTCCTCGGACGGGAAGTATTCGATGTCAGCGTCGATCGACGGCCGGCCGGTGATCTTCAGCGTCGTGGTGCCAACCCCGGCGATGTCCACGCCGAGCATCTGCAGGTAGAAGCACAGATCCTGCACCATGTAGTTCGGGCTGGCATTGCGGATGATGGTGGTGCCACGGCGGTGGGCTGCGGCCATGATGGCGTTCTCGGTGACGGTGTCGCCGCGTTCGCTGAGCACGAAGGAGCGGTCGTGACCGTCCGACGGCGGCGCCTGCACCGCGTAGAACCCGGACTTCGCCTCCACGCTAAGGCCGAACTGGCGCAGTGCCTGCATGTGCGGCTGCACGGTGCGGGTGCCGAGGTCGCAGCCGCCGGCGTAGGGCAGCCGGTAGGTGTCGGCCTCGTCCAGCAGCGGGCCCAGGAGCATGATGACGCTGCGGGTCCGGCGGGCCGCCTCCACATCCATGGAGGCCAGGTCCAGGACGGCGGGGCGGCGGATCTGGAGGTCGTTCGCGTTGAGCCAGGTGCACTCGACGCCGATGCTGGTCAGCACCTCCACGATCCGGTTGACTTCCTCGATCCGGGCAAGCCGGCGCAGCGTGGTGGTCCCGCGGTTGATGAGGCTGGCGCACAACAGCGCGACGCCGGCATTCTTGCTGCTGTTGACGTCCACCGCGCCGGCGAGGGTGCGGCCGCCCTCGACGCGCAGGTGGGTCATCTGGGGCCGGCCCACCTTGACGATGCTGTGCCCGACGATCGCCTCCAGGCGCTGGATCATCTTCAGGCTCAGGTTCTGCTTGCCCTGTTCCATCCGGGCGATGGCGCTCTGGCTGGTGCCCAGCTCGGCGGCGAGTTGCCCCTGGGTCCAGCCCTTGGCGCCGCGCGCCTCGCGGAGCAGGATGCCTACATGTTCAGCAGTCGGTTGAGTCATGCTCCCGAAAATATCACGCATGATTTATAAACCACGGCAATTCCGGCCGGAATGGCGTCAATCTCACACGGATACCCACGCCATGCGATAACCGGCGGCGCCGGTCTACTGTCGCGTGAGGAAGACGAGGTTCCAGGTGCCCGCGCCGAGGGCCGCGGCGACGGCGGCGGCCGCGATGCCGAGCCCGCCCAGCAGCACCCAGGCATCGAGTCCGCTGAACGTGGAGGGCCGGGCCCAGGTCCGGGCGGCACCGCCGAACCCGCGGGCCTCCATGGTCACCGCGAGCCGCGAGGCGCTCCGGATCGCCTGCACCAGGAGGCCGAAACTCTGGCCCAGCGTGGCGCGGAACCGCTGACAGGGGTTGCCGCTCGAGCCCACGCCGCGGGCCCGCCGGGCCATGCCGATGGTCTGCCATTGCTCGGCCATGATTCCGACGAGCCGCATCGCGGCCAGGGTGCCCAGGACGAACCGGTGCGGCAGTTTCGCGTTCTGGGCCAGGGCGTCGGCCAGGTCCGTGGGGTCGGTGCAGCTCATCAGCAGCACCGCGGGCAATGCGATCGCGAGCCCGCGGAGCATGAAGCCGATCCCCAGCTGCAGGGAACCGGCGCTGACGGACCAGATCCCCGCATCGAGCAGGACTGGTCCGGAATCGGGCGCCAGGATGGCCGTGCTCCAGCCGCCCAGCGCCGCCGCGAGGATCAGCGGCCAGCCGCGCTGCCACAGCAGGGCCACAGTCAGGCCCGCCAGCGGCAGGAGCAGCAGTTCGAACGCCAGCGCCACCGACGCCGACACCCAGTCAATGGAGAGCGCCAGGACCAGGGTGATCAGGGTGACCGCCGTGAACTTGGCGAGCGGGTTGGCCCGGGTCAGCAGCGCATGGTTGCCGCGCAGGCTCAGTGCGTCCCTCACGGCGAAGCTCCCTCCCGCAGCTGAAGATCCGGGCCGGGAGCGTCCGCGGCTGCGGGTTCCCGTGGCCGGAGGCGGAGTTCGGCGCCACCGAGGACGGCGCTGAATTCGGCGTCATGCGTCACGGACACGACGGCGGTGCCGGCGTCGAGGAGCTCGGAGAGGAACGAGGCGAGTTCGGCCCAGGTATTGGCATCCTGGCCGAAGGTGGGCTCGTCCAGGACCAGCACCTGGGGGTGCGCCGCCAGCACCGTGGCTACCGAAAGGCGCCGCTTCTCGCCGCCGGAGAGCGTGTAGGGGTTGGCGTCCACAAGCTCTGTCAGCCGCAGCCGCTCCAGCAGTTCGTCCACGCGGTCTTCGCCGTAGCCGAGGTGGCGCGGGCCGAACATGAGCTCGTCGAGGACCTTGCCGGTGACGAACTGGTGCTCGGGCTCCTGGAAGACGGTTCCGATCCTGGCGATCAGCTGCTGGGCCTTCCACCGGTAGGGATCGGGTCCGGCGCCATCGCGTAAGCGGCCACTGGAGCGACCACTGGAGCGACCACTGGAGTGACCAGTGGCGGGACTGCTCAGCTCCGCCGTGGCCGAGACCGTTCCCGCGACGGGCCGCAGGAGACCGGCCAGCGTCAGCGCCAGGGTGGACTTCCCCGTGCCGTTCTGTCCGGTGATGGTCAGCGCCTCGCCGGCGCGGACCCGGACCGAAACCCCGGACTGGACCGGACGCGGCGCGATGGTGCGGAAGCCGTCGCGCAGCCCGGCCCGCCGCGGCCGCTCGCGGGACACCGCGAGCGCGTCGGCCGCGAGCAGAGTCTGTCCCGCGCCCCGCGCCGGTGTCCGCATCCGCGTCGCCGGGACGTAGCCCGGCACCCAGACGCCCGCACCGGTGAGCATGTCCCGCGCCTCGGCCAGGACCCGGTCCGGCGGTCCGTCAATCAAGACCGCGGAGTCCGTGGCGGACCCTGGCTGGAGCACCACGATCCTGTCCACCAGGTCTTTCCAGACCCCCACCCGGTGCTCCACGACCACCAGCGTGGCGCCCGTCTTGTCCAGGCAGCGGCCGACGGCGTCCCGGACCTCCAGGACGCCCGCGGGGTCGAGGTTGGCGGTCGGCTCGTCGAGCAGGAGCAGCCCTGGCCGCATCGCGAGGATCCCGGCGAGCGCCAGCCGTTGCTTTTGTCCGCCGGAGAGGGCCGCCGTCGGGTGGTCCAGCGGCAGCTGTCCCAGCCCGACGTCGTCGAGGGCCTCGCGCACGCGCGGCCAGATCTCCGCCGCCGGGACGGCGAGGTTCTCCGCCCCGAAGGCGACGTCGTCACCGAGGCGGGAGAGCACCACCTGCGTTTCCGGGTCCTGCTGCACCAGCCCGGCGCGGCCGCGCTGCGCCCGTGGCGCGGCACCGTCGATCAGGAGGCTGCCGGTCTCGTCTGTGTTCTCGGCGTCGCCGGAGTCGCCGGGGTCGCCGGACGCGCCGTCGCCCAGCACACCGGCCAGGGCGTGGAGCAGCGTCGACTTGCCGGCGCCGGAGGGCCCCAGCAGGAGCACGCGCTCCCCCGGCCGGATGTCCAGGTCAAGGCCGCTGACCGCGGGCCTGGTCCGTCCGGCATGCCGCCAGCCCCAGCCGCGGGCCGTGACGGCGGCCGGCCGGACGCCCGGTGAAGATCTCATGATTCTCTGCAGGATTCAGCGACGGGGCTCAGGAAAAGACGGGCTCCGTGGCGGCCTTGCGGGAGGCAAAGGAGCCCAGCACTCCAGTCTTCGCCAGGCCGCGGGTGGCGAGCCAGGCCAGTCCGCCGGCAATCACTGCGCCGGAGATCGTCGTGAAGACGATGTAGGCGAGCTTGTCGCCGGCCTCGTAGGCGATGTTCCAGCCCCACGGCAGGAATGAATCGTTCAGGCCGCAGAAGAGGCCCGCCCCGGCGCCGGCCAGCACGGAGACGGGCAGGTTGAACTTCTTGTAGAGGAAGGCCGCGAAGACCAGTTCGGCGCCGAGGCCCTGCAGGATGCCGGAGATCAGCACCGTGGTGCCGTACTGCGAACCCATGATGAGCTCGCCGGTGGCCGCGACGGTTTCGCAGAAGAGCGCGGCGCCCGGCTTGCGGATGATGAGCATGCCCAGCACCGCCGGGATCATCCAGCCGCCGGCGTAGAGTCCGCTCAACGGCGGGTAGACCGCGTTGACCGGAGTCGAGATCAGGTTCGCGCCCTGGGACCAGGCCCAGAAAATGACGCCGCCGGCAACGGCGATCAACGCGGCCACCACAATGTCCACCACACGCCAGCTGTAGTTGCGCCGGGCGGATGAACGGCTGGCGGAACCATGCTGTGCTGAAATATCTGTCATGTCGTCCTCCTGAGGAACAGGAGGGGAGGGTGCGCCGGCCGGTCTCGGCTTCCGCCGCCCTCCGCGCACCCTGAGAACTCGACTCCCTTGCGCCGGTACTAACCGGATCAGGTTCGAGGGTCTGCGGCTGTCCGCACTCTCAGCGCCCACCAAAGGTTTCCCCGGATTGTTCCGGCGATGCCCGACGGCGGCGCTCCCCTGTCGTAATTATTTTCGCCCTTGTGGACTGGCTCAGTTTACACCCGGACGGCCGGGTTTTCAGTGGTGTGCCGTCACAATCGTGGACCGGACGGCGGAAGTCCCGGCGGCCCGGAAAACCCTCTTGGTAGAGTCGTCGTGCCGGACCCCCGGACCCGCCAGCGGGCGGCCTCGTCACCCACCGGAAAGCTGGAATATTTTGTCGCACACACCGGTCACCCAAGATCCTTTCGGGGAATACGATCCCGACTCCAGTGAGCCGCAGCCGCAGGGTTCCCTGGCGGTGCTCATCGGCCGCGTGCTGGCCGAGATAGAGGCGCTCCAGTTCGCGTCGTTCAGCAAGGATGACGCCCTGGACCTCGGGCTCCTCCTTGTCGAGCTGGGCAGGCAACGCTCGCTGCCCATCGCCGTCGACATCACCAAAGGCGAGCAGGTGCTCTTCCACGCCGCGCTGGACGGCGCCACACCGGACAATGAGCGCTGGATCAACGCCAAGAAGCGCACCGCCATGCGGTACGAGGTCCCGTCCCTGCTGGTGGGCCTCCGGGCCCGCGCCGCCGGCGGAAGGATTGAGGACAACGCCTGGTGGGATCAGTCGGAGTTCGCCGCCCACGGCGGGGCGTTCCCCATCTACGTGCGCGGCACGGGCGCCGTCGCCGTCGCCACCGTCTCCGGCCTGCCCCAGAAGGCGGATCACGAACTCGTGGTCGAGGCCCTGCGGATGGTCCTCACCCCGGAACGCTAGGCTAGGGGAAAACCGTTCCCGTCCCAAGGAGACCGAAGAATGAACATCCTCATCAAGCTGCTCGGCACCGGCGTCAGCCTCCTGGCCGGCTTTGCCGGCACCAAGCTGGTGGACACCATGTGGGAAAAGTCCACGGGCAACAAGCCGCCCAAAGGCCAGGAGGACGACGTTCCCACGACCCTGCGCTCGGCCCTGACGTTCGCCCTGATCTCCGCATCGGTCAGCGCCATCATCCAGGTGCTCGCCAACCGCGGCACCCAGCGCGCGATCACCCGCTTCGCCAAGACCCAGGACGTCGTCTGACCTGACCCGACCAGCCGCGGCGCCCACCGCGGCAGTCGAAGGCCCCGGCCGCGTCCGTCGATGTGCCGGCCGGGTCCGCCGGGCCGTACGGGTCCGCCGGGCCGTACGGGGGCTCAGCGGTCGTCGTCGTCCGCTCCGTGCGTGGCCGCATGCTGGGCGGCCTTCTGGACTACCGCCTCGAGCTCGTCGGAGCTCAGCAGCTCCGGGTGCAGGTGCTTGGTCCGGTAGCCGGCCCGGCCCACCATGTGGGCGGACACGGGCACGGTGAGCAGCTGGAAGAGCCAGGCCACCAGCAGGACGGGCCACACCGACCAGGTGCGCATCTGCAGGCCGAGGGCCGCCAGCAGCAGGAACAGGCCGAGGACCTGCGGTTTGGTGGCCGCGTGCATCCTGCTCATGAGGTCCGGGAAGCGCAGCAGCCCGATGGCGGCCGCGAGGGACATCAGGGCTCCGGTCACCATGAACACGGCGGAGACGGCGTCGATCACTGTGTCAGGATTCACGGACGCCCTCCCGCCTGTCGGCCACGAACCGGGCCACGGTGACCGAACCGACGAAGCCGATCAGGGAAATCGCAACGAGCAGCATCAGGTTGTTCAGGTGCCGGTTGGCGGCCATGTCGATGCACAGGGCCGCGCCGAAGATGGCCAGCAGCACGTCGGCGGCCAGAACCCGGTCCAGCAGCGAGGGCCCCCGCGCGATCCGGACGATCGCCCCCGCGGCGGCCAGGGACAGTACGACGGCGGTCACCGTCAGGACGGTCTGCATCATGCGGCGGTCTCCTGTGTCAGTGCGGAAAGTTCGGCTTTGGTCCCCATGATCCGGATCAGCCCGGCCTCGGTGTCCCGGACCTCTTTGCGCAGCTTGGCCGCGTCCTCGGCATTGCGGACGTTGATGCCGTGGATGTAGAGCGTGGACGTCGACCTGTCCACCTCCACCACGAGGGACCCGGGAATCAGCGAGATCACGTGCCCGGTGGCCGTGACCAGGAGGTCCGAATGGCTTCGGAGCGGCACGGCTACGACCGCGCTGACCACGTTGGGGCCGCGGACCACGGCCAGGTACAGGACCTGGCAGCTTGCCGCGACGACTTTTCCGAGGAAGATGAGGGCGAACGGCACGGCGCGGAGCACGTTGAAGCGGCCGCCGAGTTCCACCGGGGGCAGATAGAAAATGCGCGCCACGAGCACCGCGATGAGGGCGCCGAAGAGGAGATTGCCCGGGCTGAAGTTCTGCCAGAGCGCGCCCCAGACAAAGACGAGCCAGACCAGCAGCGGCAGTTCCTGGCGCAGCGAGATCCTTTTCCGGTTCATTTCCCGCCGCCCTCCCGGACCTGCACCGGATGGAGCGACGGAGGCACCGGCGGCACGGGCGCATCCGGGCCGAGCACGGCCTGGATGTAGGAGGTCCGGTCCAGCATCTCCTGGGCGGACTGGTCGGCCACCCTGAACAGCGGCCCGGCAAAGACCGTCAGAGCCACGCCAAAGACCACCAGGCCCAGGGTGGAGCCCACCATGGTGCGGGGCAGCAGGGTCACATTCGTCTTGCCGGCCCGGTCACCCGTGGCGGAGTCGGCCGGCGCTGCCAGGAGCACCGGATCGGGGTGTTCGGCGTCCCCGGGCTTGCGCCAGAACGCCCGGTTCCAGACCCTCGCAATCGCCAGCAGGGTCAGCAGGCTCGTCAGCACGCCGCCGATCACCAGGGCGTAGGCCAGCGGCGTCCCCAGTTCCACGCCTGCCTGAAGCAGCCCCAGCTTGCCCAGGAAACCCGAGAACGGCGGGATTCCGGCGAGGTTCATGGCGGGAATGAAGAACAGGACCCCCAAGACCGGGGAGAGCTTGGCCAGTCCCGCCACGCGGTCCATGGACGAGCTGCCGCCACGGCGTTCAATCAGGCCGGTCACCAGGAACAGGCTGGTCTGGACAGTGATGTGGTGGGCCACGTAGAACACCGCGGCGCCCAGGCCGGCCACGGTGGACATGGCCAGGCCGAACACCATGTAGCCAATATGGCTGACCAGGGTGAAGGACAGGAGCCTCTTGATGTCACTTTGGGCCAGGGCGCCGAGGATGCCCACCACCATGGTCAGCAGCGCCGCGACCATGAGCGGGGCGTTGAGCGCATCCCCCGGGAAAAGCAGCGTTTCCGTGCGGACCATCGCATAGACGCCCACCTTGGTCAGCAGCCCGGCAAACACCGCGGTGACCGGGGCCGGGGCGGTGGGGTAGGAGTCAGGGAGCCAGAAGGACAGCGGGAAGACGGCGGCCTTGATGCCGAAGGCCACCAGCAGCATGACGTGCAGCAGCGTCCGGGTGCCCTGGTCGAGGTCGCCGAGCTTGATGGCGAGGTCCGCCATGTTGATGGTTCCGGTGGCGCCGTAGATCATGGCGATCGCGATCAGGAACAGCACCGAGGACACGACGGAGACCACCACGTAGGTCACGCCGGCCCGAATGCGCGGGCCTGTCCCGCCGAGGGTGATGAGCACGTAGCTGGCCGTCAGCAGGATCTCGAAGCCGACGTAGAGGTTGAAGAGGTCTCCGGTGAGGAAGGCGTTGGACACCCCGGCCACGAGGATCAGGTAGGTCGGGTGGAAGATCGAGACCGGCGCGTCGCGGTCGCCGTCGGCCATGCCCTGTCCCGTTGCGTAGACCAGCACCGCAAGGCTCACGGCCGAGGACACCACGAGCATGAGGGAGGAGAACTGGTCCACCACCAGCACGACGCCCCAGGGCGGCAGCCAGCCGCCGATGTTCACCGCGGCCGTCCCGCCATCCCAGACGGAGGCCAGCAGCCAGCATTCCAGCAGCAGTGTCAGCGTCAGCACGGCGATGCTGACCGTGCGCTGGACCCGCGGGTGATGGATGAGCAGGAAGGTCAGGGCGGCGCCCAGGATGGGGAGTACGACGGCGAGCGGGGCAAGGCTGGTGATGTTCACTCTCCGCCTCCTTCCGGGCTGGGGTCAACGTTGAGGGAGCCGGGCTGCTCTTCAGAAGCGGCCTTGTCGGCCCGCACGGGGCGGTCACCGGACATGACCGTAGCCAGCGGGAACTCCGAAGTCTCGACCGGGATCACGGAGTCATCCTCGGCATCGAAGCTTGGCGTTTCCGCGACGCGGCGGTCCTCGGCGTCGTCCTGGATTTCATCCTGGCGGGCCAGGACCCAGGTGCGGTAGATGATGCCCAGCATGAACGCCGTGACGGCGAAGGAGATCACGATCGAGGTCAGGATCAGGGCCTGCGGCAGGGGGTCGTTGTAGTCCCCCGCCGGGGTGTCCTTGTCGAAGAGCGGCGCCAGCCCGGCGTAGCCGCCGGTGGCGAGGATCAGCAGGTTCGTGGCGTTGGCCAGCAGCATGAGGCCCAGCAGGACCCGGGTGAGGCTGCGTTCGAGGAGCAGGTAGATGCCACAGGCGTACAGGGCGCCCATGACCGTCAGCAGGGTCAGGTTGACGCTCATGTTCTCCCCTTGGCAGTGGTTTCCGCGTCGGCGGACCCGTCGGCGGACCCGGAAGGGACACCGGCCGGGATTCCTCCGCTGTCCTGGTCTTCGGCGGACCCCTCTTCGGTCGTCTCGGGTTGTTCTTCGAAGTGCTCGTCGATCTCCGCGCCGAGGCTGCGCAGCACGTCCAGGGCCAGTCCGACGACCACGACGTAGACACCGATGTCGAAAATGGTCGAGGTGACGAACTTGATGTCGCCGAAGACGGGCAGCCACAGCTCCACGATGGCGCTCTGGAACACTTCGCCGCCCAGCAGCAGCGGCGTCATTCCGGCGGCAGCCGCCGTGGCCAGTCCGATCCCCAGCAGGGTGCCGGCGCCGACGGGTGTCGCTTCGCGCAGTTCGAAGCGGCCGCCGGCCAGGTAGCGGATGGTGAGGGCGAGGCCGGCCGTGAGGCCGCCGGCGAAGCCGCCGCCGGGCAGGTTGTGGCCGGCGAGGAGCAGATAGATGGAGAACACGATCATCGAGTGGAAGATGAGGCGCGTGACCACCTCGAAAATGATCGAGCGGCGTTCGGGTGCCAGGGTCCGGCCGGCCACCAGCCAGGCGTCGCGAGTGGCGGCAGCGAACCGCCGGTTCATCGCCAGGGCGGCGTCTTCCCTGGTGCTTCCCCTGGCCCCGGTCCGCCGGCCCACGGTCCCTTCCGCGACGCTCGCGGATGTCCGGATGCGGTCGCCGCGGCCGCGGACGAAGATGAGGCTTGCCACGCCGGTGGCGGCCAGGGCCAGGACCGAGATCTCGCCAAAGGTGTCCCAGGCCCGGATGTCCACCAGGGTCACGTTGACGACGTTGAGGCCGCCGCCGCCCTCATAGGCCAGTTGCGGGAACTGCAGGGAGACCGGCGGCGCCACCCGGGCGCCGAGGGCGTGGATGGCCACGAAAATCATGGTGACGCCGAATGCCAGGCCGATCACCACGCGGATGACCCGGTACTTGCCGCCGGTGCGGTCCCGCAGCCCCGGCGGAAGGCTCCGCATGGCCAGCACGAACGCCACCAGGATCATGGTTTCGACCAGCATCTGCGTCAGGGCGAGGTCCGGGGCTCCCTGCAGGGCGAACATCATCGCAATCCCGTAGCCGGTGACGGACACCATCAGGACGGCCAGGAACCGTTTGTTGGCGCGCACCGCGGCCAGCGCCCCGATCACGATTCCGGCGCCGGCCACCAACTGCAGCGGCGAGCCGGGATCGATGACATAGAGGCCGGGCGGCAGCGGTTTGTTGGCCAGCAGCAGCGCCGTCAGCGGCAGGACGAACGCCACGGTCAGGATGACGGACAGGTAGAAGAAGAGCGAACCTCGCTGGGTCCGGCCGGTGATCCATACCGCGGTGTCGTCCAGGGCGCCGATCGTCTGCTGGTAGGCACGGTCGCTGTCGATCCAGCCCGGCACCAGCGCCTGCAGCCGGGCCACGGCGTTGCGGCCGTAGAACATCGCCAGGCCCAGGACGAACGTCACTGCGGTCAGGCCCAGGGCCGGGGTGATGCCGTGCCACAGCGCCAGGTGCCCGGGCGGGGCCTCGGAGCCGTGCACAAAAAGCTCCGCGTAGGGCTGGATCCAGGCGTCAACGGGGGCAGGCCACAGCCCGTAAAGGATTGTGAGGAGGCTCAGGATCGCCGGCGCGGCGAGGAACGCCGGTTTGACCGGCTTGAAGGCCGTGGGCTCCACGCCGGGCTTGAGGGCGAAGGCTCCCCACATGAACCGGGCGCTGTAGGCGAAGGTCAGGATGGAGCCCAGGACCACACCGGCCAGGAGCCAGGGTCCGGTCCCGGTCTCCGACTTGTACTGGAGGAAGGCCTCGAACACCGATTCCTTGGCGACGAAGCCGGCCAGCGGGGGCACGCCCGCCATCGAGGCCGCGCCGATCGCCGCGACGACCGCCAGTGCCCTGGCCGATCCGTAGACGCCGGAGAGCTCGCGGATGTCCCGGGTCCCGGACTGGTGGTCGATGATGCCCACCACCAGGAAGAGCGTGGCCTTGAACAGCCCGTGCGCCAGGAGCAGGGCTATTCCGGCGAGTGCCGCGTCGGGGGTGCCGAGGCCCACCACCATGGTCATGAAGCCCAGCTGGCTCACGGTGCCGTAGGCGAGGATGAGCTTGATATCTGTCTGCCGGAGGGCCCGGTAGCCGCCCACCAGCATGGTGGCCAGGCCCAGGCCGAGCACGATCGGCAGCCACGCCGCGGTGTCCGCGAATCCCGGAGCCAGCCGGGCCACGAGGTAGATCCCGGCCTTCACCATGGCCGCGGCATGCAGGTAGGCGCTCACGGGGGTGGGGGCAGCCATTGCGCCGGGGAGCCAGAAGTGGAACGGCACCAGGGCGGATTTGGTGATCGCACCGATCAGGATGAGGACGACGGCGGCGTTCACGACCCCGCCTGCGGGGCCGGCGACCAGGGTGGGAGCCAGGTCCATGATCGCCTGGATCCGGTAGGTTCCGGCCGTCGAACCGAGCATGATGAGCCCCACGAGCATGGCCAGGCCGCCGGCGGTGGTCACCACGAGTGCCTGCAACGCCGAGCGCCGCGCGGACAGCCGGGTGCGGGCGTAGCCGATCAGCAGGTAGGACAGCACGGTGGTCAGTTCCCAGAAGATGAACAGCAGCAGAAGGTCATCAGCGGTAACGAGGCCGAACATCGCCCCGGCGAAGGCCAGGAGCTGGGCGCCGAAACCGCCGAGGTAGTCGTCCTTGTCCTTGAAGTAGCGGGCGCAATAGACCAGCACCAGCGCACCCACCCCCAGCACCAGCAGGGACATGACCCAGGCCAGGGCATCCATCCGGAACGCGAGTTCGAGCTGCAGTCCGGGAATCCAGGGGATGACTTCGGTAATCGCCCCGTCAGAACCTGAATAGACTGTGCCTGCATAGACTTCGTCGTGCTGCAGCAGCAGCCAGACAAAGGAGGCCGCGGGGACCGCGGCCAGGGCGAAGAACGAATTCCTGCCAAACTTTCGGAACAGCAGCGGGGCCACAGCAGCCACCGCAAAGTGCACGGCAAGGACTGTGATCACTGGTATCTCCGCAACGTCAGAAAGTCGATTGTCAGCAAGTTGGAGCAGGCGGGTCATTTGTTAGGTTCGGTGCCGTCAGTTTACCAAGCGTGTACAAATTCTTTTGGCCGGGACACCGGCCGCTGAACAATGCGACGCAAATGTGAAGCCGGGGTTAAACCCCGGCTGGCAAAAACCCCTCCCGCTCCCCCTCGGAGGACGCCCTGGGCGGCTACGATTCTGGCTATGAACACTGCCGCCGCCCCCGAGGCCATGCGCCCCTCGGAACTGGAATCGGGAAGTCCCGTCCCGCACCGGGGCCGGATCCTCGCGTGGGCCTCGTGGGACTGGGGTTCGTCAGCCTTCAACGCCGTCATGACAACATTCGTTTTCACCGTCTACCTGACCTCCAGGGCATTCGGCGGGGAGGACCAGGCCTCGGCAGTCCTGGGCGCCGCGCTGGCCGTCGCCGGCGTGGCCGTTGCCCTCCTGGCCCCGGTCACCGGGCAGCGCTCGGACACGGGCGGCCGGCGGAAGCTGTGGCTGGGGGTCAACACTGCCGCCGTCGTCGTCCTGACCGGACTGTGCTTCTTTGTCTTCCCGCGGCCGGACTTCCTGATCCTGGGCGTCACGCTCATAGCGCTGGGCAACGTCTTCTTCGAGTTTGCCGGGGTCAACTACAACGCCATGCTCACCCAGATCTCCACCCCGCGGAACATCGGCAAAGTGAGCGGCTTCGGCTGGGGAATGGGGTATCTCGGCGGCATCGTGGCGCTGCTGGTTGTGCTCCAGCTTTTTGTCCAGCCCAGCGTGAACTGGTTTGGCGCCTCCACCGCGGACAGCCTGAACATTCGGCTGGTAGCGGTGTTTTCGGCCCTGTGGTTCCTCGTCTTTGCACTGCCCGTGCTGTTCGCGGTCCCGGAGCTGCCGCGCTCGGACCGGGGAGCCGGGCTGGGGTTCCTCGCCTCCTACGGCCTGCTCGTCCGGCGCATCAAGGCGATCTACCGAACCAGCCCGCACACTATCTACTTCCTCCTCGCGAGCGCCATCTTCCGGGACGGGCTGGCAGCTGTCTTCACCTTCGGCGGGGTGATCGCGGCCGGCACCTTTGGCTTCGAGCTCAAGGACGTCATCTTCTTCGCGATCTTCGGAAATGTCGTGGCGGCCGCCGGCGCCATCCTCGGCGGCTTCCTGGATGACAGGATCGGGCCGAAGACTGTGATTATCGCGTCCCTCGCCGGCCTGCTGGTCGCGGGTACCGCGATCCTGGTCCTCGGCACCGGCAGTTACAAGTTCTTTGGCATGGCCTGGACCGGGACCACCACGTTCTGGGTCTTCGGCCTGCTGCTGTGCCTCTTCGTGGGGCCGGCCCAGTCGTCCTCCCGCGCCTACCTCGCCAGGCTCGCCCCGCACGGCGAATCCGGCGAGCTCTTCGGCCTCTACGCCACCACGGGCCGGGCCGTAAGCTTCCTCGCCCCCGCGCTGTTCACGCTGTGCATCGCCGTCGCCGCACCCTTCGTAGCGGAGGGCCAGGCCCAGCGCTGGGGCATCCTCGGCATCATGGTGGTGCTGCTCGTGGGCCTGCTCGTGCTCCTGCCGGTCAAGGCCCCCGACCAGACCGAAATCGCGGTGGTCCCCGAGTCCTGAGGCGGCCGAATCACCGGTTCGCGCACTAGGCTGAGGGTATGAACGTGGATGAGACGGACCTCCCCGGCCTCGGCCGGCGCAAGGACTTCATGACTGCCTCCGGACGCCGGATCGGCGTTGTCGAATACCGCGAGGGCCAGACGGAACTCATCGTCTCGACCTGGGACGATCCTGACACCTGCCAGGCCTCTGTCCCGCTGACTGCGGATGAGGCCGCCGCCCTGGGCAACCTCCTGGGCGGCCAGCGCATCGCCATGCAGCTCTCGGAAGCCCACCGGGAAATCCCGGGTATCGTCACGCGCCAGTTTTCGATCAGCGCTGAGTCACCCTTCCAGAACCAGCCGATGGGGAAGGCATGCATCCGGACCCGCAGCGGGGTCTCGATCGTGGCCATCATGCGCGAAGGCGAGGTCCTGCCCTCCCCGGGACCCGACGTCGTCCTTCACCCCGGTGACCTCCTCGTTGCGGTGGGTACGCAAGAAGGCCTGGACACGGCGGCCGGCATCCTGCGCAACGGATAAGCCGGATGGATCCGCTCGCGCTGACCCTGATCGAGCTGGGGGCCGTCGTCTTCTGCCTCGGCCTGCTGGCCAGATTGGCCGGGCGGATCGGCATGTCCCCCATCCCGCTCTATCTGGTGGGCGGGCTGTTCTTCGGGGCCGGGGGCCTGGTCAAGCTCGAAGGCATGCACGAGTTCGCGCACCTGTCCGGGGAGATCGGCGTGATTCTCCTGCTGCTTATGCTTGGGCTGGAATATACGGCGTCCGAGCTCGTCACCGGCCTGCGGCGGTCCTGGCAGGCCGGCGTCCTGGACCTGCTGCTCAATTTCCTGCCCGGTGCCGGGCTCGCGGTGATGCTGGGATGGGGCGTCGTGGGGGCCATGGTGATGGGCGGCGTCACCTACATTTCATCCTCCGGGATCGCCGCCAAGGTCATCACGGATCTTGGCCGCATCGGCAACCGGGAAACCCCGGTTGTCCTGTCCATCCTGGTGTTCGAGGACCTCGCTATGGCCGTGTACCTGCCGGTCCTGACCGCCACGCTCGCCGGCGTCAGCATCCTGCTGGGGCTGCAGACAGTGGGGATCTCCCTGGCCGTCGTCAGCCTGGTCCTGGTGGTGGCCCTGCGGCACGGACACCACGTGTCCAAGGCCGTGCACAGCGAAAACTCCGAGGTTTTCCTGCTCAACCTGCTGGGCGCGGCACTTCTGGTCGCGGGGCTCGCAGCCGCCATGCAGGTTTCCGCGGCAGTGGGCGCCTTCATGCTCGGCATCGCGATTTCCGGCGCCACGGCCCACAGCGCCACCCGCGTCCTGGAACCGCTCCGTGACCTCTTCGCGGCCATCTTCTTTGTGGTTTTTGGCCTCAACACCGACCCCCGGTCCATCCCCCCGGTCCTGGGCTGGGCCCTGCTGCTGGCCCTGGTGACGGCAGCCACCAAGGTGGTCACCGGGTACTGGGCGGCCAAGCGGGCCGGGATTGGCATTCCCGGCCGCTACCGCGCGGGCGCGGCCCTGATCGCACGCGGCGAGTTCTCGATTGTCATCGCCGGCCTGGCCGTTGCCTCCGGCGTGGTGCCCGCGGATCTGGCAGCCCTCGCCACCGCCTACGTTCTGATCATGGCGATCGTGGGGCCGCTGGCCGCCCGCTTCGTGGAGCCGCTGGTCCGGCTCCTGCGCCGTCCCGCACGGCGGCCCGCGTTCCGGACCTCGGGCCCGGCGTAACGCTGCCGCCCCTGCGACACAGCGCGCTTGCTGCCTGGCCGGGAGGCTGGCTTGGCTGCCTGGCGCGGCCGTCCGGCCTGGCAGCCGTCCCGCCTAGATGTTGGTGAGGTGGAAATTCAGGTGGCTGCGGCTGGCCGTGGGCCCGCGCTGGCCCTGGTAGCGGTTGCCGTATTCCCCCGAACCGTACGGGTGCTCCGCGGCCGAGGACAGCCGGAAAAAGCACAGCTGGCCGATCTTCATGCCGGGCCAGAGCTTGATGGGCAGCGTGGCCATGTTGGACAGTTCCAGCGTGACGTGGCCGGAGAATCCGGGATCGATGAAACCCGCCGTCGAGTGCGTCAGCAGGCCGAGCCGGCCGAGCGAGGACTTGCCCTCGAGGCGGGCCGCGATGTCATCCGGCAGCGTCACGGTCTCGTACGTGGAGCCAAGGACGAACTCCCCCGGGTGCAGGATGAACGGCTCGCCGGACTCAACTTCCACCAGTCGGGTCAGCTCGGGCTGCTCCTCGGCCGGGTCAATGTGGGCGTATTTGTGGTTGTCGAACAGCCGGAAGAACTTGTCGATCCTGACGTCCACCGAGGACGGCTGGACCATGTCGGGGTCGAAGGGCTCGAGGACAATCCGCTGGGAGTCAATTTCGGTTCGAATGTCGCGGTCAGAGATCAGCACAGGTTCAAAAATACCGCACTCCCCATTGGATGGACCGCACAGTGTGGAGCTACTGTCACGGAACCGCGTCCACACGCCGGCCCGACGGCGTTCACGGCGGCTCCAGGGCCCAGACTTGGCGACTACGAAAAACGGGGTCCGGTATCAGACCGGTACGGTTAGCCCTTTTCGCGACAGACTATTTGACTGACGACTTAGGGGAACCGGCGCACGGCCCCATTGCCTCGATCAGCATTCCATCCGCAACGGCACCGGCGACCAGGAAATCACAGAGAAAATTGAGGTGGCCGGCGTGGAATAGATCGAAGGCCCCGCTGCGTATCCAATTCGAGTGACCAGGACGTCTCCTTCATCAATACGCGCATCAATACGCGCCGACTGGGCTGCGCATGGCTCTGAATGTTCTCCACATAATGATCAGGTCGCCCGTGAGCGACCAGTTCTCCACGTAATAAAGATCCAAGCGGATACTCTCGTCCCACGGGAGGGTGGAACGGCCGTTTATCTGCCACAATCCCGTAATTCCTGGCTTTATGAGCAGCCGACGGTTGGTGAACTTCTCGTACCCTTCAACTTCCGCGGGCAGCGGTGGCCTAGGCCCTACCAAGCTCATTTCGCCGGTCAAGACATTCCAGAACTGCGGCAGCTCGTCCAAGGAGTACTTGCGCATCCAGCGCCCGCACTTGGTGACCCGCGGATCGTTGCGGATCTTGAACAGCAGCCCGGAACCCTCGTTAAGCTCGCGGAGCGACTCCAAATCGCTTTCAGCAGTCTGGACCATCGACCGGAACTTCAGCATGTGAAAGGGAATCCCGTTCCTGCCCGCCCGTACCTGGCGGAAGAGGACGGGGCCCTCACTGCCGCGTTTGACGATGAAAGCCAACGCGAACAGGAGCGGCGACAAAACCAGCAACGCCACGGAGGCTACGGAGATGTCCACCGCACGTTTGAGAACATGCTTTCCGCCGGCGTACTGCGGAAGCTCAACGTGCACAAGCGGCAACCCATCGACCGGACGCCAGTGAATTCGCGGACCCGCAACGTTGGTCAAGCCCGAGGCCAGGACCAGTTCCGTCCCCGTGGCTTCAAGCTTCCATCCGAGTTCCCTGATGTAGGTGCTACCGCCGTGGACAGGTCCCGCGACGATGACTGCATCCGCACCGACCACTTCAACCATCCGCGAGACGTCGGCCAGGGTTGACAGGACGGGGATGCGGTACCAGGGAGGCCGCAGTTCCATGGACTTCTCCAGCGTCGGAAGCGCGACACCGGAAACTTGGTACCCCGCGGTCGGGTTCTTCTGGATCTGGTTGATAACGTACTCGACGTCAGTTGACTCTCCGATAACAATGACTCGAGAGACGTACGTACCCCGGGACCGCTGCTGATTCAGCCACCTGCGCCAAAGCCAGCGGTCTCCCGTGAGCAGCAGCAGACCCAGTGGCAGAGCAATCGCGAAGTAGCCTCGCGCCACATCAAACTGAATGAAAACCATCGCTATCGCAAGTGCACCGAACAGCTTGAGGGTGGCTTGGATGACCCGCTTGTATTCGGCGGCGCCAACACCAAAAGTCCGGCTGTCGCGGGTGCGGTAAATCTCCAAGACAGCGACCCAGGCCACGAGAAGCAATACCGAGACCACGAGATATTTCGTTTCAAAGTCCCATTGACGATCAGCTGTGGTATCGGAACGGAACCGGACCACGTATGCCGAGGCCACCGATACGGCAATCGCCGCCGCATCCGTGATTCGAAGACGGTTAACGAAACCCTTCCATCGTAAGGTGGCCGCGCTCCTTGGAGCTGCGATGTTATGTCGAGATGCGTCGTCCCACACCGAATGTTGGGGCTTCGCGGATGGTTGCGTGCGTAGCGGAACGCGGGCTTGACCCGCCTTTGGAATCGGAGTTTGTGTGCGTCGGCGCTGCTTGAGCTCACTCATGGCCGCTGCCTTCTACCGAGACCAGGTGCAGAATCCCTTGGAATCGCTGCCTTCCCGGCAGATTCGGCGTGAGAAAGCCTGCCAGTTGGTAAGAAAGGGCGCAGGACCATCAACTTCTCGTCATACATGGTGAGACCTTCTAGCGACTTGGTTGTCTGTGGTCTCCCCAAGTAAATTCGATGGCCTTCTGCTGCACACGAGTGTGCCCTACTCCTCTTGAGTTTGTAGACCACTCGTCCTGTTCGCCGCCACGGGCTGACTACCTGCTTTGCTACCCGAATTCGAGATAGACCCACCCATTCCACGGCTCGAATTCCGGCCGACATTCTGCGCGCACGGATAACGCTCACCGACAGCACTTCGAAGCATAATGTCGGCCGGGTGGAAATTCAGGTGGCCGAGGCCGGCAGTGGGCGGTGCAACTTCACCGGCCCGTCCATTCCGTAGCGGGCATATCTTCGAGGAGGGACTTGAGCCGCTCAAGCTGGCCAACCTCGGCCTTCATTCGCTGGCGGAACGGGCTGGTCATGCGGATCACGAATCCCCTGGGCTCACAGTTCAAAGCGAACCGGACGCGGGTGCTGCGACCCTCCGTGCTCAGGTAGTAGCCGCCGCGCGGCCGGACCGGGCCGACGATGACCTGGTACTGAATCTCCGCCCCCGTCCGGGCTTCGATGATTTCGAAGTCCGCGGCCACGGGCCTGCCGCCCGGTCCGGCGATCGTCTGCTGGTACACGGCACCCTTGGCGCCTGCGGCGCCGGAGAGCAGTTCCACGCTCCGGACCCCGTCACGCCAAAGCGGCAGGTGGCCCGGGTCCAGGAGGAAGTTGTACACGCTCATTGCGTCACAGTGGATGACGACGTCGTACTCTGCGAATGCCACAAAAATCCTTGCTCGGCGAACGGCAAATGGGCGTAGCCCGCCTCCCCCGAACTGCAGCTAACCAATTCAGGATAGACAGCGAGGCCCGCACCGCTCGGCTCCGGGACGGGCCTTTACCGAAGCGTTATGGGCTCCCGGACTGTGTGCTGCTACATGACCGTGCTCGGTGTCCTCGACGAAGAACTTGGACGCCTCAAAGTCGAGGTCGGTGCCCAGCCACATGTATGTGGACATGAGGATGTCCAGCCCGCCGTTTGACGGAGATAGCCCCTCTGCGCAGCGGTTTGGCGGCCATCTGTGGCAAACAGAGGAGCGGGCGACCCATGACTTCGACCGCATGACCTGTTCGGAGAACGCCCACGACTGAGGTAAGGTAAAGCTCGTTGTTCCCCGGGGCGAAGTCCAGCACTCTGACTGGTCCCACTGCGGCTGTAGCTCAATGGTAGAGCGCTAGCTTCCCAAGCTTGATACGCGGGTTCGATTCCCGTCAGCCGCTCCAATTGCCCCCGCAGCATCCCGGGCTCCTATTAGGTTGCTACCTGTATCGTCGGAAGTCAGGAACCTCTTCGGTTCCGCTACAGGAGCAATCATGGCTGACAAATCCCCCCGTCAAGCAGCATCCAAAAAATCCGGCAAATCCATTAAGGAAAAGCGCGCTGACAAGAGGGCCGCATCAGCGCCGGCCAGCTCCCTCGATAAAGTGACCGCCGCAAAGACGGCGAGCCCCAAAAAGAAGTGACCCGTTCACCGAATTACCTCACGCTCGGCATCCTCGCCGGCACACGCAAACCGGACGAGCGGCGCCTCCCGATCCACCCCCTGCACCTGGACCGCATCGCGCCGGAGATCCGGGACCGGTTGATCCTCGAGGAAGGCTACGGCGAGCGCTTCGGCCGGTCCGACGCCGAGCTCGCACCCCTCGTGGGGCGCATCGCGCCGCGGCAGCAACTGCTGGCGGAAGCCGACGTCGTCCTCCTGCCCAAGCCGCAGCCCGAGGACCTGGCCGAGCTCCGGGACGGGCAGGTCCTTTGGGGCTGGCCGCACTGCGTCCAGGACCGGGCCATCACCCAGCTGGCGATCGACAAGAAACTCACGCTGATCGCCTTCGAGGCCATGAACCACTGGGCCAGCGACGGCGGCTTCGGCCTGCACGTCTTCCACAAGAACAACGAGCTCGCAGGCTACTGTTCCGTGCTGCATGCCCTGGCGCTGACCGGTTCCACCGGAGACTACGGCCGCCGGTTGAGCGCAGTCGTGATCGGCTTCGGGGCCACCGCCCGCGGCGCCGTGACGGCGCTGAATGCCCACGGTGTCCATGACGTGCAGGTGCTGACCAACCGCGGTGTTGCCGCTGTTGGCTCTCCCATCCACTCGGTCCGCATCGCGCAGTTCGACCATGACAGCGAGGCGCCGTTCCTGAGCGAGGTCATCACCGAGCGCGGGCGCGTGCCGCTGGCGCCGTTCCTGGCCGCGAGCGACATCGTGGTCAACTGCACGCTGCAGGACCCCAACGCGCCGCTGACCTACCTGCGCACCGGGGACCTGGCCGCCTTCCGGCCCGGCAGCCTGATCGTGGACGTCTCCTGCGACGAGGGCATGGGCTTCAGCTGGGCGAAAACCACCACCTTCGCCGAGCCGATGTTCAAAGTGGGTGACCACATCGACTACTACGCCGTGGACCACAGCCCGTCCTATCTGTGGAATTCCGCCAGCTGGGAAATCAGCGAGGCGCTGCTGCCGTTCCTCGAGACCGTGGTGTCCGGCCCCGAGGCCTGGGCGGGAAACGAGACCATCCGCCGCGCGATCGAAATCCGCGACGGCGTGGTCCTGAACCCGGATGTGCTGCAGTTCCAGCAGCGGGAGGCCGAGTTCCCGCACCGCCCCTTGTCGCTCTAGGGGTTGTTGCACGCCTCCCGGTTTTCCGCGACGAATTAGGACAGCCGCTGCGTGGATCCACGTAGCGGCTGTCCTTTTTCGGTGCGGAAATCGGTCCGGACGATCCGCAGCAGCCGGCGCCGGTCCTTCAGGTCCACTTTGAGCATGAGCTGCCCGCGCCGGGCGAGGACGACGGCGACGGTCGCGGCAGCCAGCACCGGGACGCCGCCGGAGACGAGGACGGCGGTGTGCGGGTCCGCGTGCTCGGCCAGCCAGCCCATCATCGGGCCGCCGATCGCCTGGCCGCCGATCAGCACCATGATGTACAGGCTCATGACCCGCCCGCGGATGGCCAAGTTGGCGCTGACCTGGACCAGCTGGTTCGCGGCGGTCAGGAACATCAGGCACCAGAATCCGGCCAGCACCATGGCCACGCCGAACCACGCCATGGACGGCCCCAGGGAAGCCAGGCACAGCATGAGCCCGTACATCCCGGCGCCCAGCACCACGGAGCGCAGCCGCAGGGCGCGCCGCCGGGCCGAGGTGATCGCGCCGGCCAGGGCGCCGAGGGCCACGAGCGTGTTGAGCAGCCCATAGCCACCGGCACCGGCGTCGTACACGTGGTCCGCGAACGCGGCCAGCAGCACCGGCAGGCTCATCGCGAACACCGCGATGAACCCGGCCATCAGCCAGGGCCAGTAGATGGTGGGCTTGCTGAGCGCATAGTCCAGCCCTTCCCGCAGCATGCCCGGGCGCTTGGCGGCCGGGGTGCTGACATGCAGCTGGTCCTTGCGCAGGCTCAGGAGCATGGCCACAGTGAAACAGCACGCCACCGCATTGGCGGCAAAGGCCCAGCCGGCCCCCACGGCGGTCAGCAGGATCCCGGCGATCGCAGGACCGATCAGGCCGCCGAGCTGGAAGATCGTGGAGTTCACGCTGATCGCGTTTCGCAGATAGCCGGGGCCCACGAGCTCGTTGACGAACACCTGGCGGGCCGGCTGGTCCAGCACGGTCACAAGGCCCAGAACCAGCGCGATCGCGTAGACGTGCCCCACCTCAATCCGGTGGCTGAGCGCCAGGACGGCAAGGACCGCGGCCAACGCGGCGGCCACCGACTGGCACAGCATGAGGATCTTCCGCTTCGCGAAACGGTCCGCCATCATGCCGGCCCACGGGCCGAGGAACAGCGACGGCAGGAACTGCAGGGCCACGGTGATGCCGACGGCCGTGACGGAACCGGAGAGCTGGAGCACCAGCCAGTCCTGGGCGATCCGCTGCATCCAGAGCGCGATGACGGCGACGAAGTGCCCGATCGCGAAGACGCGGAAGTTGCGGACCTTGAGCGAAATGAAAGTGTGGCGCCAAGGCAGGGGCTCGTTGACGACGGCGAGTGGTTGGGTGATGGTGTCCGGCAGGGAAGCTGCGTTCGCCTCTAGCGGCGGAGGGGGTGCCACGGAAAAGTCCTCAAAAGAGCGGGTGAGTGGGATGGACTTAACGCTAGGCTGGCCCCAAGAGATTATGGAAGCCTATTCCACGCATAACTCGCATTACAAAACACAATGCAGGGTATGCGGCACCGATCCGGAGACCGCCATGTTCGAACCCGCCCAGCTCCGCTCGTTCCTGGCCGTGGCCGAAACCTTGAGTTTCACCAAGGCCGCCGAGCGCCTCGGCCTGGCCCAACCCACCGTCAGCCAGCACGTCCGCAAGCTGGAGACCGCCGCCAAGCGGGTGCTGGTTGCCCGGGATACCCGGGATGTACGCCTGACCGACAACGGCGATGCCATGGCCGGGTTCGCCCGCAGCATCCTCGCCGCGCACGACTCCGCCGCCCGCTATTTCTCCGGCTCCGCCATGCGCGGCCGACTGCGCTTCGGCACGGCCGATGATCTCGCCATCACCGGGCTGCCACGCATCCTCCGGGAGTTCCGGCAGATCTATCCCCAGATCAACCTCGAGCTGACGGTCGGGCAGAGCGACCAGCTCTACAAGCGCCTGAATGCCGGGCAACTGGATCTGGTCTTTGTGAAATGGGTGGCCGGGGCCAAGGACGGGACCGTGGTCCAGCAGGACGCCTTCGCCTGGGTCGGCCTGGAGCAGACCGTGCTGGAACCGGCTGATCCTGTCCCGCTGATCGCCTACCCCTCCCCCAGCCTGAGCCGGAAGCTTGCGATCGACGCTCTGGAGGCCACCGGGCGCACCTGGCGGATCACCTGCACCACACGCCAGATCAGCGGCGTACTGGCCGCCGTCCGGGCCGGCATCGGTGTGGCCGTGATGCCTTCCTCCCTGGTGCCGGAGGACCTGAAAATCATCACCCGCCGCTTCGATCTGCCACCGGTGGGCGACGTCGATTTCACGCTCATCCGCAATCCGCTGGCCAATACCGAGGTGATCGATGCCCTCACGCAGGCGATCGTGGGCCGGACCCTGAAACGACCGGCCTGACGCGCGGGCGGTCCCGCAGCCAGCACTGATCCTGCCACGGTACCTACGGGGCGGACTACCCGGACCCGGGCAGTACTTACTTGACCATTGAACGGTGCACGTACTTCATCTATCCTGACACTACTTAAGATCCACCGTTCGAGGTCAAGCAGTGGCCCACGACAACGATTCGAATAACGAACGCTGTCCGTCGCTGACGCCCTGTGGCTGGCGTCGGAGCGTTCGGGATAGGCCGCCATTGATGCCAGCCATTAATCACCCCCGATTGCCCGCCCCCGCCGCCCACGCGACAAAGTCCTCCCGTCAGGTAACCGCGCCGGCCCGCCCCGCAGCGGCCATGCACCACTCGACCGCCGGAATGCAGCACGCGGCCACCCCGGGCCAACGGGGAATCCGCCCGACTACCCTCGCAGAGTCCGATTATGTGGCCAGCCCGTACTGCGAACGCTGCGGCACGGACGAGTTCATTTACCTTGAGACCTTCGTCCCGGCCACGCACCGGAGGGACGGCTCGGTCAGCAAGCTCGGCGAGGTCACCTACTTCTGCTCGGGCTGCGACGATTTCTCCGCCCACGCGGTCCCCGCTTCCTGGGTCCCGCCGGGCTGGTACTTCGGCTAGCCCCGACTCCGCTTAGCGCCTTCGCCGTTAAACGCCGCCGCCGTGCCGCACCTTATGGTGCCTGCACGGCGGCGGTGTTTTTTTGGGTTTCAGGGTTCCAGCACGCCCGAGCCGGGGTTTTAGCAGCCCCGGGCTAGATCAGGGCGTCGGAGATGTGGTTGGGCGTGCCGAAGCGGTGCGCCGTGATGCTGATGGCCTGCTCGTGCAGGAACGGCAGCAGTTCCACGCGTCCGGCTTCCGTGACGGGGTGGACATACACCGCCAGGTCCGGGCGTCCGCCCGTGGCTTCGGCCAGCGCCTTGGCGTCCCCGCCAATCAGCCGGATCCGGGCGCCGGAAAGCTTGCCCGCCGCGGCGAGGGTGCCGGCGGAAGCGAGCCATTCGGCGTCGTTCTCAACAGTCGCCGCGATGCCAAGCCCGGACAGGACGGCGCGCAGCTGGGCGGGCAGTTCGACGGCGGTGGAGACCGTCAGGACGGACCCGGCCAGGACGCCGGCGGCGACGGTCCGGACGAGGCCGGCAAGCGGCTCGTCTTCCGCGAGGCGGACCGTGACGGGCAGAGCACGGTAGCGGAAGACGTTGCGTTCCGCACTCAGGCCGGAGACGTCCTTCGCGGTGCCGAACTCTTCGGCCCAGGCGCGGGCGTCGGAGGCGAGCGCGCGCTGCAGCGGCGCGAGTTCGTCGGCGGTCAGGAAGCCCTTGGCGGCGTCCTCGATCCGGCGGACGCCGGCGTGGGCGGGAGAAGTGCCCGGGGTGCCGGCGGCGGCGCTGGGCTTGCTGGCCCATTCGCCGAGGCCGACGAGGTAGTTCGGGCCGCCGGCCTTGGTGCCGGCGCCGACGGCGGATTTCTTCCAGCCGCCGAAGGGCTGGCGCTGGACAATCGCGCCGGTGATGCCGCGGTTGACGTAGAGGTTGCCGGCCTGGATGGTGTCCAGCCAGATCCCCAGTTCCTCGCTGTTGAGCGAGTGCAGGCCGGCGGTGAGGCCGTATTCGATCTGGTTCTGGATCGCGATGGCCTCCTCGAGGGTCTCTGCAGTCATAACGCCCAGGACCGGGCCGAAGAACTCGGTGAGGTGGAAGTAGGATCCGCGGCGGACACCGGAGCGCACGCCGGGGCTCCAGAGCTTGCCCGAATCATCGAGCTTCCGCGGCTCGACGGCCCAGGTCTCGCCCTCGCCGAGGGTGGTGAGGGCGTTCAGGAGCTTGCCGTTGGCGGGCTCGATGATCGGGCCCATCTGGCTCGCCGGGTCCTGCGGGTAGCCGACCTTGAGCGAGGTGACGGCGTCGATCAGCTGGTTGTGGAAGCGCTTCGACTTCGCCACGGAGCCGACGAGGATCACCAGCGAGGCGGCGGAGCACTTCTGGCCGGCGTGGCCGAACGCGGAGTACGCGACGTCCTTGGCCGCGAGGTCCAGGTCCGCGCTCGGAGTGACGATGATGGCGTTCTTGCCGCTGGTCTCGGCCAGCAGGGGCAGGTCCTTGCGGAACGAGCGGAACAGCTCGGCGGTCTCGTAGCCGCCGGTCAGGATGACGCGGTCCACAGACGGGTGGGAAATGAGCTGCTGGCCCAGTTCCCGCTCGCCCAACTGGACCATGGTGAGCACATCGCGCGGAACGCCGGCCTCCCAGAGGGCCTCGATCATGACGGCCCCGCTGCGGCGGGCCTGCTTGGCGGGCTTGACCACGACGGCGGAGCCGGCGGCGAGGGCCGCAAGGGTGGAGCCGGCCGGGATGGCGACCGGGAAGTTCCACGGCGGCGTCACAACGGTGAGCCTGGCCGGGACGAAGGTGGCGCCGTCGACGTCGTCGAGCTTGCGGCCGGACTCGGCGTAGTAGTGCGCGAAGTCGACCGCCTCGCTGATCTCCGGATCGCCCTGATCGATCGTCTTGCCGGTCTCGGAAGCCATGACCTCAAGAAGGTCCGCACGGCGGGCCTCGAGGACGTCGCCGGCGCGGTGCAGGATTTCGGCGCGCTCGGCGCCGGAGAGTGCACCCCAGGCCTTGCCCTTCTCGACGGCGGTATCGATCACGGCATTCAGGGTCGCGGCATCGTTGATCGTGGCGGCCTCGACGGAGGCGTTGCCCAGTGTCGACGTCGTCACGCGGCCCAGGATGGCGCGGCCCCAGTCGCGGTTCGCGGGCAGCGACGGATCCGTGTCGGCAGTGTTCTCGAACGAGTCGTGCGGCAGCGGCGCGGCCGGAACGGCACGGTTCTGCAGCCGGTTCGGACCCGGGACCTCGTCGTCGAGCTTGGCCAGCGAGGCGAGGAAGCGCTGCTTCTCGCGCTCAAACAACGTTTCGTTTTCACTGAGTTCGAACACGGCGGACATGAAGTTGTCCTGGCTGGCGCCCTCTTCGAGGCGGCGGATCAGGTAGGCGATAGCGACGTCGAACTCGGCAGGGTGGACCACGGGCGTGTAGAGCAGGAGGGAGCCGACATCTTGTCTGACGGCTTCGGCCTGGCCCTGGGCCATGCCGAGCAGCATCTCGAATTCGATACTCTGCTGTGCGCTATCCGCGATGCCGCGCTGCTTGGCCAGGAGCCAGGCGAAAGCGATGTCGAAGAGGTTGTGGCCGGCGACGCCGATCCGGATGTTGCGGACCCGGTCCGGGTGCAGCGAGTAGTTGATGACCCGCTTGTAGTTGGTGTCCGAGTCCTGCTTGGTGCCCCAGGTGGCGAGCGGCCAGTCATGCAGGGAGGCCTCGACCTGCTCCATCGGCAGGTTGGCGCCCTTGACGACGCGCACCTTGATGGCGGCGCCGCCGTCGGCGCGGCGGGCGGCGGCCCAGTCCTGCAAGCGGATCATGGCGGACAGGGCATCCGGGAGGTACGCCTGGAGCACGATGCCGGCCTCCAGGTTCTTGACCTCGGGCTTGTCCAGGATCCGGGTGAAGACCGCGATGGTCATGTCCAGGTCCTTGTATTCCTCCATGTCCAGGTTGATGAACTTGGCCTTCTGGCCAGTGGACGCGTAGGAGGCGGCGCGGGCGAAAAGCGGGGTGAGCTTCTCCACGACATGCTCCACGGCCTCGTCGAAGGCCCAGGCGGAGTGCGGGGCCACCGTGGAGGAGACCTTGATCGAAACGTAGTCGACGTCGGGCCGGGACAGCAGGGTGTGCGTGCCCTCGAGCCGGCGGGAGGCCTCGTGTTCGCCGAGCACGGCCTCGCCGAGGAGGTTGACGTTGAGCTTGATGCCGTCTTTGCGGATCTTGGCGATGGCCGGGCCGAGCTTGGCGTCGGTGGCGTCGACAATGAGGTGGCCGACCATTTCACGCAGCACCCGGCGGGCAACCGGGATGACCACCTGGGGCAGGACCGGGGCCATGGCGCCGCCGAGGCGGACCGCGCTGCGCATGTACCAGGGCAGGAAGGCCGGGACCTTGGGCGCCAGGGCGGCGAGGTTGCGGGCGGCGACCTGCAGGTCTTCGGGACGGACGACGCCGTCGACGAACCCGACCGTGAAGTCCAGGCCGTTGGGGTCCTTCAGGACCCCTGCGAGCTGCTCGGCCGAGGCGTCGACGGGCACCTTTGCGGCCTCGGTGAGCCAGTGGCGCACCAGCGCGATGGTGTCCTCGGCGAGGGCTGCGGCCTCAAGGACCGTGGAGCCTTCCGAAACGGCGGCGTGCGTGGCGTCGTTGCCTGCGGCGTTTCCGGTGGTGGCGCCGGGCTCCGTGGAGATGTTGGTCATGGCTGAAACACGTTCTTTCTCAAAAGGTGGACCTCTTACGAAACAGTATGCGACCGGACTTTCATAAGATAAAGCGAAGTTTTCTGAGCAATACCGGTTAGAAAAACCGATGCTTCCGGTCCCCGTCCGAACGTTCGGGAACCACTCCGGACCTTCCCGCACTTCTGGCACTTTTTCAAGCGACCCTCCCGCACTTCTGGCACTTATTCAAGCGACGCTCCCGCACTTACCGCGCTGAAACGGCGAACCCTCTCCCAAGAGGTGAGAGAGGGTTCGCCGATATTGCACCGGACCTGAGGGAGCGTCCGAATATCTTCTGCGGGAAGTGAGGGAGCGTTGGGTGGGCGGGGTAGTTAGGTCAGTGGGCGGTGCATCTCCACGATCTCCTCGTGCCGCGGGCTGTCCGGGTTCATCAGCGAGTGCCTGCGGCCGTACGTGAAGTAGATGATCAGGCCGACGATGAGCCAGACGACGAACCGCAGCCAGGTCTCCCAGTGCAGCTGGAACATCAGGAAGAGCGAGGCAAACACGCCGAACGCCGGAACCACGGGCATCAGCGGCAGCCGGAATGTCCGCGGGGCGTCCGGCTTCTTGTAGCGGAACACGATCACCGACACACAGACGACGACGAACGCGGCCAGGATGCCGATGTTGGTCAGGTCCGCGACGGCCTTGATCGGGAGGACGCCGGCCAGGATTGCGGCCCCGACACCGGCGATCCAGGTCACGCGCTGGGGCGTGCCGTTCCGGTCCGTCTTTGAGAACCAGCCGGGCAGCAGGCCGTCGCGGCTCATCGAGAACCAGACGCGGGTGACGCCGAGGAGGAAGGTCAGCATCACGGTAAGGATGGACAGGACGGCAAACACGGAGATGATCGTCGCGATCACCGGAAGGCCAACGCTGTTGAAGGCGGAGGCGAAGCCGGCCTTGGGGTCGATCTCCGTGAAGTTCTGCATACCGGTGAGCACCAGGGTGGCGGCGGCGTAGAGCAGCATGGCGATGACCAGCGAGAGGATGATCGCCTTGGGCATGTGCTTCTTGCCGTCGGTGGCTTCCTCCGCCGCGGTACTCATGGCGTCGTAACCGAATACCGCGAAGAACACTGTAGCGGAGCCGGCCACCACGGGACCGAAACCGCTGGGGAAGAACGGGTTGTAGTTGTTGGTGTTCACGTAGAAAATGCCCAGGCCGATGATGAACAGGATCAGCAGCACCTTGATGCCGACGGCGATCAGTTCGAAGCGGCCGAAGGTCTTGGTGCCGCGGGAGAGAATCCAGGTCACGAGCAGGCAGACGAGGATCGCGGGAAGGTTGATGATGCCGCCGGTGCCTTCATCCGGCGTCGCGGTCATCCAGGCGGGCATATGGATGCCGATACCGGAGAGGAACGCGTCGAAGTAGCCCGAGATGCCGATGGCCACCACGGCGACGATGGCGATGTACTCCAGCAGCAGGTCCCACCCGATGAACCAGCCGATGATCTCGCCGAGGGCGACGTAGCCGTAGGTGTAGGCCGAGCCTGCACGCGGGATCATTCCTGCGAACTCCGCGTAGGACAGCGCCGCGGCGGCGGACGCCAGGCCGGCGATCAGGAAGGAGATGAGCACGGCCGGCCCGACTCCGGGCTCGGACTCGCTGCCGTGGGCCACAAGGCCCGCCAGGGAGAAGATGCCGACGCCGATAATGCCGCCGACGCCGATGGCCGTCAACTGCCAGAGCCCCAGGCTCCTGTGCAGACCGCTGTGTTTGTTTTCTTCCTCGATGTCGTCGATGGGCTTGCGCCGCATGATCGACTGTGACAAATCCCGTGTAGCCATGAGGGCCTCCTGCTTAGGTGCGGTGCCCATCACTCCACCCTGTGATGGGGCATATCGAGTGAGAACAGTATGCAAGCCCGGTTGCATTAGATAAAGTGAATTCTCTTAATGAATAACCGTCAGGATTCACAAAGGAATAGCGATGCTCGACGTCCGGCGTTTGCGACTGTTGCGCGAACTGAAGATCCGGGGCACTTTGGCCGAAGTGGCCGAAGCGCTTCAGTACAGCCCGTCGTCAGTTTCGCAGCAACTGGCCCTCCTTGAGAAGGAGGCCGGGGTGGAGCTCCTCCGCAAGACCGGGCGCCGGGTGCAGCTGACCCCGCAGGCCGAAGTCCTGGTGGCCCACACCTCCCAGCTCCTGGAGACCCTCGAGCAGGCGGAGGCGGACCTGGCCGCGTCGCTGACCACGGTCACGGGCACCGTGCGGATTGCGGTGTTCCAGTCTGCCGCGCTGGCGCTCATGCCGGACACCCTGACCAGAATGACCGACAGCTACCCGGAAGTCCGGGTCGAAATGACCCAGCGGGAACCGGAGACGGCCCTTCACGAGACGTGGGCCCGCGACTTCGACCTCGTGATCGCCGAGCAGTACCCGGGCCACGCCGCCCCGCACTACGCCGAACTGGACCGCGTGGCCCTGACCCGCGACGCCATCCGGCTCGCCGTTCCGCCGCCCTCGCCCGACCGCGACCCCATTAGGACGCTGGCCGATACCGCAGGGCTGGCCTGGGTGATGGAACCCCGCGGAGCGGCCTCCCGGCACTGGGCTGAGCAGGCCTGCCGGAGCGCCGGGTTTGAGCCCGACGTCCGCTTTGAAACCGCCGACCTGCAGGCCCAGATCCGGCTGATCGAATCCGGAAATGCGGTGGCCCTGATGCCCGACCTCGTGTGGACCGGCCGCGGCACCAGCGCGCAACTCCTGGACCTGCCCGGGGATCCGCACCGTACGGTGTTCACCTCGGTGCGGCGCTCAAGCGCCAGGCGGCCCGCGCTGCTGGCGGCCCGGGAAATCCTGGCGGTGACGGCGGCATCCATCGTGCCGGCGGCGGCCGCGGGCGTCCTCGGTCCGGCCCCCGTGGACCGGCCCGCGTGACTTCCGGCATGTGTGGAACAGCGCGTGGCGGACCGATGCGTGTGCAGTGCGCCACAGCGCGGGCGGTGGCCCCGCGTTAGACTGATGTCGTTATGAATCGCACAATATTCAAATCCAAGATCCACCGCGCGACGGTCACGCACGCGGACCTTCACTATGTCGGATCCGTCACCGTGGACCTGGATCTGCTGGAGGCGGCCGACATCCTGCCCGGGGAGCTCGTGGCGATTGTCGACGTCACGAACGGCGCCCGGCTCGAGACCTACACGATTGCCGGCGAACGCGGTTCCGGCGTGATCGGCATCAACGGCGCCGCCGCCCACCTGATGCACGAGAACGACATCGTCATCCTCATCACCTACGCCCAGATGACCACGGAAGAGGCCAAGGCGTACAACCCCAAGGTGGTCCACGTTGACCAGGACAACAAGATTGTCCAGATCGGCAACGACCCCGCGGAGGGCATGACGCCCGGCCTCATGCGTCCGCCGCACTCGCTGAACAACGCCGCGCTCAACTAGCGGCAGCGCGCCGTCGGGCGTAATAGGACGGCGCGCGGAATAAAGCTGATTACTCTGGACGGGTGACCCTCACCCGCCGCCCACCAGCCCCGCTGCGGAGAACCGCATGCTAGGGGTACTGGCGGGTTTCTTTGTCGTCTGGGCCATCATCCTCGTCGGCATGTTCGTGGGCCGGCGCAATATCCTGGGCGAGAACGCCCGCCCCGTGCTGAGCGCCCTGACGTTTTTTGTGGCCAGCCCCGCCCTGCTGTTCGAGACCCTCAGCAAGGCGAAACTCCACGACGTCTTTGCCGCGCCGCTGCTCGTGACGGCAGTCGGGGCGGTGACCACAGCGGTCCTGTTCTTTGGCATCGTGCGCTTCGCGCTCAAGCGGTCCCTGCCGGAAGCCCTCATCTCCTCCATGAGCTCGTCGCTGGCCAACTCGGCCAACCTCGGCATTCCCATCGCCGTCTTCGTGCTCGGCGATGCCAGCTATGTGGCACCCCTGCTGATCTTCCAGCTGGCTTTCTTCACCCCCTTGTTCCTCATGGCGTTGGACGCCACCACCAGCTCGCACCGCACCACGCCCCTGAGTTTCGTGCTCATGATCCTGCGCAACCCGATGATCGTGGGTACAGGACTCGGGCTCCTGGTGGCCGCCACCGGCTGGACGGTGCCACCACTGATCCTGGAGCCCATCCATTTGATCGGCGGGGCCGCGATCCCGGCTATGCTGATCGCCTTCGGCATGAGCCTGAACGGTTCCAAGCCGCTGCAGGCGGCCGCCGGACGCCGGCTGGACGCCCTGCTGGCGAGCTTCTTCAAGCTCGTTGTCCACCCGCTGGTGGCCTACCTGTTTGCCCATTTTGTCCTCGGCATGCAGGAACAGGCGCTCTTTGCCGCCGTCGTCACGGCCGCCCTGCCCACCGCCCAGAACGTGTTTGTCGCGGCCAGCCGTTACCGCACCGGCGTAACGGTAGCCCGGGACACCGTGCTGATCACTACGGTGGTAGCTGTGCCCGCCATGATCGGCGTGGCCCTGCTGCTGGCCTGACCTCGCCGGGCAGCCGGGCTCGGCTGAACGGTATCGGCGGACCGGCACCAAACCCGGAGGAGGACCCTTGAAAACAACCCTGGACACTGTGGTCATCGGCGGCGGCGCGATGGGCTCGGCCGCCGCGTGGGCGCTGGCCCGGCGCGGCCGGGAGGTGACCCTGCTCGAGCAGTTCGGTCCCGGCCACCGCAACGGCGCCTCCCACGGCACAACCCGGAACTTCAACCCCGGCTACGCGGATCCGGACTACGTCGCCATGCTGGCAGAGGCGGCCAGGCTGTGGAGCGAGCTCGAAACGGACGCCGGCGAGCGCCTGCTGGCGCGCACCGGCGTCGTAAACCACGGCCCCGATCCGCGGTTGCCCGAGGTCCGGAACGCGCTGCTTGCGGCCGGGCTCCGGGCGGAGTTCCTCTCCGCCGGGGAAGCCGCCGAGCGCTGGCGGGGCATCCGTTTCGATACGCGCGTGCTGCACATGGCGGATGGCGGCCAGTTGAACCCCGATGCCGCACTGCCGGCGCTGCAGCGGCTCGCCGCCGGACTCGGCGCCGAGATCCGCCATCATGTGAAGGTCCTCGAGTTGAAAGTCCTCGACGACGGCGTCCGGCTCACCCTCGACGCCGGCGGCCGCACCGAGGTCCTCGCCGCGAGGCAGGCAGTGGTCACCGCTGGCGGCTGGACCACGAAACTGCTCGCCGGAGTGGCGCCCCTGCCCCGGCTGACGGTCACCCAGGAACAACCAGCACACTTCGCCATCACCGATGAGGGTGCCCAGTGGCCGGGGTTCAACCACATGCCCGGCCACGGCGACGCGTACGCGTACTGGCGTTCGCCGGTCTACGGCATGCAAACACCGGGCGAGGGGATCAAGGCCGGATGGCACGGGGTGGGCCCGGTGGCGGACCCGGACCGGCGGAGCTTCGCGCCGGAGCCGGAGCAGCGGGCGGCCCTGCAGCGCTACGCCCGGGACTGGCTGCCCGGGGTCGACGCCGACTCCCTCTCCGACATCAGCTGCACTTACACGACCACCGTGGATGAAAACTTTGTCCTGGACCGGATCGGGCCGGTTGTCATCGGCGCCGGCTTCTCCGGGCACGGCTTCAAGTTCACACCGGTCGTGGGCAGGATCCTGGCCGACCTCGCGACCGGCGACGGCGGAGCGCCGGCCATCTTCTCGGCCTCCCGCCCCGGGGTCCGCTGACTCCGTCGGAGCAACCGGTAGGCTGGGGCCGGTCTTAGGCGCCCGCGGATACCCGGGGCGCCAGCATGAGGTGGGGGAAAATTGCTCAGCACGCGGTCAGGCAGCATCCAGTCCAGCGACATCCAGTCCAGCAGCGCCCAAGCAATGGATGCCCGCAGCCCGAGGATCGGTGCGGTCGACTGGATCGTGCGCGGGGTGGCGGGCCTGCTGCTGGTGGCGACGTCAGCGTGCTCCGGCCCGGGTGCTGTTCCCCCGGCCGCCGGAACCGGCGTCCTCGTCGTCACGGCCTCCCCCTCCACTGCGTCAGCCGGCACGGACAGCGCTCCGCTGGATCCGGACGCCACCCCCGGCGTCGAAGTTCCCGGCGTCGAAGTTCCCAGTGTCGAAGTTGCCGGCGCCGATGTTGCGGCCGCCGCGACCCGGCAGCCGGCCTCGGCGGGCAAGGCCCTCTCGGTGCTGGCCACGCTGCCCGTCAAGGGCCGCGCCACCAAGACGGGCTATTCCCGCGACCAGTTCGGCCCGGCCTGGTCCGACGTTGATCACAACGGCTGCGATACCCGCAATGACGTGCTCCGCCGCGACCTCACTTCAGTCGCGCTCCGGCCCGGGACGCGGGACTGCGTGGTGCTCTCCGGCGTCCTGGCCGACCCCTACACGGCCGCCGCCATCCACTTCCTGCGCGGCAATGCCACCAGCACCGCCGTCCAGATCGACCACGTCGTGGCCCTCAGTGACGCCTGGCAGAAGGGCGCGCAGCAGCTGAGCCCGGCACGGCGGCTGGCCTTCGCCAACGATCCCCTAAACCTGCTGGCGGTGGGCGGCCCGGCCAACCAGAGCAAGAGCGACGGCGACGCCGCCACCTGGCTGCCGCCGAACAAGTCCTACCGCTGCAACTACGTCGCCCGCCAGATTTCGGTGAAATCCAGCTATGGGCTCTGGGTCACCCAGGCCGAGCACGACGCCATGGCCCGGGTCCTAACGAACTGCCCGGACGCACTGGCCCCCGCCACCCAGCCGGCCGCCGCTCCAGCCCAAGCCGCGCCCGCTCCCGCGCGCGCTCCTGCGCCAGCACCTGCGGCCGGGGTGGCCTACGCTAACTGCGCCGCGGTCCGTGCGGCCGGCGCGGCGCCCATCCGCGTCGGCCAGCCGGGGTACAGCCGCATACTGGACCGGGACGGGGACGGCGTCGGCTGCGAGTAGCGGCGGGGGGCCGGCCCGCGGGCCGGGGGGTCAGTTCTTCTGGTGGGTTTCCGTGCCGGGGTCGTATTCCTCGGGCAGCAGCCCCGTGGGACCGAACAGGTTCACCAGCTGGTCAAAGAGGTCCCAGGCCTCCTCGATCCGGCCGACGGCGACATAGGCCTCGATCAGCCAGGTGGTGCAGATGTGGAAGCCGCCCTCCAGGCCCGGCAGGCCGTCGTCGTACCTGTAGCGGAAAACCGTGGGCCCCACCCGCAGTTCCCGCTCCACCGCCGTGACGGTGGCCAGGAACCGGAGGTCGTTGACGTCCAGCAGGCCGGAGAGACCGATGTGCAGCACGGCTGCGTCCAGGTCCGGACTGTCGTACGCCACGGTGTAGGAGGACGCCGACTCGTCCCAGCCCTCGCGCAGGACTTCCTCCCGGATCTTCGCCGCCGTGGGCTCCCAGGCCGGCAGCGGTTCCCGGCCATGCCGGACGGCTGTGCGCAGCGCCCGGTCGAGCGCCACCCAGCACATCACCTTCGTGTAGACATGGTGCCGCGGCGCCCGCCTGGCCTCCCAGATGCCATGGTCGGCCTCGTGCCAGCGGGCCAGGACGGCTGCGGCCATCTGGACCAGCAGGTCCCAGTGCCCGTCGGAGAGCATGCCCTGGCGGGCGCTGAGGGCGTTGATCAGCTCGGCGATCGGGCCGAACACGTCCAGCTGCACCTGGTGGTCGGCGGCGTTCCCGATCCGCACCGGGCGGGATCCCGCGTAGCCGGGCAGGCTCTCGATGATGGCCTCGGTGGACAGCGGCGCCCCGGTCACGGAGTAGAGCGGATGGAGCCACTCCGGACCCGGGGCGTGGGCCAGGATCCGGCCCAGCCACGCCAGGAATCCCTCGGCCTCGGCCGTGGAGCCCAGGTCCACGAGCGCGTTGACGGTCATGGACCCGTCCCGCAGCCAGCAGTACCGGTAGTCCCAGTTGCGGGTGCCGCCGATTCCCTCCGGCAGTGAGGTGGTGGGCGCGGCCAGCACAGCGCCGGTGGGTTCATGGACCAGCGCCCGGAGCACCAGCGCGGACCGGCGGACCAGCGACGGCTTCACGCCGGGCAGTTGCAGTTCGTGCACCCAGCGCCGGGAGTGATGGGCGACGGCGGCGCGACGCCGGGTCTCATCATCAGTCTCGTCCCCGGGCACCGCTGACTGCGGTTCCGTGTCGCCGCAGCGCAGGTTGAGGACGACCGGCCCGTCCCGCAAGTCGACGTCGCCGGTGGCGGTGCCGTGCCGGCCGTCCGAGGTGATGGAAAAGGTCACTCCGGGCGCCCGAAGTATGATGGGGTCCGCGGTTCCCACGACGTGCAGTTCCGTTCCGCGCGCCTCCATGCTGAACGGCGCATTCGCGTAGTCCGGCCGCGGAGCGAAGACGATTCTCGCGGTGCCGGTGCCGGACAGCACCCGGACCAGGCTGGTGATGCCGTCCGGGGCCGGCTCCAGGTAGTCCGTCACCGTGACGTCGGCCCAGCGGGTTTCGACGATCATGGTGCTGTCCACGTAGCGCTGACCCAGAACCTGCGAGGACTTCGCCGGTTCCACGGAGAAGTGCCCCGCCGCATCTCCGCCGAGCAGATGGGCGAACAGCGACCCGCTGTCCGGCAGCGGGTGGCTCATCCAGCAGATCTTCGCGTCCGGGGTGATCAGGGCGGTGGACGAGCCGTTGCCGATCATGGAGTGCCGCTCCAGCCCCACGGCGTCCTCGCCGAACAGCCACGCCCGGCGCAGTTCGAACAGGATCGCCAGGACGCGGGCGAACGACTCCGGGTCCCGGAGGATATGGGCCGCCACGGTGGGCCCCTCCCCCACGCGCAGCGCCATGTCCGGCCCGCGCAGCGTCGCCATGGCCAGCTCATCGCTGAAGGCGTCGCCGGCGTAAAGGGCGGCGCTCACGCCGAGTATGGAGCGCAGGTGCTCCAGCGCGGAGGCCTTGGACGGTTCCACCACGGAGAGATCCAGCACCGAGCCGTCCACAACAAAGTGCAACGCGTGCGCCCGGGCGATCTCCTCCGCCTTCGTGGTGGCCAGTGCGACGACGTCGGGGGCGGCAGGGCGGGTATGCACCGACACGGCGACCGGCTTGCGCTCAATGCTGATGCCCCGGTAGGCGCCGACGGATTCGGCGAGTGCCTGGCTGGCCTGCTGCAGTACCGATTCGGTGGCGAGGGACAGCCCGTGGGCGTAGCCCATGTCGAACTCCGCGCCGTGCGAGCCGACCAGGTGCACTTCCGCGGGGAGCCGTGAGACGGCGGCCAGATCCCGCAGCGACCGCCCGGAGATGACGGCCGCGTGGGTGTTCGGGAGGGCTGCCAGCGCCCTCAGCGCGATCGCCGCGCTGCCCAGCGGCAGGGTCTCGGTGGAAATGCCTTCTGCTGCGCACAGCGTGCCGCCGTAGTTGCAGGCCACGAGCAGCCCGGGAGTGCGGGCCAGGATCTTGAGCTCAGCCAGCAGTTGCGGCGTGAGCCCGTCGTCGGCCGCGTTGGTCTGCACGAAAGCGCGGAGCAGGCCCAGCGGGAGGGATTTGGTGAGAAGCGCAGAGTCGGCCAGGGCCTGGTTGAACGGTGTGGGCATCGGCGCGGTCCTTCGAGTAGTCCCCAATGCCTGCATGCGAATCGTCCCCGGGAGGACGCACTTCAAGTATCCTCCCGGGACGATTTCGCATGGGTGTCCCGGCAGTTGCAACTATGTAACATCCGCCGGGCCGCCCCGAATACCCTGGGACCCGCGATGGCACCAGTGCTGGTTCCTTGCTGCGCCGCCATGCCGTTGCGTATCAGCAGCCGGCTGGCCTGTATTCGTAGGTCCCCGCATCGGCCGCGCCGCCACCCTGGCAGTCGCCCTTCTGGTTGGCCGGCCGCCCGTCCAAATCCAGGGGGAAGGGGCTGACCCCGGCCCGGTCAATGGCCGGGCTCGCGCCGGAGAGGTGGAGATCGGCGGGTGCGTTGACAAAGCCGGCCGGCTCGGTGGTGGAGGTGGCATTGGGAATGATGTTCGTGGGGCCGTTGAGGACGTTTTCCTGCTCGGTCCAGCCGGCGCCGTCCATCCACAGCGCGTTGCGGGCGGCCACCAGGATGTTTCCCCTGACGACGGTGGAGGCCGGGCACGACGAGTGGCAGACCAGGGCCTGGGAGTCCGCGCCGTCCAGCCACACGGTGTTGTATTCGAACGTGGTGCCGTTGGTCGGGCCGAAGGAGGACGTCCTGCCGCGCGCGATCAGCCCCATGGCCTGGGAGCAGTTGGGGCCGCAGGTGGACCGGACCAGGTTGTAGCTGTACGTGTTGCCGTCGGCAGTTCCGCCCTTCCCGCGCCCCAGTTCGGAGAAGACGTTGTTATCCACGGCCACGTTGTGGTGGATCCTGTTCCGGTTGCCGTTGAAGATTTCGAACGCGCTGCCGTCGTGGCCAAAGTCGTAGGACACCGCGGTGGAGCCGGTGACGGTGTTGCCGGCGAACTCGTTGTCGCTGCCGTTGATCAGGAAGCCAAAGGCACCCGAGTCGTCATCGCACTTCAGGGACGTGGCGGTGCCGCACAGCTCCCCCGGCGTATTGACGTTCATGATGTTGTTGTCGGCAAGCGTGTTGTTGGCATAGGTGCCGAAGTCGGAGCCCTCGCTCACTTTGATGCCCGCGGCATTGTTCCTGGCGGCGGAGTTCCGCACGGAGGCGTGGTCGCCGTAGATGCTGAAGCCCGCATAGCCACACGACTCCGCCCGCAGGCCGTCAACGGCGATGTAGTCGCCGTCGAGCCTGACGCACGTTCCTGCCAGTCCGCCCGTAACGACGGGCGGATCGCCGCTTTCATAGGCATTCAGCGTGACCTTGAGCCGGCTGGTGCCGCTCTGGCCGACCACAAGGCCCCCGGAGAAGATGTCTCCGCGGCGAAAGCTGACCGAATCCCCGGGCCGAAGCGCAGTGGCATTGACCTTGTCGAGAGTCGCCCAGGCTGATTGCGGCGACGTCCCGTCGTTGGCGTCACTGCCGTCGGCGCTCACGTAATACGTGACGCCCTCGGACGACGCCGGCGCGGACGGGCCGCCGAGCAATCCTCCCAGGAACAGCAGGACGAGCAGCGTGGCGGCGGCTGTGGACTTGATCTTCATGGGTGCACCTGGGTTTTCGCCATGTATCCGCGGTTCCGGGCGCCACCGCCAGCCGGCGGACCACATCGGCACCCTGAGGGGCTTAACGCTAAGAGCGGCCCCGCCCTAAGTCAACGGACGAGTCCGGCCATGCGCGTCAAAATGTTCCTTTTTGCTACTTGACGTTCCTTATTGTGCGATTATGATAGCTAATGATGTGAGCTGCTTCACTCCACCCGCGTTATTTCAAAGGAGAAATTATGACCATGCATGAAGACGCACTGCTCCGGGCCTCCAGCCGAGGCGGGTGGGACCGGAGGACGCTGCTGAAGACCTTCGGCGCCGGAGCAGTCGCGATGGCCGGCATTCCCCTGCTCTCGGCCTGCACGGGCGGCAGCGCACCTGCCAGCGGCGGCGCCAAGACGGCCACGTTCGGTTCCGGGTCCTCCGACGAGGTCCCCAAGGCTGCCTACAAGGCGGTGACCGACGCTTTCCAGAAGAAGTCCGGCATCGCGGTCACCACCAACGTGGTGGCGCACAACGACTTCCAGAACAAGATCAACACCTACCTCCAGGGCAGCCCCGACGATTCGTTCACCTGGTTCGCCGGGTACCGCATGCAGTACTACGCCGGCAAGGGGCTGCTCGCCCCGATCGATGACGTCTGGGAAAAGGTCGGCGGAAACTACTCCGATGCCCTGAAAAAGGCCTCGACCGGCGCCGACGGCAAGATGTACCTGATCCCGAACTACAACTACCCCTGGGGCTTCTTCTACCGCAAGAGCCTCTGGACGGAAAAGGGGTACACCGTCCCCACGACGTTCGATGAGCTGAAGGCCCTCGCCACCAAGATGAAGGCCGACGGCCTGATCCCGATTGAATTCGCGGATAAGGACGGCTGGCCCGCCATGGGCACGTTCGACTACCTGAACATGCGCCTGAACGGCTACCAGTTCCACATGGACCTCACCGCGCACCGGGAAAGCTGGGACCAGAAGAAGGTCAGCGACGTCTTCGACACCTGGAGGGCCCTGCTCCCGTTCCAGAACCCGAACGCCCTGGGCATGACCTGGCAGGACTCGGCGAAGTCCCTCGCGGACAAGAAATCCGGCATGTACCTGCTCGGCTCCTTCCTCACCCAGCAATACACGGACAAGGCAATCGCCGACGACATCGACTTCTTCCCGTTCCCCGAGGTCGCGATGGAAGGCCAGGACGCCATCGAGGCACCCATCGACGGCCTGCTGCTCTCCAAGAAGGGCGGCCAGAACCAGGCCGCCCGGGACTTCCTGGCCTACGTCGGCACCCCGGAGGGACAGGATGTGTACGCCTCGGTCGACTCGTCCAACATCGCCACCGCCAAGGGCGCCGATACCTCCAAGTTCACTCCGCTGAACAAGAAGCTGGCCGAGGCCATCAGCGGCGCCAAGAACATCAGCCAGTTCTTCGACCGCGATGCCCTGCCCGCCATGGCCAACAACGTGATGATCCCGGCGCTTCAGTCGTTCATCAAGGACGGCAACRTCGATGTGAAGAACCTGGAAGCCCAGGCCAAGTCCCTGTACGCCGCCCAGTAGCGCCGTGCTGGCCGCGCGGGTGACGGCGCGGTCAGCTGAGTGTCTCTACCAACCCGTCGGCGCGGGGGCGCAAAGCAGCCGCAGCCCCCGCGCGGCGGGTTCGGCGGCTGTCCGGCCGCGACAAAGTGGTGCTCGGCTTGATGGTGGGCATCCCCACGCTGATCCAGCTCGTACTGGTCTGGATCCCCACCCTCATGTCGGTCGGACTGTCCTTCACCCGCTGGAACGGGCTGGAGCTGACCGACATCAAGCCCGCCGGCGTCGAGAACTACCAGTTCATCGCCCAGGATTACCCGCCGTTTTGGCCGGCCATGCAGCACAACGTGCTGTGGCTGGCGTTCCTGGCACTCGTCGCCACCCCGCTGGGGCTGCTCCTGGCCGTGCTCCTTGACCAGAACATCCGCGGCACGCGGATCTACCAGAGCATCTTCTTCGCCCCGGTAATGCTCTCCCTGGCCCTGATCGGGATCATCTGGCAGTTGTTCTACAACCGGGACAGCGGCCTCCTCAACTTCCTGCTTGGCACCGCCGGCACGCCCCAGGCCGTCGACTGGTTCGGGGATTCCAGCGTCAACATCTGGGCAGCCCTCTTCGCCGCCACCTGGCGGCACGCCGGCTACGTCATGATCCTGTACCTGGCCGGGCTCAAGGGCGTGGATCCGACCCTGCGCGAGGCGGCCCAGATCGACGGCGCCAACGCGGTCCAGACCTTCTTCCAGGTGGTCTTCCCGGCCATGCGCCCGGTGAACGTCATCATCATCGTCATCACCGTCATCGAATCCCTCCGGGCGTTCGACATCGTCTACGTGATCAACCGCGGCACCAACGGGCTGGAACTGATCAGCGCCCTGGTCATCCAGAACCTGGTGGGCGAAGGGCAGGTGATCGGCATCGGCTCGGCGCTGGCCGTCATCCTGCTCGTCATTTCGCTGATCCCCATCACGTTTTATCTCTCCCGCGCATTCGGAAAGGACAAAGAGGCATGAGCATCGCCCATCCAACCGATGCCGCCGCGGCCGGCAGCCCGGCAGACGCCCGGCAGCGCAGCTCCGGCCCAAGCGGGACCGGCCCCCGCCCCGGCCGCCCGGCCAACAACAAGCAGGGCAAGAAGCACTACGGCACCCACGTCTTCCTTATCGTCATGGCCGCGATCTGGCTCGTACCCCTGGCCTGGGCCATTTTCACTGCCCTGCGGCCCAAAGCTGACACTGACAAATACGGCTACTTCAGCACCGGCGGCGCCTTCAACTTCGACAACTTCGCCCAGGCCTGGACACAGGGCGGCTTTTCCCAGCTGTTCTGGAACTCCGTGCTCATCACGGTCCCCTCGGTGTTCCTGATCCTCTTCTTCGCCTCCATGATGGCGTTCGCCGTGAGCCGGGTGAGCTGGAAGTTCAACATCACCCTGCTGATCATGTTCACCGCCGGAAACCTGCTGCCGCCGCAGGTGCTCGCGGCGCCGCTCTTTGAAATGTTCAAGCACTTCGAGCTTCCCTACGCCGTCAGCGATTCCGGGAACCTGCTCAACACCTACATCAGCGTGATCGCCGTGGACACCGCCTTCCAGATCGGCTTCGTGACGTTCGTCCTCTCGAACTACATGAAGGCCCTGTCCCCCGAGCTGACCGAGGCGGCCCTGGTTGACGGTGCCGGCGTCTGGCGCCAGTACTGGGACATCATCCTGCCGCTGTGCCGCCCGGCCCTGGCCGCCATGGGCACGCTCGAGGTGATCTTCATTTACAACGACTTCTTCTGGCCCCTGCTCTTCATCCAAAGCGGCGACCGGCTTCCGGTCACCACAGCGATCAACAACCTCCAGGGCCAGTTCCTCTCCAACTACAACCTGATCGCCGCCGGCGCCATGATCACGGCCGTTCCGGCCCTGATCATCTACCTGCTCCTGCAGCGCCACTTCGTGGCGGGCCTGACCCTCGGCTCCAGCAAAGGATAAACGTGGACAACAGCTCCAACCACAACAACGCCATGGACTACATCACCGCCCGCCTCGGCTCCGAAGGCTCCCCGATGCTGGCATTCGGCGGAGACTACAACCCGGAGCAGTGGCCCGAGAAGACCTGGGACGAGGACGTCCGGCTGATGCGCGAGGCCGGCGTCAACCTGGTCAGCGTGGGCATCTTCAGCTGGTCCCTGCTTGAGCCGTCCGAGGGCGTCTACGAGTTCGGCTGGCTGGACCGGGTCCTGGACCTGCTGCACGCCAACGGCATCCGGGTGGACCTGGCGAACGCCACGGCGTCGCCGCCGCCCTGGTTCAGCCACAAGTATCCCGAGTCCCTGCCTGTGACGGCCGACGGCGTGCGGCACAGCTACGGTTCCCGGCAGGCCTTCGCGGCGTCGAGTGCCGAATACCGCCGGGCCGCCGCGGCCCTGACCGAGCAGATCGCCACCCGGTACAAGGACCACCCCGCCGTCGTGATGTGGCATGTCCACAACGAGTACGGCTGCCACAACCAGCCTGATTTCTCGGACGGTGCCGCCGCGGGTTTCCGGCGCTGGCTCGAACGCCGGTACGGCAGCCTGGAGGCCCTCAATGCCGCGTGGGGCACCGCCTTCTGGTCCCAGCGCTACTCGGCCTGGGAGCAGATCCTGCCGCCGCGCACCTCCGGGACCTGGGTGAACCCGACCCAGCAGCTGGACTTCGCCCGCTACTCCTCCGATGAGCTGCTCGAATGCTACAAGGCCGAGGCCGCCATCATCCGCACGCACTCGGGACATCCCGTGACCACCAACTTCATGGGTTTCAACATGGGCCTGCACCAGCCCGTGGACTACTGGCGCTGGTCCGAGGAGATGGATGTGGTCTCCAACGACCACTACCTGGTTGCCGAGGATCCGCGGAACTTCCAGGAACTGGCGGCAACCGCCGACCTCACCCGCGGCTGGGCCAAGGGCAAGCCGTGGCTGCTCATGGAGCATTCGACCTCTGCCGTGAACTGGCAGCCGCGCAACATCGCCAAAGCGCCCGGCGAGATGCTGCGCAACTCCCTGCAGCATGTTGCCCGCGGCGCCGACGGCGCGCTCTTCTTCCAGTGGCGGGCCTCGCGGGCCGGCGCCGAAAAGTTCCATTCCGGGCTGCTGCCGCACGCCGGCACGGACACCAAGGTTTGGCGCGAAGTGGTCCAGCTGGGCCAGGCGCTGCGCAGCCTGGCCGAAGTCAGCGGCTCGGCGGTCACAGGCGCGTCCGGCCGGGTGGACGTCGCGATCCTCCACGACACTGACGCCCGCTGGGCCTCGGAACTGGACTCGCACCCGAGCGTGGACGCCTCCAACATCGCCGAAACCCGGCGCTGGCACGATGCCTTCTACCGCGCCGGCATCCCCACCGACTTCCGCCAGAGTACCGATGACCTTTCCGGCTACCGGCTCGTCGTCGCGCCGATGCAGTACCTCGTGAGCGATGCCGGGGCCGCGAATCTGGACGCGTACGTGCGCTCCGGCGGCCACCTCGTGGTGACCTATTTCTCCGGTATCGTGGACGAAAATGACCACATCAGGCTTGGCAGCTACCCCGGCGCGTTCAGCGGACTGCTGGGCGTGAAGATGGAAGAGTTTTTCCCGCTGCGCGGCGGCGAAAGCATCCGGCTCAGCAGCTTCGGGGCGGGTACCTGCTGGAACGAATTGGGGCATGCCACCTCCGCCGAGGTCCTCGCGGCCGTGGAAGTGGGACCGGCTGCCGGTTCTCCCGCCGTGACCCGTAACCGTGCCGGAAGCGGTCGCTCCTACTATGTCGCCACGTCACTCGCGCCGGAGGGCCTGGGCGAACTGCTCGCCGTCGTCTGCGCCGATGCCAGGGTGCAGCCGCTCGTCCCGGATCTGCCGGCCGACGTCGAAGTGGTCCGGCGCAGCAAGGACGGGACCGACTGGACGTTCTGCATCAACCACGGGGCCCACGACGTCCGGCTGCCGCTGGAAGGCGTGGACCTGCTCACCGGCGCCGAACTCGACGGCGGACTCGGCCTCGCGGCCGGCGGTGTCGCCGTCGTCCGTTCGGCTGCCGCCCGATTGGTCGGCACCTCCGCCAGCCACTCAAGCCTGCCAAACCACTCAAACCTGTAAGGACTCCACATGCTAGCCGCAGCCCGCCATTCCGCCATCCTCGCGGAGGTCCAGCGTGAGCGGATCGTCCGTGTCGCGGACCTCGCCACAATGCTCGGCGTCTCGCTGATGACCGTGCGGCGGGACATCGAGGCCCTCGACGCGGCGGGCGCCGTGGAGAAGATCCACGGCGGGGCCAAGTTGCCCGGCGGCGCCGGCACCCACGAGCCAGGCTTCGAGCTGAAGGTGACCCAGTTCAAGGACGAGAAGATGGCGATAGCGCAGGAGGCGGCCGCACAGGTGCGCGAGGGCATGGCGGTCGGGCTCAGCGCCGGCACCACCACATGGGCGCTGGCCCAGCTGCTGTCCGCCGGCCCGCGGATCACGGTGGTCACCAACTCGGTGCGGATCGCGGACGTCTTCCACCAGAGCGCCTCCCCGTCCACCGTGATCCTGACCGGCGGCGAGCGCACACCCTCGGACGCCCTCGTCGGGCCGCTGGCCACTTCCTCGCTCAAACAGCTGCATCTGGACGTATTGTTCCTCGGCGTCCACGGTGTCGACGCCGACGCCGGCTTCACCACCCCCAATGTGCTCGAGGCCGAAACTGACCGGGCCTTCGTCACCGCGGCCCGGCGGGTGGTGGTGCTGGCGGACCACACCAAGTGGGGCACCCTCGGCATCAGCACGATCGCCGGCCTGGAGGACGCTGACGAACTCATCAGCGATGACCTTCTGGGCAGCGAGGCCCGGCGCATCCTCGGCGAGCGCGTCGGCCGGCTCCGCCTGGCCCATACCGGCGACGCCCGGAGCATCAGCGCAGCCAGCCCCACAGCTGCCACAGGCTGACCGCCCGGCCCCCGTCCACCCAAACCACTACGCCTGGAGCTGCCGTGAACAACCCGGACCTCACCCTTGCCGCCGAGACCCGCTCCCCTGTGGGCGTCCCGGACCTGTTGCCGCAGAATCTGGAGCCGTTGTACCTGCGCCGCTCCGGAACGTCCCTGCTGATCGACTTCAGCACGGGCGAGGCCGCCATGCTGCACTTCGGCGCCGACCTCGGCCCGGCCCTGCCGGATCTTTCGCTGCTGGGCCACGCCGTGCCGCACTCGGCCCTCGACGTCCCGGTCACGCTGGGACTGATCCCGCAGGCGTCCTCCGGCTGGCGCGGGCGCCCCGGCCTCCGCGGCCACCGGAACGGTCAGGCGTTCTCGGCCCGTCTGCGTGTTGTCAGTGTTGAACGGTCCGGTGCTGAGCTGTCCAGCGGCGGGCGGTCCCGCGGGGCGGACTGCTCGGCCGTCATCACCCAGGCCGACTCCGAGGCCGGTGTCAGCGTCCGTACGGAGATCAGGATCAACGACGGCGGCCTGCTCCAGCTCCGGCACCGGCTCGACAACGACGGCGCCGGCCTGTACAGCATCGACGAACTCGCCGCCGTGCTGCCCGTGGGCCGCGCCGCCACAGAAATCCTGGACCTGACCGGCCGCTGGTGCCGGGAGTCCCACCCCCAGCGCCTGCCGCTGCGCCAAGGCACATGGGTCCGCTCGGGCCGGCACGGCCGGACCGGCCACGACGCCTCGCTCCTGCTCGCGGCTGGCACCCCCGGATTCGGGAACCGCCACGGGCAGGTCTGGGCCGTGCATCTGGGCTGGAGCGGCAACCACGAGAGCTTCGTTGACGCCACCGCGGACGGCCGGACCGTCCTGGGCGCCTCGGAACTGCTCGGCGCTGGCGAGATCAGCGTGGCCGCGAACGCCAGCTACGAGACCCCGTGGCTGTACGCTGCCTACTCCGCCGCGGGCCTGGACGGCATCAGCGATGCCTTCTACAGCTGGTTCCGCGGGCGCCCTCACCACCCCGGCGTGCGGTCCGGCAAGGCCCGTCCCGTGGTGCTCAACGTCTGGGAAGCTGTCTACTTCGACCACCGCCTCGAGCCCCTGCTCGAACTCGCCGAAGCGGCCGCCGGGCTCGGCGTGGAACGCTTCGTCCTCGACGACGGCTGGTTCCGCGGCCGCCGCGACGATCACGCCGGCCTTGGCGACTGGTACGTCGACGAGGACCTGTGGCCGGCGGGCCTGACGCCGCTGATCGACGCAGTTACCGGCCACGGCATGGAATTCGGGCTCTGGGTCGAACCCGAAATGGTCAACCTGGACTCGGACCTGGCCCGCGCCCATCCGGACTGGATCGCCGGCCCGTCACCCCAGAGCGCCGGGGGGAACCAGTCCGCCGGGGGCAACCCGCCCGCCGGGGGCAACCCGGCCGGCCGGCTGACTGGCCGGCTGCCCATGCAATGGCGGCATCAGCAGGTCCTTGACCTGGTCAATCCGGCGGCCTGGCAATACATCTTCGACAGGCTCGATGCCCTGTTGAGCGAATACCGGATCAGTTACCTCAAATGGGACCAGAACCGGGACCTGGCCGAGATGGGCCACGCCGGCCGCCCGTCCGTGCACGCCCAGACTCAGGCCGTCTACCGGCTCCTGGACGAGCTCCGCAAGGCCCACCCCGGCGTCGAGATTGAAAGTTGCTCCTCCGGCGGCGCCCGCGTGGATCTCGGCATCCTGGAGCGCACCGACCGGATCTGGGCCTCGGACTGCAACGATGCCCTGGAACGGCAGACCATCCAGCGCTGGACCGGCGTGGTGGTGCCGCCGGAGCTCGTCGGATCGCACATTGGCCCCACCACGAGCCACACCACGGCGCGAACGCACGATCTCTCGTTCCGGGCGATCACCGCGATGTTCGGCCACTTCGGCCTCGAATGGGATGTCCGGCGCCTCGACGATGCCGAACGTACCGAGCTTGCCCGAGCCATCGCACTGTTCAAGCAGTACCGGCCCCTCCTGCACAGCGGGCGCATGGTGCGGGCCGACGAGCCCGATCCGGCCCTCCGGCTGCACGGCGTCGTGTCCCACGACGGCGGCGAGGCACTCTACGCCCTGGTCTCGGTGGCGACGTCGTTCGCCGAAGTCCCGGGGAAGGTTTGCCTGCCCGGGTTGCTCCCGGACACCGCGTACCGGGTGGAAGCGGTCTACCCGGCGGCCGAGGACCGGCGGGCGTTCCTGCAGGCGGCGCCACCGGCGTGGCTTGCAGGCGGCGTCGAGGCGTCGGGACGCTTCCTGGCCGAATCCGGGCTCCCAATGCCGGTCCTGAACCCGGAACACGGGCTGCTCCTGGCAGTCCGTCGTACCACCGCCGGCGCTCCGGCCGCCGATCCAGCCGCAAACAGCGCACACCCCGTGAGGAACCCCTAGCATGGGCCAGATTACGAAACGGTCCCACAAGCTCTCCGACGGCCGGGACATCATCTACTTCGATGATGCCGATACCGTCCTGCCCCCGTACCGGGGCAAGGATCTCCGCGCGCCGGCGGTCCGGCCGCCCACGGCCACCATGCGCCAGGACGTCCTGACCGGGGAGTGGATCTCGATCGCGGCCGCCCGGCAGAACCGGGTGGTCCTGCCGCCCTCGCACCTGGACCCGCTGGCCCCGGCGTCGAAGGATAATCCCTCGGAGATTCCGAGCCTCTACGACGTCGCCGTCTTCGAAAACAAGTCCCCCTCCTTCGGACCCGACCTGGCGGGGGCCGCCGCGCCGGAAGGCCTGGATGACCTCGCCCGGGTGGGGCTGGGGCGCAGCCGGCAGTCCGTGGGCCGGTGCGAAGTGGTGTGCTTCTCCCCGGAACACACCGGCTCCCTGGCGGGCCTGCCCCTGTCCCGGATGCGCACAGTGGTGGAAGCCTGGGCGGACCGGACGGCCGCGCTGTCCGCGCTGCCCGGCGTCGAACAGGTCTTTCCGTTCGAGAACCGCGGCGAAGCGATCGGCGTGACGCTGCACCACCCGCACGGACAGATCTACGCCTACCCGTACATCACGCCGCGCACGGCCCAGTTGGTCCGCACGATCGAAAGTTACGGCGGCTCGCTGTTCGAGGACATCCTCAGCTTCGAGCAGAAATCCGAGCGGGTGCTGCTCCAGGGCGAGCACTGGACGGCGTTTGTCCCGTTTGCCGCGCGCTGGCCGCTGGAAGTGCATATCCTCCCGCACCGGCATGTCCCGGATCTCGCCGCCACGACCGACGAGGAACGCGATGAGTTCTCCCTGCTGTACCGCCAGCTCCTGCGTGGCGTCGATGCCCTCTACGACAGCCCCACGCCGTACATTTCGGCGTGGCACCAGGCTCCCGTCCACGCCCACCGGGACGACATCCGGCTCATGCTGCAACTGACCTCGCCCCGCCGGGAGGAGGACAAGCTCAAGTACCTGGCAGGGTCGGAAGCCGCGATGGGGGCATTCATCGCGGACATCCCGCCGGAAACGGCCGCCGCCCGGCTCCGCGACGCCATGGAGGAAGCTTCGCCGCCACCGCGTACAGCAGGGATCGAGCCATTCCGCACAGAACTCCCGGCAACAGAACAGGAGGCAGCCCAGCCATGAACGAGGTCCTTGAACGGGAAAGTGGGTACTTTTCCAGTGCGTTTGGGGGCGCGCCGGACGGCTTGTGGTCGGCGCCCGGGCGGGTCAACCTGATCGGTGAGCACACGGATTACAACGAAGGCTTCGCGTTTCCGATCGCGATCGACAAGCGCACCACGGTGGCGGCCCGCGTCCGCGCAGACCGTCTGCTCCGGGTCACCAGCAGCTCTTTCCCCGGCGTCATAGAGGTAAGCCTCGACCGCCTGGACCCGGATAGCCTCACCGGCTGGGCCGCGTACCCCCTCGGCGTGGCGTGGGCGATGTCCCGGGCGGCATCCGGCGGCGCCGGTTCCGGCGTCCCGTCCGGTTCCGCAGCCGGTTCCGGCGTCCCGTCCGGTTCCGGCGTCCCGTCCCGGATGTCCGGCCTGGACCTGGCGCTGACCTCCGATGTCCCGGCCGGCGCCGGGCTGTCCTCCTCCGCCGCAGTCGAATGCGCGGTGGCCCTGGCCCTGAACGATCTCTGGGGCTTGGGGCTGGGCAGGCCCGAACTGGCACGGATCGGCCAGCTGGCCGAGAACCGGGTGGTCGGCGCGCCCACCGGCATCATGGACCAGTCGGCCTCGCTCCTGGGTGAGCCCGATCATGGCATCCTGCTCGACTGCCAGAACCTGTCGACCGAGGCGGTTGCCCTCGGCTTCGCCGGTGCCGGGGTGGGGCTGCTCGTGGTCGACACCCGCACCAGCCATTCCCATGCCGACGGCGGCTACGCCAGCCGCCGCCGTTCCTGTGAGGACGGTGCCCGCCGCCTGGGCGTCGGCAGCCTGCGGGCGCTGGGCCCGGCCGATCTTCCCCGCGCCGCGGCACAGCTCGACGGCCAGACCTACCGCCGGGTCCGCCACATCATCACGGAAAACCAGCGGGTGCTCGACACCGTGACGGCACTGCGGACCTCCGGCCCCGCCGCGATCGGGCCTTTCCTCAACGAATCGCACGAGTCCATGCGCGACGACTTCGAGATTTCCACGCCTGAGCTCGACCTCGCCGTGGCCAGCGCGCAGGGATTGGGCGCCATCGGCGCGCGCATGACCGGCGGCGGTTTCGGTGGCGCAGCCATTGCTCTGGTCCGCAACGACGGCGCCGCTACGGTGGCCGCGGGAGTTACCCGCGACTTCGCCCGGGCCGGATACGCCGCCCCGCACATCTTCACCGTCACCGCGTCCGAGGGCGCCCGCCGGGAACTCTAGCCCAGAAGGCCTCCAGATCGTTATGCCCGCACGAGGCGGGCGGCGTCGGCCAGAAGTTCCACGGAACGGAGCCGGGGTTCGGTCCCGGTGCTCTGGTGCGCCACGATCAGTTCGTCGGCGTCGGCGTGCACCGTGAACTCCTCGAGGTACGCAAGGACGGCCTCGGGGGTGCCCACCGCGGAGTACTTCATCATCTGCGCCATCTGCTGGCCCTGGGGCGAGTCCAGGATCATGTCCGCCTCGTCGTCGCTGAACACACGGCCATTGCCGAAGAACAAGGAGACCCTGGCCCGCTTGGTGGCCTGGAACATCGCCTGCGCCTCAGCGGCGGAATCGGCGGCAATGACATTGACTCCGGCGATCACGTGCGGCGCTTCGAGCTGCGCGGAGGGCCGGAATTCGCGGCGGTAGACCGCCACCGCATCCTGCAGTGCGTTGGGCGCGAAGTGCGAGGCGAACGCATAGGGCAGGCCCAGCTGGGCGGCCAGCCTGGCGCCGAACAGGGAGGAACCCAGGATGTACAGCGGCACGTTGGTGCCCTTGCCCGGGGTGGCCTCGACGCCCTGGATGCGGGTGGGGCCGCTCAGGTAGCCCTGGAGCTCCAGGACGTCTTGCGGGAAGTTGTCTGCCGACATCGGATCGCGGCGCAGGGCGCGCATGGTGTTCTGGTCGCTGCCCGGCGCCCGGCCCAGGCCGAGGTCGATCCGGCCCGGGTGCAGGGTCTCAAGCGTGCCGAACTGTTCCGCGATGGTCAACGGCGAGTGGTTGGGCAGCATCACGCCGCCGGCGCCGAGCCGGATGCTGGAGGTGTGGGCCGCGACGTGGGCGATCAACACACTCGTGGCGGACGAGGCGATCGCGGACATGTTGTGGTGCTCGGCGTACCAGATCCGCCGGTAACCCCGGTCCTCGGCGAGCTGCGCCATGGCCACGCTGCCGGCGAAGCTTTCCGCCGCCGTCTGGCCCGGGCCGATGGTAGCGAGATCAAGAATGGAAAGCGGAACAGTCACGGAAAAGCCGGCCTTTCGTAGCGGAGCAGTGTGCGGGCCGGAGTTTGGACTGCGGTCCTGGGTGGCACCGGGTTTCCGGCGCGGGCACACTGGGGTCAACGACGGCGGCCCCCGGGATATTTCTGCAGGCGGCTCAGGGGCACGAGTAGTTGTAGTCAAGGCCCCCGGAGATGTACTGCGTCATCGAGACGCGGCTGTTCGGGGTGAGTCCGGGGCGGGCGCAGTTCGCCTTGGCCCCGGCCGCCGATCCCGCTCCGGCGAGCCAGCTCGGCAGTCCTGCCAGCGGGCTGGTGAACTTCACGCTGCCGGCGATCTCCCCCCACTGGTAGGGGGTGGAGTAGAGGCCCACGCGGGCGCCGATCTTCTTGAAGTAGGCGGCCATGCCTTCCAGGACGGCGACGTTGGCGGCTTTGTCTTCCTGCCAGGTGTTTTCCGTTTCCACATCCAGCCACCAGAGGTAGGACTGCGGGTTGCTGACCCCGCGGCGCTTGGCGTCGTCGGACGCCTTGGCCCACCCATACATAAAGGAGCAGGCTTTGAGCGACCCCAAGGCGCAGTTGCCGTAGGGGTTTGTGACCTTCACCCCGTTGTAGGTGTTCAACGTGGGCCACCAGGACCCCTGCCGGGCGGGGTTGGCCGTGTTGACGTACAGCGCCACCCCCGGCTGCGCCGTCGCTGCCGGGGACTTTGCGGTCTTGGCCCAGGCCAGCTGGCTTGCCAGGCACGGGTTCGTGTTGTTGGCCAGGCCATGGTTGACGCCGACGATCGCGAAGGCCGGCTGCTTTGGGAGGGCCTTCCCGCATTGCGGCCAGGAAACATCGATTCCGGTTCCCGAGGTACTGGCCGTAGCAGCCGAAGCGGGGCTTCCGCCCAGCAGGACAAGGCCGAGGGTCACGACAAAGGCCAGCACGATGCGCGGGAGCGAGTTGGGCATGCCACAGTCTAAGGCAAAATCGCAGAAACGCTAATCGGTGGCGTAATTCCGTCACGGCGCAGGCTTTGCCGCCGGACTGCCCGGAACGCACCCCTGCAGACGCCCCCGCATCGCCGGGCGGGGACGCCCCGTTAGGAAACCTTGGAATAGTCAGCAGGCTGAGGATGTTCTCTTCCCTATGAGCCATGACAAAGCACAGCACCCGGAAACATCCGCCACGATCGCCCTGAAGGACCTGGCAACCGTCCGCCGGCTGGGCTTTGGCGCCATGCGGATCGTCGGCGACGGCGTCTGGGGCGAGCCGGCAGACCGCGCCGCCGCGGTCGCCGTGGTACGCCGCGCCGTGGAGCTTGGCGTCGACTTCATTGACACTGCCGACTCGTACGGCCCCAACATCAGCGAGGAAATCATTGCCGAGGCCTTGCACCCCTACCGGGACGGCGTCAGGATCGCCACGAAGGTGGGGTTCACCCGCACTGGACCCAACGCCTGGGTTCCGGTCGGCCGGCCCGAATACCTGCGCCAGCAGACGGAACTGAGCCTGCGCAAGCTCAAGGTCGACTCCCTCGACCTCCTGCAGCTGCACCGGATCGACCCCAAGGTGGACCGCGAGGAGCAGTTCGCCGTGCTGCGCGATCTGCAAAAGGAAGGCAAGGTCAAGGCCCTCGGCCTCTCCCAGGTCAGCGTGGAGGAACTGGAGGAAGCCGGGAGGTACTTCACGGTCTCTACGGTGCAGAACCGCTACAACCTCACCGACCGCAGCTCCGAGGACGTCCTCGAGTACGCCGAGGAGAACGGCATCGGCTTCATTCCGTGGGCGCCGATGTCCGCTGGCGAGCTGGCCCGGCCGGGCGGACCGCTCGACGAGGCGGCGAAGCGGCTGGGCGCCACGACTTCCCAGGTGGCGCTGGCCTGGCTTCTGCGCCGGTCCCCCGTCATGATGCCGATCCCCGGCACCGGCTCCGTCAAGCACCTTGAAGAGAACCTGGCCGCCGCCGCCGTCGTCCTCGACGACGCCACCTATGCGGAACTCGAAGCGACCCGCTGAACCGCGCCGCCTACCATATTTCACCTTATCCACCGTCCGCCGGCCCTTGCCGGCAGAACAGGAGCAACACCATGGCTAAAAGTATTCTGATGGTTGTCTCGGCAGCAGATTCCCTGACAATGCGCGACGGCAGCGACCACCCCACCGGCTACTGGGCCGAGGAGCTCGTTGTCTCCCACCGGACCCTTCTCGACGCGGGCCACACCGTGCACATCGCCACTCCGGGCGGCAAGAAGCCGACGGTGGATGAGGTGAGCCTCGCGGCCGAGTCCGCCGGTGGGCAGGACCATGCGGATAGCTTCCGCCGCTACATCGATTCCCTCGACACCGAACTGTCCAACCCGCTGGTGCTGGCCGACGTCGACGCCTCCGCCTACGACGCCGTCGTGATGCCGGGCGGCCACGGGCCGATGGCCGACCTGTACCAGGACGCCGATCTTGGCCGTCTGCTGACGGCCGTCAACACGGCCGGCAAGATCATTGCCCCCTTCTGCCACGGCCCGGCCGGACTGTTGAGCGCCACTGACGACGACGGCGCGTTCACCTTCGCCGGACGCCGCCTCACCGTCTTCACCAATGAGGAGGAGCTGGGTGGCGGCACGGGACCCAATACACCGTGGTTCGTGGAGGACGTCCTGAAGGAGAAGGGCGCGGTAGTGGAGAACGGCGCGGCTTGGACGTCTCATGTTGTGCGGGACGGAAACCTCATCACCGGGCAGAACCCGCAGTCCAGCGAGGACGTGGCCAAGGAGGTCCTCAAGGCCCTCGCCGAATAAGCCACCCTTAGCCGGGTCCGGGAACCCCGGACCCGGCTAAGCTAACCGCATGGCCATCAAATCCACTGCAGACAAAGTCGCCACGATCGTCCAGGGCTACACCCTGGACGGCCCGACGATCGAGCTCGGCGCGGCGATCGTCGACGGCGAACTCCACAAGGAAGCCTCCGTCCGGCTGCCGCTCGCGATGATGAACCGGCACGGCCTCGTGGCCGGGGCGACAGGCACGGGCAAGACCGTCACGCTGCACATGATGGCCGAACAGCTTTCCACCGCCGGTGTGCCCGTGTTCCTGGCCGACATCAAGGGCGACCTCTCGGGCCTGGCCACCGCCGGCACGGGCACCGAAAAACTCCTGGCCCGCACGGAGAGCATCGGCCAGGCCTGGTCCGGCAAGACTTTTCCGGTGGAGTTCCTGGCCCTAGGCGGTGACGGCAAGGGCATACCGGTCCGCGCCACCATCACCTCCTTCGGCCCCATCCTGCTCTCCCGCATCATGGACCTGAACGAAACCCAGGAATCCAGCCTGCAGCTGGTCTTCCATTTCGCGGACAAGAAAGACCTGGAGCTGATCGACCTCAAGGACCTCCGGGCCGTGATCCAATTCCTGACCTCGGCCGAGGGCAAGGACGAACTTGAGGAACTCGGCGGCCTCTCCAAGGCAACCGCCGGCGTGATCCTGCGCGAACTGATCACGCTCGAGGCGCAGGGTATGGAGAAGTTCTTCGGCGAACCCGAGTTCGACACCGCCGAACTGCTGCGTACCGCGCCGGACGGCCGCGGTGTGGTGAGCTGCCTGGAGCTTCCGACGCTGCAGACCAAGCCCATGCTCTTCTCGACGTTCCTCATGTGGCTGTTGGCCGACCTCTTCGAGGACCTGCCCGAGTCCGGGGACCTCGACAAGCCCAAGCTCGTGTTCTTCCTCGACGAGGCCCACTTGCTGTTCAACGGCGCCTCGAAAGCCTTCCTTGACGCGATCACCACCACCGTCCGGCTCATCAGGTCCAAAGGTGTCGGAATCTTCTTCGTGACGCAGACCCCCAAGGACGTCCCCGCCGACGTCCTCGGCCAGCTGGCAAACCGCGTGCAGCACGCCCTCCGCGCCTATACCCCGGAGGACGCCAAGGCCCTCAGGGCCACCGTCTCCACCTTCCCGACCAGCGACTATGACCTCGAGGAGACCCTCACTACCGCCGGCATCGGCGAGGCCGTCATCACAGTCCTGAATGAGAAGGGCGCGCCGACCCCGGTGGCGCTGACCCGGCTCCGTGCCCCGGAGTCCGTGATGGGTCCCAGCACAGACGAGCTGATCTCCAGCACCGTCGCCGCCTCCGCCCTGCTGCCCAAGTACGGCACCGCCGTCGACAACATCTCGGCGTACGAGAAGATCGCCGCCGAAGGCGGTGACCGCACGGGCGCTGCCCCCACCGGGCCGGCGGCCGGGACCGCGCACCACGGCGGCGCCCGGGACGGCGGCAGCCAGGAATCCGCCCAGGGCGGCGGTTTGGACCCCCGCGCCATCGACGCCGAAGCCCGGCGGATCGAGGAGGAAATCCTTGGCCGCCCCAGCAGCCGCCCCGCGCCGGCGCCCCGGATGCCCGACGATGACAACGTGGCCGAGCGGCGTGCCCCCCGGCCGGCGCAGCCGCCGGCCGGCGGCGGCGGGGGCATCGGCGGCGAACTCGCCGGGGCCCTGGGCGGTGGCCTCCAGAGCATGGCCCGCTCGCTGGGGACCCAGCTTGGCAGGGAACTGCTCCGCGGCGTCTTCGGCACTTCCTCCAAACGCCGCCGCCGCTAGGGATCACCGCGGCGGCACCCAACCGCACGTTCCCGGCCCGCGGGTCGGGCGGCCTTCAGCCATGCTCCGCGTCACAGGTGCGGACTGTGACACCGGGATTCCTGTGGGGTACAGGTAACGTAAGAATGGTGCAGATGAGTCAGGCGTTGGTCAAAATCGCAGCAGTGTGGCTGCTGGGACTGATGCTTGCCGTCGCCGGCGCCATCGTGTCGATCAATCTGGTGAACGACTCCATTGCCGGGCCCCAGCAGCCAGTCCGTGAATATTTGAGTGCCCTGCAAAAGGGCGATGGCGAAAAGGCGCTGGGCCTGTTGCGCGCCTCCGTGCCACAAAGCAACCCGGCGATGCTCGACGGCACGGCCCTGCAAACCGCGGCGGCACGCATCTCCGACGTCAAGCTTGGCGCCGCGGAAGAGCGCGGTGCCAATCAGGTCATGGTGCCCATGGAGTACACCGTTGACGGCAACAAACTGCGGACCGAGTTCCTGTTGGAGCGCTCCGGCACCGAGTGGCTGTTCTTCCACAAATGGTCTTTCGTCCCCTCTGAGCTGCCCGTCCTGGACGTCACCGTGGTCAACTCCAGCGAGGCCACCCTCAACGGGGTGCCGGTGAACATGCCCAACGGCCGCAACTCCTTCGCTGTCTTCTACCCGGGCGAGTATGAGGCGACCCTGAACGGCCAGTACTTCTCCGCCCCGGCCACCCGCGCCACCGTGTCGGCCGCGGACGCGCCTCCGGCATCGCTGAACCTGCTGACCGAGGCCACGGGCGCCCTGAAGGAGGCCGTGAGCGGCAAGGTCAAGGAGTTCCTGGACTCCTGCGCGGACGAGGCCGACAAGCAGCAGAAGCTGCAGCCCAACTGCCCGTTCTACCACGCCACCAACAACCGCGTGATGGACGGAACCATCGACTGGAGCATCACGGACTACCCGAGCGTCAGCATCGAGCCGTTCGGCGGCCGCTGGGTGGTGGCTCCCCTCGACGGCAAGGCCCGGATCAAGGCCCGCCAACAGGATCTGTTCTCGGGCGCCGTGTCCGACATCGACTCCGTCCACGATTTCAGCTTCACGACCCGTCTGGACATCGACGGCGACACCGTCAAACTCACGCCGCAGCTGGACTACTAGTACCCTCCGGGACTCCGCGGCGGCGGGCCCGAAGAAAGCCAAAAGGCTGCTGTCCGTGATTCAGGGTCACGGACAGCAGCCTTAGGTCAGCCTTGGCGCAGCGGCTCAGTCCATTCCGCGCAGGTCCAGGACCAGCTCGGTGTCTCCGTCGGCCTGCAGGAGCACGGGGATTCCCCAGTCCTGCTGGTAGAGGTGGCAGGCCGCATGGTCCGGGATCTCGCCGTCGGCGTCTTCGGACCCGTCACAGGCCGCCGCGCGGGCGGTGATGTGCAGGACGCCCTCGGGGACGTCGGAGGAAAGCTCCAGGGTGCGCAGGAGCCCCACGGACGTCCCCCCGCCGGAGACCAGCAGTTCGGGGGGTGTGGACGAGATCTTCAACTGGGTGGGATCGCCCCAGCGGTCGTCCAGCTTCTGACCGGTGGGCGCCGTGAAGCGGACCGCCAGTTCGAGCGGCCCAGGCGCCACAGGGCTCTTGGGACGGTGGGTCTGCGCCGCACCCTCGTCCACCTGCTGGGCTTCCTTCGGGATGGGCACGTACACGAGCTGGTGCTTGTTGGCCTCGACCACCACCAGCAACGGCTCGGATCCGGCGACCTGGGTGTGGTCCACAATCACGTCCGAGGGCTCGGACAGTCCGCGGGCCAGTGTGGAGACCGTGCCCGTTCCGGGGTCGTAGCGGCGGACTGCGCCGTTGTACGTGTCCGCGATGGCCACCGAACCGTCAGGGAGCACCGTGACGCCGAGCGGGTGCTGCAGCCGCGCCTCCGCGGCGGGTCCATCGCGGAAGCCGAAGTCGAACAGGCCCTTGCCCACCGCCGATTCGACGGTGATGGTGCCCGCGTCATCAATCACGAGTTTGCGCAGGGCGGAGGTCTCGGAGTCAGCCACCCAGATGTTGCCGTCCGCGTCTTCGGCAAGGCCGGAGGACTGGGCGAACCAGGCTTCAGCGGCCGGGCCGTCCAGGAGCCCTTCGAGGCCGTTGCCGGCGATGATCTTTACGGCGCCGGAAGTCGGGTCGAAGCTGAAGATCTGGTGCACTCCCGCCATCGCGACCACCACGGCGTTGAGCTTGGCGGACCAGACGACGTCCCACGGCGAGCTCAGGGACACCGCGAGCGGGTCCGCCTCGAGCCGGGTTCCGTAGGCGGCGCCTTCCTCGTCCACGCGGGCCGGGCCGGTTTCCAGCAGCCGCTGTACGCCGTTGCCGGCCAGCGTCCGGACGGTGCCGTCCGCGAGGGACAGCCCGCGGAGCCGGTGATTCACGGAGTCGGCAATGACGACGTCGTAACCGGCGGCCGCGGCGACATCCTCGGGCAGCAGCACCAGGCCCTGCGGTTCGTTGAACCGGGCGGTGGCGGCGTTGCCGTCGGCGTGGCCCTTTTCGCCCGAGCCGTAAGTGGCCAGCACGGTCTGAAAGTCGGTAGAGAGTTCCACGAGCCGGTGATGGCCGGTGTCGGTCACCAGCCACGAGCCGTCGCCGGCGCCTCCGACCCCGCGACCGGCGGGCAGGAACAGGGCCTTGCCCGGGAAGCGCAGCGTTCCCGACGTCGGTTCCGGCGCCACGTAGGGGCCGTCGCCCCGGTGCAGGGTGCCCCGGGCCTCGTGTTCGGCGATCAGCTCGGGGATCAGGACGGCGAGGCCGTCCGCGTGGCCCTCGCCGGAGAGGTGCGCGACGATGTAGCCCTCGGGATCGATGACCACCAGGGTCGGCCAGGCCCGGGCCGTATAGGCCTTCCAGGTGTCCAGCTCGGGGTCGTCGAGGACAGGGTGGCGGATCTCGTAGCGTTCGACGGCGGCCGCCAGCGCCACGGGATCGGCCTCGTGCTCGAACTTGGGCGAATGCACGCCGACCGTCACGAGGACATCCGAGTACTGCTGCTCGAGCGGGCGGAGTTCGTCCAGGACGTGCAGGCAGTTGATGCAGCAGAACGTCCAGAAGTCCAGCAGCACGATCTTGCCGCGCAGGGATTCAAGGTCCAGGGACTTGCCACCGGTGTTCAGCCACTTGCGGCCCACCAGTTCGGAGGCCCGGACCCGGAGGTGGGTGCGTACGGTTTCGGTCATGAGCGTCCTTCCAGCTTTGAATTGCGTTCGGCAAGCCTGGCGTCGCGCTCGGCCAGCTTGGCAAACATATCGTTGTAAGCGGTGAGATCGGCGTCGTTATTCCTGTCCGCCGCCCGGTCGGTGCGTTTGGACTCGCGCGCGTCGGAGCGGGACCACATCACGGCGACACCGATCGCTACCAGCAGGGTCGGCACTTCGCCGATCCCCCACGCCACGGCACCGCCCATCTGTTGGTCCAGCAGGGCCGGGGGGCCCCAGGTCCGCCCGAGGTTGCCGAAGTAGTCGGCGGCCAGCAGCCCGGTGCCGCCCATGATGGCGACGCCGAAGAACGCGTGGAAGCCCATAGTGGCCAACAGGAGCAGCAGCCGCATGGGGTACGGTGCGCGGCGCGGCAACGGATCGGTACCGATCATGGTGAGCACGAAGATGTAGCCGGTGAGGGCGAAGTGCAGGTTCATGAGTTCGTGGCCCACGTGGTCCCGCATCGCGTAGCCGAACGCGTCCGAGTAGTAGAAAAGCACGATCGAGCCAGCGAAGTTGGCGGCCGCGAACAGCGGGTGTGTCACCAGTTGCGAGAACTTGGAGTGGATGAAGATCATCAGCCACTCGCGCGGTCCGCGGGAGCTGTCGCGCCGGGGGGTGAGCGCCCGCAGTGCCAGCGTCACGGGGGCGCCGAGGACCAGGAAGATGGGGGCCACCATGGTCAGGGCCATGTGGTCCATCATGTGCGCCGAAAACAGCACCCTGCCATAGACCGACGGCGGCCCCGAGGTCACGTAGGTGAGGACCACGAGTCCGAGCACCCAGTTGACCGTCCGGAACCAGGGCCACGAGTCGCCCCGCTTCATCACTTTTCGCACGCCGAGGAGGTAGGACACCAGGCCAAACACGGCGACGGCGATCCAGAGCCAGTCGAGCCGCCACTCCGTGAGCCATCTTTCCGGGGTCAGTTCCGGCGGCAGCTCGTAGCCCGAGAGGATGAAGGCCGGCGAAGCGTCGGGTGCGAAAGTGGTGGGCTGCGGCGGGGCGGAACGCCCCAGCGCGACGGCGATCCCGGACGTCGCCCCCATGATGATCAACTCCACAATCACCAACTGCCACAACACCCGGCGCGCGGACCTGCCCATGGCGCGGTTGCCGAGCTGCGGGATGACCCAGCGGCGGTGCATGAGCCCGATGCCGCCCAGCACCAGGACCGCTGCCGTCTTGGCCAGGATCAGTTGCCCGTAGGCCGAGCCGAAGAGGTCTGCCCAAGTGGTGAGGCGGATGCTGGCGTTGATCACGCCGGAGGCGAAGACCAGGGCGAAGGCAAAGCCGGCCAGGGATGAGAACCGGCGCAGGGTCGGCTCGGTGATGTCTGCTGTCCCCGAGGCTGCCCCGGAGGTGCGGCCGCCGGCGCCTGTGCCTTCCAGGACGCCGGAGAGGACTGCGAGCATGATGATGCCGCCCACCCAGGCCGATACGCCGACCAGGTGCAGGCCGAGCGAGTTGATGGCGCCCTCGTGGTCGCTGGAGCTGGAGGAGTGTCCGATCAGGGCAGCGGGAACCAGCCCGATCAGCGAAAGGACCAGCGTCAGTGCCAGGCCGCCGCGGGAGCGCACTCCGAACAGGGCGGTGGTAACGACGGCGGCGATGATGACGACAGCCAGCCACGCGCGTCCGGTTTCGATGTCCGTCATGAAGTACACGAGGGAGCGGGTGAATTCCGGGTCCCCGGAGATGCCCTGCCCCGCGATGTCCGCGTAGCCCAGGACCAGCACGGTGATCGCGGACAGCGTCCAGACGGCGCCGGCGGCCGCTGCCACGGCCAGCGCCCGGGTGAAGGCCGGATGTTCCGGGGCGTCCTGCTCCTTGGACCGGGAGCTGTTCCTGTTTCGCGGCAGGATGCCGACGGCGAAGATAAGGCCGCCGATCACGGTGGCGACAGCGACGTTGTGGATCGCTTTGCTCACCGGAAGCCCCCAGCGCACCAGCGCACCTGGATCTGAGACCTCGCGGGCGGCTGCTGCGCCGGAGAAGATCAGTGCCGCTACCAGGCCAATAAACAACGCGCCAAGGCCTGCGATCAGCCAAGGCCGGGCAATCCCGGGGGGACCGGAGCCAGGGCCGCGTGCGTCCCCGGGGGGAACGGGCGCTGCGGTTGTGGGCGTGGGATTTACTGCGGAAGGCACACCTCCATTGTCCGCTACGCCGCCTTGCTCAGCGAATCGGCCCCGGCGGCTGGGCCTCCGGGGATCCGTCCAGCCGGCGCGGCCTTCAAAGGGCTGCGGATTGGTCGGGAAGGCAGCCCGGCCGGCCTAAGACCGGTCAGGGACCGGTTAGGGACCGGCCGGCGGCTGGCCGGGGACTGGCCGATGACGCAAAAGGAGCGGCAACCCGAGGGTTGCCGCTCCTTTCAAGCCTGCGAAGAAGACTACTTCTTCTTGGCGACTGCAGCCTTCAGCTTGGAGCCGGCGGTCAGCTTGACGCTGTGGCCAGCGGCAATCTGGATGGTCTCGCCGGTCTGCGGGTTGCGGCCGGTGCGAGCTGCACGGTCGGTGCGCTCTACGGCGAGCCAGCCCGGGATGGTGATCTTCTCGCCCGCGGCGACAGAGGTCTCGAAGACCTCGAACAGTGCGTCGAGCACGGAGTTGACTGCTGCCTGGCTGGTGCCGGCCTTGCCTGCTACCTCTGCAACAAGTTCACTACGGTTCTTAGCCATTTATGTCCTCCTGGACGGTCACGATTTTTGGAGCCTGCACACGGCATGCGTACAAACCACTGTTCGAAAACTTACCAGCTTGGCGCCTCAGAGGTGGCAAATTCCGCGTGTTTTCGGCCTTTTTTGGGGAAAATCACTGGAATCGGGCGCCGATCGCCGTCAAATTGCGCCGAGAGCGGAAGCCCCCTCGTCGGCGCCGTTTCACCCAGATCCGCCGCCGTCCCCGCCGGCGGACTTTCCGCCGCCAGGAAGCCAGCCCGGGCGCTGCCCGCTGGGCACCGGTCCCATGGTCCTGGCGGGCCGTGAGGGGGGCCTTAGCGGGGGCGACGCCGGCACCCGTCTTGGATGCCCTGCCGGCTGCCCGGGGGACGTGGGGCGCTCGTGGCGGGCCCTGGGACCTGTGTTCTGGCAGGCCGTGACCCGGGTTCGGCTGGGCACGCTGGCCCTGGTCTTGTCCGGTCCGGGTTCCGCTCCGGGTCGGGGACCCCGGCCCGGCTCGGTTCGGAGAGGCCGGTTAAATGCGGGAGGACCCCCMCCKGKTGGTGGGGGTCCTCGACCGTTAATGGTGTTCCGGCGGTGACCTACTCTCCCACACCCTCCCGGGTGCAGTACCATCGGCGCTGTGGGTCTTAGCTTCCGGGTTCGGGATGGGACCGGGCGTTTCCCCCACGCTATGACCGCCGTAACCCTTGCTCCGCCACGCACCCGCGGGGCGGGGGTGGGGAAATCTGTGGTTACAACATCTGTGGTGTTGTTATTTTGTTGTGGTTTTGTTCCTCAAGCAACGGGTTTGTTGGTTGGGAACCACATAGTGGACGCAAGCAGTCTTGTTTCTTTGTACCCTTCCCMTGGTGTGAACGTCTTTTGAATCCGTTCACGGGAAGGGTGTGTGGTGTAAGTTATCGGCCTATTAGTACCGGTCAGCTTCACGAGTCGTTAGTCCTCGCTTCCACATCCGGCCTATCAACCCAGTGGTCTGGCTGGGGGCCTCTCACACGCAAGGTGTATGGAAATCTCATCTCGAAGCGAGCTTCCCGCTTAGATGCTTTCAGCGGTTATCCCATCCGAACGTAGCTAATCAGCGGTGCACTTGGCAGTACAACTGACACACCAGAGGTTCGTCCGTCCCGGTCCTCTCGTACTAAGGACAGCCCTTCTCAAATTTCCTGCGCGCGCAGCGGATAGGGACCGAACTGTCTCACGACGTTCTAAACCCAGCTCGCGTACCGCTTTAATGGGCGAACAGCCCAACCCTTGGGACCTACTCCAGCCCCAGGATGCGACGAGCCGACATCGAGGTGCCAAACCATGCCGTCGATATGGACTCTTGGGCAAGATCAGCCTGTTATCCCCGAGGTACCTTTTATCCGTTGAGCGACGGCCATTCCACAATGTACCGCCGGATCACTAGTCCCGACTTTCGTCCCTGCTCGAGATGTCTCTCTCACAGTCAAGCTCCCTTGTGCACTTACACTCGACACCTGATTGCCAACCAGGCTGAGGGAACCTTTGGGCGCCTCCGTTACTTTTTAGGAGGCAACCGCCCCAGTTAAACTACCCATCAGGCACTGTCCCTGACCCGGATTACGGGCCGAAGTTAGATGTCCAAAGTGACCAGAGTGGTATTTCAACGATGACTCCACCCGAACTGGCGTCCGGGCTTCAACGTCTCCCACCTATCCTACACAAGCCACTCCGAACACCAATACCAAACTATAGTAAAGGTCTCGGGGTCTTTCCGTCCTGCTGCGCGTAACGAGCATCTTTACTCGTACTGCAATTTCGCCGAGTTTATGGTTGAGACAGCGGGGAAGTCGTTACTCCATTCGTGCAGGTCGGAACTTACCCGACAAGGAATTTCGCTACCTTAGGATGGTTATAGTTACCACCGCCGTTTACTGGGGCTTAAATTCTCAGCTTCGCCTTGCGGCTAACCGGTCCTCTTAACCTTCCAGCACCGGGCAGGAGTCAGTCCGTATACATCGTCTTGCGACTTCGCACGGACCTGTGTTTTTAGTAAACAGTCGCTTCCCCCTGGTCTCTGCGGCCCCGATCCCCTCCCACCAGCAAGTGGTGTTCAAGGTTGGGGCCCCCCTTCTCCCGAAGTTACGGGGGCATTTTGCCGAGTTCCTTAACCATAATTCTCTCGATCGCCTTAGTATTCTCTACCTGATCACCTGTGTCGGTTTGGGGTACGGGCGGCTAAAACCTCGCGTCGATGCTTTTCTCGGCAGCATAGGATCACCGAATCCCCCCCTRCGGGGGTCCCGTCAGATCTCAGGCATCATGAACGGCGGATTTGCCTACCGTTCGCCCTACATCCTTAGACCGGGACAACCATCGCCCGGCTCGGCTACCTTCCTGCGTCACACCTGTTAATACGCTTGCCTCCCAGGATCAGGTCCCGCGCTCCACCAAAACCCTTCCACCACAAGGGCGGTCAGGCAGGTTTCGGGCGGTTAGTATCCCCTGTTCAGCATGGGCGGTTTTTCGCCGGTACGGGAATATCAACCCGTTGTCCATCGACTACGCCTGTCGGCCTCGCCTTAGGTCCCGACTTACCCAGGGCAGATTAGCTTGACCCTGGAACCCTTGATCATCCGGCGGACGGGTTTCTCACCCGTCTTTCGCTACTCATGCCTGCATTCTCACTCGTGTAGGCTCCACCGCTGGTTTCCACCGCGACTTCACTGCCCACACGACGCTCCCCTACCACTCCAGACGCCTGAACCACAAGGGCTTGGCTAATGTCTGAAATCCACAACTTCGGCGGTGTACTTGAGCCCCGCTACATTGTCGGCGCGGAATCACTTGACCAGTGAGCTATTACGCACTCTTTTAAGGATGGCTGCTTCTAAGCCAACCTCCTGGTTGTCTTCGCAACTCCACATCCTTTCCCACTTAGCACACGCTTAGGGGCCTTAGTTGGTGGTCTGGGCTGTTTCCCTCTCGACTATGAAGCTTATCCCCCACAGTCTCACTGCTGCGCTCTCACTTACCGGCATTCGGAGTTTGGCTGACGTCAGTAACCTTGTAGGGCCCATTAGCCATCCAGTAGCTCTACCTCCGGTAAGAAACACGCAACGCTGCACCTAAATGCATTTCGGGGAGAACCAGCTATCACGAAGTTTGATTGGCCTTTCACCCCTACCCACAGCTCATCCCCTCCATTTTCAACTGAAGTGGGTTCGGTCCTCCACGACGTCTTACCGTCGCTTCAACCTGGCCATGGGTAGATCACTTCGCTTCGGGTCTAGATCACGCCACTGCAACGCCCTATTCAGACTCGCTTTCGCTACGGCTTCCCCACACGGGTTAACCTCGCGACGTAACACTAACTCGCAGGCTCATTCTTCAAAAGGCACGCCGTCACCCCAACACGATCGCTCGCGGAGGCTCCGACGGATTGTAAGCACACGGTTTCAGGTACTGTTTCACTCCCCTCCCGGGGTACTTTTCACCTTTCCCTCACGGTACTGGTCCGCTATCGGTCATTAGGGAGTATTTAGGCTTATCAGGTGGTCCTGACAGATTCGCACGGGATTTCTCGGGCCCCGTGCTACTTGGGATACTTCACCAGGCGGTGCACAACATTTCGGTTACGGGGCTCACACCCTCTACGGCCGGCCTTTCAAGACCGTTCACCTATGCCTGCACTCTCACCTTCCCAGCCCGGCAGAGCTGGAGTGGGAAGTCCCACAACCCCGACCATGCAACGCCCGCCGGCTATCACACATGGAACGGTTTAGCCTGATCCGCGTTCGCTCGCCACTACTGACGGAATCACTATTGTTTTCTCTTCCTGCGGGTACTGAGATGTTTCACTTCCCCGCGTTCCCTCCACGCACCCTATGTGTTCAGATGCGGGTCACCAGGCAGCTCGCGCCCCTGGCGGGGTTTCCCCATTCGGACACCCTGGGATCACAGTCCGGTTATCGACTCCCCCAGGCTTATCGCAGATTCCTACGTCCTTCTTCGGCTCCTAATGCCAAGGCATCCACCGTGTGCTCTTAAAAACTTGACCACAAAAGATCAAGGAGTAATTTTCGAGAGAACCACAGAAACCACCACCATCACCCCAAAAGGCAACAGCGACAGATCCAGGTTCATATTCTTGGAAATTGCTTCTTATAAAAGATGCTCGCGTCCACTATGTAGTTCTCAAACAACAACCCCGTACC